>JAGHRY010000027.1 GCA_018066145.1 Candidatus Colimorpha merdihippi | reverse complement strand
CGCTTTCTGGCCTTTGCAAAAGGGATAAAGGTCGGTTTCCAATCCTTCTGATACAATCTGTAGGGAACTTCCAAGCGAATGTTGGCCGATTCGAAAAGATCCAGCTGCATTGAGGCGCTGATATAGCCCCTATCGCCAAAGATACTGCAGTCGTGATATTCATATTTTACATCCCTCAAGTAATTAATATCATGAACGTTTGCCTTAGTAATGACAAAGGAATGGATGACTCCGCTCAGGCCGCAGACAGCATGAAGCTTGTATCCATAGTAATATGTGTTTTGTGAAGCACAAAAGCCAAAGGATGGAGCCGTTTCGTAGTCGGACTTGCCAAGTTTACATCTTGAGGACCTGGCGATACGGCACACCTTGATGGGTTTTGAGTCAATGCAAAAGAACGACTCACCGCCATCGATTACGTTGGCCATAAGTTCGCGGATGGCATTACAAACCGAGATGGTTAGTTTGCGCCTCGTATTGAATTGTCTCCTACTTATCAAATTAGGAATCCTATCTTTATGACGATTCATCCAAACAAACAGGCAGTTCTCGCTATCAATGCTGATACATTCTGCCGTTATCGACAAGGCAATTACTTCTAGGTCCGAGAACTTGGGCACGACACCTCTTCTGGGAACATTGACGAGATTTTTCGAGAAACGCATGCATATATCAAGAATTTTTGCGTACTTTGCATAAAAGTTGTGCAAGATGATGATTTTTTAATAACTTGATTTTCACTACAAAAATACGAAAAATTATTGACATACACAACTTTATTTAAGAAATTATTAACAGATTAATTCATCCAACAGGTTAAAAATTATCAAAATATAAGTAAGAGTCGGTCAAAATATAGATTAAAAGTAATCAAAAAAGTAAGTAAAAAGAATGGAAAACAAAGAAGATAGCAAGGCGTTATCGGCGTTCGAGAGACTGAGTAGGATACTGGATATCCTACGCGTAGAGTGCCCGTGGGACAAGGTGCAAACGATCGATTCGTTGCGCTATCTCACCATAGAAGAAACCTACGAACTATCGGAGTCTATTCTCGAAAAGAATCCATCGGAAATGCGCAAAGAACTGGGCGATTTGTTCATGCACCTCCTGTTCTACGCCAAGATAGCAGAGGATGAGAACCTCTTCAGCACGTCGGAAGTGCTACACGGAATCTGCGACAAGTTGGTTTCGCGTCATCCCCACATAGCCCTTCCCAACCGTGAAGGCGAGATGGTAGGCGGCAAGGAACCCATTCCCGAGTGGGAGAAAGTGAAGATGAAGGAGGGTAGGAAGTCGGTGTTGGAGGGTGTTCCCGCGTCGTTGCCCACCCTAGTAAAGAGCATCCGAATGCAAGAGAAGGCAGCAGGCATGGGCTTCGAGTTCCCCACGGCCGACATGGCTTTCGAGAAGGTAAAAGAGGAATACGAGGAGTTGAACGAGGCGTTCGTCGAAGGCAACCAAGAGCACATAGAGGAGGAATTTGGAGATTTGCTCTTTGCACTCATCAAGTGGGGCAGATTCAAAGGCATCAATGCCGACGATGCGCTGGGTCGTACCAATCAGAAGTTCCAGCAACGATTCACCTTCGTTGAGCAGTCAGCTAGAGACAGAGGCTGCTCCGTTTCCGACCTCACACTGCAGGAAATGCACGAACTTTGGCGCCACGGACGCGCAAAAAAACCGATGAACAGCAAGAATATCAAGTAAACTTGTACAAAATACGCAAAAATAAGAAAACTATTAATAAAATGAAGAAACTTCTTAGCACAATATTACTGGTGGCCATGATGAGCCTGGGTACTACGCTTTTTGCACAGGGCAATGGCGACAAACTATTGGGATTGTATCGTGTAGAGTCTCCCTTCTCAGACGATGTGGCAAAGGTGCTCGTAACCAAAGCAAAGAACGGCACCTACACGGGCCGCATCACCTGGGTGAACAAACCCACCAACCCCGACGGCACTCCCCGCACCGACGAGAAGAACTCCGATCCCAAGCTTCGCAATCGCAAACCCGAAGAAATCATCATGTTCTGGAACATCAAGTATGAAGGCGACGAGTGGGTGGACGGAACGCTGTACGACCCCTATAGCGGCAAGAAGTTCAGCGTGAAGTTCAAACTGGCAAAGAATGGTTCCGATGTGCAGGCTCGCTACTACAAAGGCATCCCCGCTGTCGGAATCAACGCCACTTGGAAACGCCTAAAGTAAGGTGATGCGCAAGTAGAAGATTCTTAAAGAAAGAAGATGCTTAAAGTAAGGTAAGATTATGCGAAACCATCTGTTAATATTGTTCGTTGTGGCTCTCAGCGTAGGCTGTTCTCATCACCAGAAAGCATCCGACGAGCGAGTGGTGAAGGTGAACGTGATGGAGGTAAGCACCTCGTGTGCAGAGACCTCGCACGAGTATGCCGGCACCATCGAAGAGGCCTTCTCCTCATCGTTAAGCTTTGGTGCTAGCGGAAGGGTAACGGCTGTATATGTGAAGGATGGGCAGAAGGTGCAGCAGGGTCAACTGCTGGCAAAGGTAGACAACAGCAACGCCCTCAACTCCTATCGTGCCGCCAAAGCCACCCTAGATCAAGCACAGGATGGCTACGACCGTGCCAAGCAGGTGTACGACCGAGGCTCGTTGCCAGAGGTGAAGTGGACCGAAGTGCAGACACAGTTGAATCAGGCACAATCGGTGGCAGAGATTGCCAAGAAGAACCTTTCCGACTGCGAGTTGCGTGCCCCCACAGCAGGTACGATCAGCAACCGCAACATCGAGGTAGGTACCTCCGTAACCGCTTTCCAACCGGTAATGCATCTGGTAGGGCTTGACGGCATGTACGTAAAAGCAAGCATTCCCGAAGGTAATATAAATCATGTAAAGGTGGGGCAGGATGCCAGCGTGTGGGTGAATGCACTGGAAGGACAGGAGTTTGCTGGCAAAGTAGAGGAGCGCAACCCCAATGCCGACCCGTTGTCCCACAGCTATATGGTTCGTATCCGACTAAAGGAGAAGTGCAAGGAACTGCTACCCGGTATGGTGTGTCGCGTTCAGATAAAGGATGAAGCAGGGCTTGCTGCAGACACAGCAAAGGTCAGCACGATAGAGATTCCCAATCGTGCCGTGCAGTTGGATAACAAAGGCGCACGCTTCGTGTGGGTGGTAGAGGATAGCTGTGCTGCCCAACGCTATGTGACCATTTCCGATCTTACCCGAAATGGCGTTTTGGTAAGCGAGGGCTTGCGCAGCGGGGATAAGGTGATTGTAGATGGTATGCTCAAGGTGTCTGCCGGAACAAAGGTAAGATATTAATCATTTTCATCCATAAACAGGATTCAATCAAATAAGGCAAATGAAAACTCACGGATTTCTTGAAACAACCATGGCATACAGCAAGATCGTATTCCTTTTAGTAGGGATATTGGTTGCGTTTGGTATCTTTGGTTTGGATAAGATGAACAAGCAGGAGTTCCCTGAGTTTACCATGCGTCTGGGCATCGTAGCGGGCGTGTATCCCGGAGCCAGCGCCGACGAGGTGGAGCAACAGCTCACCATCCCCTTGGAGGATTTCCTGTTTTCTTTCCCTGAAGTCAACAAGAATAAGACCTATTCCTACAGCAAGGAGGGCATCGTTTACGTCAACATCACCCTCGACAACAGCGTAAAGAATCAGACTATCGCCTGGTCGAAGATTCGTCACGGACTGGATGATTTCAAGCAGCAACTGCCCCCTGGCGTGTTGGCCCTGGCTGTAATAGATAATTTCGACAACGCTTCTGCCATCCTGATTACGATGGAGTCGAAGGATAAGAGCTACCGTGAGATGGGCCGTTATATGAACCAGTTGAAGACCCGTCTGCGAGCCATTCCTGCTGCCAACAATATCCGTATCTACGGCGAACAGAAGGAGGTGCTGAGTGTTTATGTAGATAAGACCAAACTTGCCACCTATGGCATCAGTCAGTCTACACTCACTGCGCAATTGGTAACTCAGGGTCTGCAGAGCGTCGGCGGTACGGTGGACAACCCCTGGATGAGCGTTCCCATCTACGTAGATAGCCCTATTCAGAGCGAGCAGGAGTTGGGTCAACTGGTAGTCTATACCGCTCCCGATGGCCATTCCATTAGGCTCAAGGATGTGGCCAACATCGTTCGCGAATACCAAGAACCTAGTTCGTTCATCACCAAAGACGGCAAGGATGCGCTGGTGCTCTCGCTCGACATGCGCCAAGGTAACAATATTGTGAAGTTTGGCGAGGAGGTGAACAAGGTGATGGCAGACTTTCAACGCACGCTTCCCGACGGGGTGAATATATATAGAATAACCGACCTTCCCAAGGTGGTCGACGATAGCATTTGGTCGTTTCTTGCCGACTTGATGACGGCAATACTCGTAGTGATTGCGGTGATGCTACTGCTGTTCCCCTTCAGCAGTGCCATGGTTCCAGCCATCGAGATTCCGCTAACTACCGCCATCACCATATCCGTAATGTATATCATTGGCTACGAGATGAACACCGTTACCCTTGCTGCTTTGATTGTGACGCTGGGTATGATTGTGGACGACTCGATTGTGATGATTGATGGTTATATGGATAACCTGCATCACGGAATGAGGCCTTGGGATGCGGCTCTGGCAAGCGCCAAGACCTTCTTCACCCCTCTAGTGATAGCCACTATCAGCATTTCCGCTATCTTCTTCCCCTTCCTGTTCACCATGGAGGGCGCTTTGGGTGACTTTGTGAAGTTCTTCCCCACCACCATTGCTATCTCGCTCTTTATTTCATTGGCACTGGCTATGCTGCTTACCCCTTACCTGGAGTTTAAGATGATTAAACCAGAGAAAGAGCGTGCGCCACTCGTTGCGCATTTGGGAAACAAGTCGGGTGTGTTTACCCGATTCAACAGGTGGTTTGAGAGCGCACAAGGCAGGTTCTTCGTGTGGTTACAGCAGGGGTATGAGAAATTATTGACAAGATGTTTCAACCATCCATGGTACACCCTGGCTGCCGGAATAGGCTCGGTAGTGCTGGCTGTGGCTCTGTTCCTGCATCTTCCTTTGCAGCTGATGCCTAAGGCCGAACGCGACAGCTTTGCCGTTGAGGTGTATCTCCCTGAGGGTGCAACCCTGCAGCAGACGGAACAGGTCTGCCAGAAGTTCGAAGCAGTGCTTCACCAGTGCGACAGCGTAGAGGCGGTAACGACCTTTGTGGGCAACGGTTCGCCACGTTTCATGGCTTCGTATATGCCCAAGCGTCCTGCCAAGAACTATGCTCAAATGATTGTGAATACCACCAGCTATGGTGCCACCGAGGGGGTAATAAAACGGTATAAGGACAGCTATATTGATTCCTTCCCCGAGGCAGTTGTTCTCGTAAAACAATTGGATTACCAAATGGTAAACAGTCCGATAGAGATTTGCTTAAAGGGTTACGACCAGCAGGCATTGCGTCAATATGGCGACACCTTAAAGGCATTCTTGAACCAATTTACTGACGACCTGCAATGGGTTCACAGCGATTGGGACGGCTATGTGCCAACGGTAAAAATACAGCTTAAGCCCGAGGAGGCATCGAGATTAGGCGTATCGAAGGCTATACTTTCAGCTAACCTAGCTTCTCTATTTGGTGGTATGCCCATCAGCTCCATTTGGGAAGACGAGTATAAGGTGTCCATACAGCTCAAGGTGGACAACCCCAGTCAAACGCTGGATTCTTCCTCGATTCATCTTGGCTCCCAACACACCTTCGCCGACCTAGAGAATACGTTAATCCCTACGGCATTCCCAGGTGTATGGGTACCCTTGCGTCAGGTGGCTACCATCGAACCCGACTGGAAACCTGCACAAATCACCCATAATAACGGTATGCCTTGTCTGTCCGTTGCTGCCGAATTGAAGTTTGGTGGCAGCCAACCCGTAGTAATGAAAAAGCTCAAACCCTATCTTGAAGGGGAGTTCAAGGAGATGCTTCCCGAGGATATCGAGATGAGCTATGGCGGACTGAACTCCGTCAATGCCGACAATATGGGCGGTATTATAATAGGATTAATAGCAGCTATCCTCATTGTGTTCTTCTTCCTATTATTCAACTTTAAGAAGATTCGACTCACCCTGTTGGCTTTGTGTGGAACCTCTTTGTGTCTGCTGGGTGCCTTTGTGGGACTATGGATATTCGGCCAGGACGTAAGCCTGACAGCCATCATCGGTATAGTAAGTCTTATCGGAATCAATGTCCGCAATACCATCGTGATGTTCGACTATGCCGAACAATTGCGCGAGGAGGGCTTGTCCATTAGAGAGGTAGCCTACGAGGCAGGTCGCCGTCGTATGCGCCCCATCTTCCTTACCAGCGCCACCACTGCTGTTGGCGTTATTCCTATGATTATCCATAAGAGCACCCTCTGGATGCCTATGGGTATTGTGATCTGTTTCGGCACTATCTGTGCTATTCTATTAATCGTTACCGTGCTTCCTGTGGCATATTGGAAGCTTTTTGACAAGAAAAACCAAACCATCAAATGAACAATGATTACTACATTCATTATTTTGCTGATTCGGCATCTCCGCAGGAAAAGGCAACAAAGAGAAGAGCAACAATGAAAAAATACATCTCTATAATCGTTCTAATATTATTGGGTCTTCCCTCCTTTGCACAGCAGCAGGATGGTCGGGGTATTATTACGATGACACTCGACAGCTGTGAGGCTATGGCGTTGCGCAATCAGGCTAAGATCAGACAGGCACGCCTGCAGGTAGATGCTGCCAAAGCCACCAAGGATGCGGCATACACCAAGTACTTTCCCACATTGAGCGCCCAGGCAGGATGTTTCCATTCCCTGTCGCCCATAATAGACCTGCATTCGTCCGAAAGTGGTGCAACCATTGACGTGGAAGCCTCCTATCGGGGTATTGTTATCAATGAAGATGCGTTGCGACAACTGATAGAAGAGGAGTTTGGCAATTATATCGAGAATCTTGAACTTGATGTCAACCTTCAAGCGCTCACCTATGGCGCCTTTGCCAATCTAGTGGCTCTGCAACCCGTCTTTGCTGGAGGCCGTATCATTAATGGGAATAAACTGGCTCGGTTGGGCATCGATGTGGCAGAGATTCAGCAGATGATGACCGAGGATGAGGTGCGATTGACCGTGGCTGAGAATTATTATAGAGTGACCTCCCTGTACGAGAAGGCAGCCACTTTGGAGATGGCAATAAGACTGCTGGATACGCTCGAACGTGATGCTATGTCGGGCACAGCGGCAGGCGTAATCAGTAAGAACGATTTGTTGAAGGTTCGCCTGAAGAAGAACGAGTATAAATCACTGATGACTCAATTGGAAAATGGCTTTGAGATGTCTCTCCGAGCCTTAATGCAGTATATTGGAATGGGTTACTCTGATACTGCAACGTTCACCTTCTCAATGCCCGAGATGGCACTGTTTAGCTCGGACAGCAATTCCTTCAATCCGTCCCATCGCAAGGAGTATCAATTGTTGCAGAAGGCCGTTGATGCGGAAATGTTGAAGAAGAAGATGCTTGTAGGCGAAGCCTTGCCCCAGTTGAGCGTAGGGGCAACGTATGGCGCCAATAACATGTTCAGTGAGGGCTTCAAGCACAACGGACTAGTGTTCGCCACTCTTACGGTTCCCTTGACGCAGGCATGGGAGACATATCATAAGCACCAGAAGCAGAATATAGAACTGCAGATGGCGCAGATACGTTTGGAGGATGGGTCTCAGCAGATGGCACTGCAGCAGCGTCAAGCTTACAATGAAGCAACAGAGGCTGCAACGCTGGTTGAATTAAAGAAACAGGCGGTAAGCGATGCCGAAGAGAATCTGGCTGAGGTAAGAAACTACTACCAGGCAGGTATGTTGGGAACAAGTGATTTCTTGGAGGCTCAAACGCTGTTGCAACAGGCTCAAAACGACCTCTATGATCAGGAGATTAACCTCCGTTTGAAGGTGGCTCGTTTTAAACAATTGACGCGATAAACAATATTTGTGAATTTTGATGGGGCGGCAGCCGCCAATTAATTATTAACCGCGAAATGCGCAAAATGCGCAAAAATAATTCTAGGTGACTTCTAATAATTGGTTTTCAAACGATTTTTGATTATTGGCGAGCAGATTTCATATTTGAGTGAGGGCGCAATGCGGTGCATTGTAACCGAATGAAAATATGAAAGATGCCGTCTAGAATC
>JAGHRY010000125.1 GCA_018066145.1 Candidatus Colimorpha merdihippi | reverse complement strand
TGAGCACGGCTGAGAGGCTGTGCGTGAATGGCGCCGGCACCAACACGCTGGATGTGAAGGCCGGCTCCAAGCTGGTTGTAGGCCAGGCAACCGGCAACAACACGCTGGTCAAGACAGGCGCGGGTACGCTCGAAATCCAGCAGACGCCCGCAGGCCAGGAAGGCACGCCCCTGGGGACCCTGGATGTTCGGGAGGGCGATGTGGTCAACCACGGCAGCCTGGGCAATGTAGAGGTTTCCGGGAAGGGACGCCTGGTGAACGATGGCACGGCCGGCACGTTGACCCTGAGCGATGGCGGCGTTGCCGAGATGAAGCGCAGCAGCGCGGCCCAGCTTTTCACCCAGTGCGAGATTAAAGATGGCGGCGTGCTGAAGGGCACCGGCACGTTCGGCAAGGTGCGGGTGAAGGAAGGCGGCACCCTCGTCGTGGGCAATTCCCCCGGCAGGCAGACCTACGCAGATGAACTGATCGTGGAAGGCGGCACCATGGTGTTCAGCATAGACGACATACCGAATTCCTGGCGTAGCCAAGCCACCGATACGAGCTATGGGTGGGGTTCCGGCAATTATTCCACCATTGTAATGAGCAACAGGGGTCTCACCTTGAACCCCGATGAAATCGTGTTCGTCCTAGGTTCCAGCGTCTTGGAAGAAAGCGCCGGAGTGAACGACCTGGCCGATGCCTTGGGCTCCGACTTTACAGTCAGGCTGAATGGGGTCTACTTCATAGATGACTTGAACGGCATGAGCGATATTTTATCGGGGAGTTACCGGCAACATCTCGATGAACTGGCGCTCAGGACACGCTTTGAGCTCAACTCGGAGGAAGCGGACATTGTTTCCAACAGGATTCGGGCGGTGATCAATGACCAGGATGTGGAGTTTGTCGTTCAAGGCACTTCCATAATCATGAACGCCACCTTGAACGTGGGTCTGTACCAGGCGGCGCCCCCGGTTCCGGAACCCGCCACGGGCACGTTGGCCATGCTGGCGTTTGCCGGGCTGTGCGCGCGTCGGCGCAAATAAATTGGCGCGAATAGGTGTGGTTGGTTGGCGGGCGTTGGCGCTAATCCACCCTGCCATACGGCAGGGTTCTGTGCCGAGACGTACCAACGTGGTTTCCCCCTCCGCATTAACATTAACGGAACCCCGCATGCCTGTCACGGCGTAGCGCTACGCGCGAAGACGGATGCGGGGTGGATTCACACCAAGGATTGCAGCTCTCATGCACCCGTTCGCACCCATCATTGCACCAACATTCCGCAAAACCTCCGCGTTTTATTCTTGCCCCTGTATGGGAGGGATGGTAGAATGAAGAATCAAACTGAGCGCCCGTATGGGGCACCGGGCCTCCAACCTTTCTCCACAGCAATGAAAAAGGCACTGACACTCCTTGCGCTGATAGCCGCGCTGATGCCGATGATGCCCCATGCCGCGAAAGCGGAGACTAAAACCTATTGGGTAACAGGCATCACCCTTAAAGACCAAAACGATTATAGAACAGCAGAGGGCTGGTTCGATGCTGAAAAGGAGCGTGGCACCCGAGATGACAATTATCTGTGCTGGGCCGCAGCCAGTAGCAATCTTGTTGCTTGGTGGCAAGAGCAACAGGACTACCAAATTGAGGCACCCAAAGACCTACCAACCATTTGGGACGAATACAGGGATACCTTTGCAAACGTGGGCGGGCACGCGGAACTGGGACTCCACTGGTGGCTAGATGGTACATACGGCAATGCACCGCTGCGCAACCCCATGCAAGATAGCGGGGGAGGCTATTATTCCAAATCCCTAGTTACGGACCTCGGATATAATCCAGGTGTACGCGATGTGGACCTTAAAGTTTTCGAGCTGGACGAGTTACAAAATGCTAAAGTATTCAGTAGAACGCTCGTCTCATACATTAGCAACGGATATGGCGTAGAGCTTACATGGGGGTTCGACGGTTCGTCAGACGGCCACTCAGTCACTCTTTGGGGAGTGGACTACGATGATTCTAAGCAGGTCATCACCAATTTATACCTTTCGGATTCCGACCATGACCCGACGACCCTCAAACAGGTTCCCGTACTGCTATCCTATTTTGAAGGTTACGAAACGCTAGCCGCAAAAAACGAATTCAATGTTGTATATTATAAGGCGTGGTCATTTACTGTACTGAACTCAAGGTTGAGCAACGACTACCACTACTTCAACATTCTTGACGAAGAGAGCGGCAATATCATCATGAAGCAGTCTGTTGAGGGTAGTATGGGGTACACGCTTACTGAGGGAACTCAGGAGGTGAAGGATATCATCTTTGACGGCAGCCGCGGAACGCAGAACCGCCTGCTGACCGTGGAGGGAGTACACACGGCTGAGAGGCTGTGCGTGAATGGAGCCGGCACCAACACGCTGGATGTGAAGGCCGGCTCCAAGCTGGTTGTAGGCCAGGCAACCGGCAACAACACGCTGCTTAAGACAGGCGCGGGAACACTCGAAATCCAGCAGACGCCCACAGGCCAGGAAGGCGCCACCTCTGCGAACTTGGATGTTCGGGAGGGCGATGTGGTCAACCACGGCAGCCTGGGCAATGTAGAGGTTTCCGGGAAGGGGCGCCTGGTGAACGCGGGCACCGCCGGCACGTTGACACTCAGCGATGGCGGCGTTGCCGAGATGAAGCGCAGCAGCGGCGCGCAGCTTTTCACCCAGTGCGAGATTGAAGATGGCGGCGTGCTGAAGGGCAGCGGCACGTTCGGCAAGGTGAAGATGGAGACAGGCGGCACCCTCGTCGTGGGCAACTCCCCCGGCAGGCAAACCTACACGGATGAACTGGTCGTGGAAGGCGGCACCATGGAGATCAGCATAGACGACATACCGAATTCCTGGCATAGCCAAGCCACCGAAACGAGCTATGGGTGGGGTTCCGGCTCGTATTCCAACATTCAAATGAGCAACCAGGGCGTCACCTTGAACCCGGATGAGATTGTGTTCGTCCTGGGTTCCAGCCTCTTGGAAAAAAGTGCCGGTGTGAACGACCTGGCCGATGCCTTGGACTCCGAATTTACGGTCACCCTGAACCAAGTCTACTTCTTGGACGGGTTGAGCAGCGTCAGCCCGCTTTTATCGATGAGTTACCAGTCGCATCTCGATGAGTTGGAGCTCAGGACCCGCTTTGAGCTCAACTCGGAGGAAGCGGACGT
>JAGHRY010000124.1 GCA_018066145.1 Candidatus Colimorpha merdihippi | reverse complement strand
TGTCAATAATTATTAGTACCTTTGCATCCGATTTCGAGAGAGAAACAAACGAAATATGGCGGGATAGCTCAGCTGGTTAGAGCGCTGGATTCATAACCCGGAGGTCATCAGTTCAAGTCTGATTCCCGCTACAACAGAAAAAAGCTTCGATAATATTCGAGGCTTTTTTTTTACTCTTACACAAATACAATATATATGAATATCGAACTATCAGGACACTTCAACTACCGTAGAATCGTGCTATCGGTGATGCCCAGTATTGCCATGATGGTGGTAACCTCGGTATACGGCATTGTGGACGGTTTATTTGTATCGAATTTTGCCGGTACCACAGCCTTTGCTTCGGTCAACCTGGTTTGGCCAGCACTGATGATAGTGGGTGCCTTAGGCATGATGGTGGGCACTGGAGGAAGCGCCCTGATATCGAAAACCATGGGCGAAGGCGACGCCGACAAAGCCAACGCCATATTCACAATGCTGGTAAAATTCGACGGGATTATCGGCATAGCCCTGTCGGCATTACTGTTTGTATTCTTCCCTTCGATAGCCCGCTGGCTTGGCGCCAGCAGCGAAATGATGCCCTATTGCATCACCTACGGCCGGGTGCTGCTCACAATGATGCCGGCCTACATACTGCAATGCTCATTCTCGTCACTGTATATGACCGCCGAAAAACCTCAGCTGGGCACAATCATGAGCATCGTATGCGGTGTAGCCAACGTGATAGGCGACGCCCTATTTATAGGCCTACTGGGGTGGGGCATCACGGGAGCCGCCCTGGCCACCGGGCTGGCACAGGTAGTAGGAGCCGCATTCCCCCTACTCTACTTCTCGTCGCGACGCAACAGCAGCCGGCTGAAACTGGTCAAAAGCCCCATCGTATGGCACCATATACTGAAAACCTGCACCAACGGAATATCGGAATACGTGGGCAATATTGCCTTCAGCCTGGTAAGCGTATGCTACAACCTTCAGCTGATGCGCTATGTGGGCGAAAACGGCGTGTCGGCCTATGGGGTAATCATGTATGTGGGATTTGTATTTTTTGCCATCTTCTGCGGCTACAATATCGGCATCACCCCCATCATCGGCTACCATTATGGAGCACAGAACCACAAAGAGCTTCACAATCTGCTCAAGCGCAGCCTGGTGCTGATGTTTGTGCTGGGCACTCTCATCACCGGCATTTCCGAGGCCACCGGCAGGTGGACTTCGGCCATATTTGTGGGCTATGACCCCGAGCTGCTCGACCTCACCACCCGCGCTTACCGCATCTATATGCTGAGTTTTGTATTGGGCGGAGTGAACGTGTTTGTTTCGGCGCTATTCACCGCATTGAATAACGGGTTGATATCGGCTATAGCCGCATTGGCGCGCTCGCTGGTATTTGAGCTGGGCTGTGTATTCATCCTGCCGCTCATTTTCGGCATCGACGGAATCTGGATGGCAGTAACCATAGCCGAGACTCTCACTTTTATCCTTTGCCTGGTGCTAGTGCTAGCTTTCCGCAAAAGATACCACTACTAATAAGCCGATCCTCCATATTATTTGTAGATATAGGCGAACATCGCCAGATTGGCGGTATGAATTATTCATCATCACCAACAGCCACTGATGCGCACGCGAGTCTGTTGAATAAACAATTCAACAATGAGTCCATCTATTTTCGTTCGACTCATTCGACTGAACCATAAACCACCTTATTACGTTAATCCAAGTTCGCAAAACATCCAGCCTTATTGGCTCAAACCGCCTATCTATTATCGCCGAATACCAGTTACAAGATAGTTCTTCCTTCGCCCTACTACCGTTCATTCTACGGGGATCTTACGGGGTTAGTCCAACCCATAGATCGAAGCAACCCCGTAGGATCCCCGTAGAATGGGCGATTTTTCTTTAGATAAAGGACGAAATCTAGAATCTAGAATGGATTATTAAAGCCTATACGCAATTATGTGTATGTTACATGCAAAAACGCATTCTAGATTCTAGATTTAAATATGGCAGTACTAGTTTTCAATTAGGATAATATAATTACAAATAACTAATATACGCATAGATACAACACAGATAAATTAACATTTCATCCCCATGCCGATTATAGAAAATCTAGAATTCAATTCTAGATTTTCTATAACCCGTTGGCGGAATAATTCTAGAACACATATGACAGGGCAAATAGGTTTGCCTGTGAGATATTTGACTTATTGCAATGTGGTGAAAGACGCAATCTTTCTGATGATTTTGGCAAATAGCCCCAATGACTGTTTGGCGAAGTGCCGCTGTGCCGGATTTGCAACCATGAGTGGCTGAAAATCCGATGCAACGGAGCAACCTGATTCTCACCACAAAAATACAAAAAAAACACTGACATACACAATTTGAATGAAAGAAATTATTAATAATGTATTTCATCCAATAAGGTTATATAATACTATTAAAGGCTGCAGAGCGAACCCTGCAGCCTTAGTGGTGAAGGTATACTTCTTCTACATCGACTTGACCTTGCGGGCCAAAATGGCGCAGAGGCCGGGGAAAAACCGCTTGATGTAAGCCATCAGGAGTTCTTTGCGGCCAACGAGGACTTCGCGCCGCTTACGGTATACTGCCCGTACAATTTTGTTGGCAGCCTGCTGCGGAGTAACTCCACCGGCCTGGCCGGCATCCATCTTGCCATGGCGCTTGCCGTCTTTCTCAAGGGCATAGACCGAGATATTTGTCTGTACACGGCCGGGGCATACAATGGTGACGCGAATATTTTGGTTGTAATATTCGGCTTGGACAGTTTCGAAGAAACCATACAGGGCATGCTTGGCACTGGAATATGCGCAGCGCATGGGGAACCCGAAGCATCCGGCAATGCTGGTAGTAACCACCAGCTGACCGCCGCCATTAGCCAGCATGCGGGGCAGGATATTCTTGGTGAGGATGACGGGAGCATAATAGTCGATATCCATCACCTTGCGAATAACGCGCATCTCGGTTTCAACGGTAGTGCCGCGCTGGCTGATGCCGGCATTGTTGTAAAACACATCAATGCGGCCAAAAGCATTCCAAGCCCGCTCGGCCAAAGAGTCCAGCTGGTCGAGCTGCGAAAGATCGAAAGGTAAGGCGCAGGCATCGGGCGAGCCAAGCGTTTTGCATTTTTCTACCACCTTGTCCAAAAGGTCAGCCTCAAGAGCAGTAACAATCAGCTTTGCGCCCTCTTGCGCAAATCGGTAGGCGGTGGCCTCGCCTATGCCCGAGGAAGCCCCGGTAATCCAAACAACCTTATTTCCAAATTTCATATTAATTCAACAATATAAAATGTTTACTAAATAATCCTAGAAGAACAATACGCTTCCAACATCATGAAAACAGTCAGATAATTATCAAATGAATAAATTCAAACAATCACAATTATCTGTAATATACTCTATACAGTAACAATCTGCAAAATTACAAAAAAAAATCTAAATAGCATATTTTTATCAAATATTTATCCGAAATTTAAATATCAATGGTTCGGTATGAAAAAGTTAACAATCAGGCTGCAGGAGCCGCAATGCTGAATTCAAGGCACAAATGCAACTACGTTTATTATATTTTAAAATAAACATGGGAGCAATAATACAATAGTCATCTAGAATAGGAGAAAGAAAGTTTAGATATATATGTAACGCTTAAGTAACGTTTAAAAACATTGTATAACCTGTATAAAAACGGGGAGTACTATATAACTTGTTGCATTGATTACTTGAACTTAAAGAGATGTTGTTGCTTATTATGGTACCGATAATTATGATTATCCACCAACATTATTTCCCAAAGCCCCAATAGGTAATAAAAATATTTTTTACCCAAATAATAATCCATTTAAATATACGTTATTCTATAACTAAAACAAATTCATTATGAGACGAACAATCCTCTTTCTTGCCATAACATGGGCTTTCGTGTCAAATGTTTCGGCACAAAACAACAGTCCCATTTCCATCCTAGGTAACATCTGTGAAAAAAACAATCACTATGCCGTCCCCTATGCCAATATTTCCATTCTAGCAAAAAACGACTCAACCTTGCTGACTGGTACAACAACGGATGCTTCAGGACAATTTATTCTCCATTTAGATTCTATCGGTGACTATTTTATCCAAGTCTCGTCCATTGGATACGAAAAATATTTTCAAAACGTATCCATTATGTCCGATTCAACCAAATTGCAGATCGAGATTTCCAAAGAATCAACACAACTAAATGAAGTATTAATCGTTGCGGAAAAACCGTTATATTCAACCGAAGGAGAATCGGAGATATACCATATCAGCAACGATGCATCCGTCCAAACTTTATCATTGGACAAAGCCATGTCCAACATTCCAGGAATAGAAGTGGATGCAAAAGGACAGGTGACATACAGAGGACAATATTCTGTTGAAATCATGAAAAATGGTCAGCCCATGAACCTTTCAGGGGAAAACCTCATCATGTACCTCAAATCAATTCCATCAAGCATGGTGGAACGCATAGAAGTAATCGACAATCCTTCGGCAAGATACCTGTCAAATCGAGTAATACTGAACATCATTTCCAAAAAGACTTTTGCCAATAATAATTTTATTATGCTAGGCGGATCAGCTGATTCAAGTCCAGAAATAATCCCTTGGGCATCCTATGTTTTTTCCAACGAAAAGATTACAGCCAATGTTTACGCAAACTTTGGTTATGATGGGAAGAACCTTGTTTCTAATAGCCAAAATCGGCTATTTTTAGACAACCATCTATCCCGAACAGAATCAATCAATGGAGAAACGCTGGGAGGCCAAAAAGGAACGGTTATTGCCGCCAATATTGCATATCAGATTGATACAACAAGTGCTGTATCATTTTTTGGAGAGCTGTCACGAATGCAGGAAAATTTGGCCTCTATTTCAACCCACGAAAGACAAGAGTATATTTTCAATGCAGGAAACTACGATTTTGTTCATACCGACACATCCAACAGAGACGGGAGAATGATGGCTATCGGTCTCATGTACAACAAGGCTTTTCCTAAAAGTGGCCAAGAACTCAATATTATAGCTCATATTCAAGACTACAAATCGGACCTTTCCAATAATTCAAGCAGAAACTTTTCATCCAACAGTTCCGATTTCTATGGACACTACGATTACGAGGTAATTAAACGTATATTAAACACCGAAGCATCGTATTCAATCCCATACTCTGCCATGGGAAAACTTGAATTTGGCCTAAATGCAAAATACTATCAATTTGACAAAGATCGGTCAGCAATATTATTCCAATCGCATGATGCCATTCGAAGCTATGTAGAAAACATGTCGACTCTAACTTATGGCTCTTTTATTACTGCTATGCATTCTTTCGGCAGACTTTCAGCCAAAGTGGGCATGAGATTAAATTTAAATCAACTAAAGTCAAATCAGCTGATGCCAATGATTGATTCTAACAATTACACATTTTGGGAGTTTTCCCCCTCTGTCCACCTAACTTATCTTACTCGCAATCGACATGCATTCAAGGTCAACTACACTTTTCGCACAAGCGCTCCTTCTATCGACCAACTAAGCAATATCAAAAAATACGACTACGACAGCTATGAGGTAGGAAACCCATCGTTAGACCCATCTTATTCGCACCATTTTCAAGCAGGATGGAACAAATATTTCCCTTCATTGGGAAGAATAGCTGTCACAGGTTATTGGCGTAGCAACGTAAACGATATTTCAGGTATTTCTCATGCCGGTTTCGATTCCATTTTGGGTACCGTTGTCGGTTATTCGAGTTTTCAAAACATAGGGAATTCATCTGCCTATGGCATCGAAACAAATATTCTATGCCGCATCGCACCATTCTTTCAAGCACAAATTTATTATAACGGATACAATTACCACTACAGCACTCAAGTATTAGACCAAGGAATGTTCGAAGATCATGCCTTTTGTAATAGCATTCGCGTACACGCCTCAGCCAATCCAACACAATGGCTAACAATATATGTCAATGGCAATTATGTTTCATCAACGCTAGCACTTCAACTTAGAAATAAATCATATAGTAGTATCGACCTTGGTATTTCTGCTGAATTATGCAAACAACGACTGCTAGCATACCTTTCCGTGGAAGACCTCTTCAATCAGAACAGCCAATCCACGAATATTATTAACCCATACTTTCTCTCATACTCATATATCAAACATCCAACCCGCTTTATTATGGCCGGTATCACCTACAGATTCGGTCAAATAGCACTAAAGGACATAGCACGAACTGGCGATAAATTCATGAAAGACAAACAATAGTAATTTACTGAATGTAACTCACCCCCCTAACGATTGCGACGAATACCGCTGGTAAACATTTCCACTTCTTTATCGAAAAGTATACTTTCAATAGAGAAGTGGGAATAATATACGGCACAGTATTTTACAATATTTGCTACTGTTTGCAGAGCAAATTCCATCATCCCTTTTTCAACCTATGCATTATCAGAATCAACTGAGGAAAAAAAAGTTGACAAAAGAATCTTTGTGGCCAAAGAATAGCCCCCCCCTCTCTTCTATACGTTGATATTTCTATGTTCCTATAACCATCTTTTACAAAACCATTTCATCAGAGTTATCGCTGAAATGCCTCATCATGAGATACTACAACATTCTAGATATTATTAACTCAAAAAAACAATATAAAAACTCATTTCCCTCTACTCAAAAGAATATGGAATTAAATAAAACCTCCCTAACTACTTTTTTATGAAACATTTCCCAATTTCCCGGCAGCAAACAAATAGCGTGGATTGCGGGCCATCATGTTTACAAATGGTTGCGAAATACTATGGTAAAATACATTCATTGCAAACATTAAGGGAATTGTGCCAAATCAACGAATTCGGAGTCAGTCTATTAAATCTCAGCAAGGCTGCAGAAAGCATCGGATTTCGGTGCATTTATATCCATGCAACTATCGACGAGCTATATAAAGCACCATTGCCGTGTATTGTACACTGGAAACAACATCATTTTGTCGTAGTATATAAGATTACATCAAATTACGGTTTTTTGAAAAAAGCTAAAGTTTGTGTAGCCGATCCTGCAAGAGGTCTGATAAACTACTCAGTCCAAAAGTTTGTTTCTCACTGGACTTACTCAACTAAAGATGGAATTGCAGAAGGAATAGCCCTATTACTCGAGCCATCAGATGCTTTTTGGGAAAATGATGAACATCGAAACCTCGAAAAGAAACGAACCATCTTCAACTCACTTCATTTAAGGTAGGTTCTACAAATTCACCAATTAAAATAAATAAACAAGAATGATGGGTAATAGTATTCTTTTCAGCACTTTTGAAGTCTTGCCGGCATCTTGCTGCTTGTCACTCGGTTTTGTTGACACAAGACGTTGCTTTGGTTCGGAAAAGCCTGCCAGCAGTCTTTTCTCTCACTTTTGCGCAACGTTGCATAGCCCGCTATGCGCCATCGCTTCGCACAGCAATCTGCTCGACAATCCAATCAAACAACAAGAAATGAATTTATAGAACCCACCTTAATAAAAAAGCGGCAATAGTCATTCATTGAAATCACAACAGACAATACAAATTGAGGGGCAACAACAATTACTGCGTTGCCCCTCAATTGTACAATAATAATGATTATTATTTTGCTCTTTCGAGTTTTTCGACTTCGTCGACGAACCATTTGGAGCGGAGGGTGCCTTCGCCGGCGTTGAGAAGTACTACATCGTTCTGCTTGATGAGGCCTTCTTCTAATGCTTTATAGAAACCGGCATAGCAAACCATAGAGGCTGGACCCATAAGGACACCCGTCTCACGGCGCATCTGCACACCGTACTGGGGCAGCTTGGCTTCCTCTACACGGACGAAATCACCGCCGCTGTTGCGCACCAGAGGTGCCACGATGGGATAATTGCCGGGGTTGGCAGCGGTAAGGATGCCGATGCGGGTATGGCAGTCTTTCTTAGCCTCGTACTTATTCTCGAAACCTACGGGGAAATTGTGCTCGCGGGCCCATTCCCAAGCAGTAACCATGGGGTCGCACTCGTCCTGCTGGACAAGGATCATGCGGGGCATGCGGAGTTCGGGGAAAGTGCTGCGCACATCGCGATAGCCTTTTTCTAATGCGATGGGGGCAGTACCGCCGGCTACGGCCTGCATGTATACGGTGGGCAGCTGGCCCAGCTGACGCATACATTCGAAAACAATGGTGCGCTTAGACTCCACGCGAATGGGGTCGGTATTACCGGCCGACATCATCACATGGTTCTCCTCGTGATATTTGGCCACCTCGGCCTTGGCGTCGCCATAAGAGCCCTTGCTGACCACAAGGGTTTGACCTTCGCGGCGGATGCTGTTGTTGGTCTCCTCGTCGACCCAGCTGGGGCTGAAGCAGGTAAATTTGATGCCAGCCTTGGCCAAATAATGGGCGTAAGCGGTACCTGCGTTGCCGGTAGAAGCAAGGCAGTATTCCTTCACGCCGTGCTCCTTCATGACAGAAGCCGCCAGCGAACCGCTGACATCCTTGAAAGAATGGGTGCCGCCATTGAGGTCGTTGCGATACATATAGACCTTGCAGTCGATACCGTATTTCTCTTTGGCCTCGCGCTCCATGTGCTCCCAGCGCTCCATGGGGATGGCGCCTTCGTCGGAAGTGACGATGCTGTCGCGGTTTTCGAGGGGCAGGTAATCAAAATACTGGAAGTGGCTTTTTACCTCTCCCTTGAAATATTCGGGCAAGCGGCTGTAGTCGGCCTCGGGGTAGACCACCTCGGCATAGTTAGAGCCGCAATGCGGGCATTTCTGGTCGTGGGCGAACCACTCGTCGAAAGTGCCGACGGTTTCGCCGCATTTTTTGCAAATAATTTTGTATTTCATGGTGTGTTCCGTGAATGGTGAATAGTGAAAAGTGAAAAGTAAATAGGGGGTTTCAGCCCAAAATTCACCATTCACTCTTCACATATCAACAAATATTATTTGCGGATGCGCATATCGGGCATAGGCTTGTTGTACTCGCCAGCATCGAGTTTCTTCTTAATCTCCTTGAATACCTCGATAGTGCGGTCGGCCTGCTCCATGGTGTGAGCGGCAGTGGGAATGATGCGGAGCATAATCTGGCCCTTAGGCACAACGGGATAAACCACGATGGAGCAGAAGATGCCGTAATTCTCGCGGAGGTCGACAACCACGTTGGTACCCTGGTTGACATCGCCGGGGAAGAAAACGGGAGTGATGGGCGAAGCGGTAACGCCGGTATTGAAACCTTCGCGCTGGAGTTCGCTCTGGAGGTGGTTGGAGATAGTCCAAAGCTTCTCGCGATATTCGGGATGCTGCTTGATGATTTCGAGACGGCGTTTCACACCGTAAACGATAGGCATGGGAAGGCTCTTGGCATAGATTTGAGAGCGCATGTTCATGCGGAGATAGGTAATGATATCCTGATCGTTGCAGCCGATAAAGCCACCGATGCAGGCCATAGTTTTAGCGAAAGCGCAGAAATAGAGGTCGATTTCGTCGGCCACATCGAAATGGGTGTGGGTACCGCGGCCTTCGGGGCCCATAACGCCCATACCGTGAGCATCATCGATGAGGATGCGGAAGTTGAACTCTTTCTTGAGTGCGCAGATTTCTTTGAGTGCGCCAAGGTCGCCTTCCATACCGTAGACACCTTCGGTAGCCACAAGGATACCGCCGCCCTGCTTCTCGGCCAATGCGGTAGCCTGGGTGAGCTGTTTGCGGAGGCTCTCGATATCATTATGCATATATTTGAAGCGCTTGGCTCCGGTAACGCGGAAACCATCGATAAGGCAGGCATGAGCCTCGCTATCGTAAACAATAACATCGCGAAGACCTACCACAGTGTCGAGGATAGAAATCTGGCCCTGGTAGCCGAAATTGAGCAGGTAGCCGTGCTTCTTGTGAGTATACTCACAGAGCATAGCCTCAACCTCTTCGTGGAGGGAGGTGTTGCCGCTCATCATGCGGGCACCCATGGGGTAAGCAAGGCCCCAACGACGAGCACCTTCAGCATCGGCTTCGCGCACCTCGGGATCGTTGGCAAGACCCAAATAGTTGTTCAGGCTCCAGTTGAGCACCTTCTTGCCGTTGAATACCATTTCGGGACCGAGCTCGCCTTCGAGCTTGGGGAAATAGAAATAACCATCTGCATACTTTTGATACTGACCGAGAGGACCACCGGTAGATTCTTTAATTCTTTCGAAAATGTCCTTCATAATATATATATTTTTTAGTTTATCATTATAGAATAATTTGAACGTGCAAAAATACACTTATTTTCGAAAAAACAAAAAAAAAACCTATCGATTCATTATTATTTTAACAAAAAGCAGCCTTCTGTTCACAGCCTTGCCGATGGGTTTTCACTTGTCTTGCCCCCTAACGTTGCCTGCAGCGCCTTCCTAGCAGATGCTACGCGATATACCGATTTGTCCCTCCAATGGGCACTTGTCCATGGCACTCGCACTATCGCACGAAGGTATACCAATACTTCACAGCCAACAGCTATCGAATCAACGTGACTGTGCCGTAAACCACATGTTTTTCGCCCGTATCGGTAGAATAACGGCAGAGGTATACATAGGAGCCTTGGGGGAGCGGCACACCATTGCGGGTGCCATCCCAACATTCATCGATATTGGAGGTTTGCCAAAAGCAGCTGCCTAATCGGGTAAATATCTTCAGATCGTATTCTTGCAGATAGACGCCATACCCGCGGAAACAATTATTGGTGGCTGCCGAAGGGGTGAAAACATTGGGAAACCAAAGCATCTCCTGATGGTGGACGCGGACTGTGTAATAGGCCGTATCGACACAATTGTCGAGCCCCACAACCAGCATCACAATGATACTGTCGCCCTGTACACCGGAATGGTACTGAAGCATCTGTTCGCTACACTGCTGAAAAACGCCATTGACATACCATTTGCGCCAGCCAATATTCACACTTCGGTCGTAGGCAATAAGGTCGGGACTGATATCACTCACCCACTCCGACTGCACCTCTAGCCTAGCCTCAATGGGCTGGAGCGGTGCAAGCAACAGCGTATCGACAATGGGACAGGAGGGCTCGTCGGGATATCCCGCCTGGAAAATATATCGTGTGGTAACCTCTGGTGCGAAATGGGATAGCGACACCAGCGAAGAGTCGAACGGCAACGACTCCCACTGATACCGCAGCGAGTCTGTGATAGGAATACTGTAATAAGGCATACCGTCACATAACATTTGCAAATCGAAAGAATAGTCGGGCCTCATTCTTACACTAACGTCTAGCACCACGATGCTGTCGGTCTCAGACTGTGAATGCAGAAACAGGGTGTCGGCAGACTCTGACGAGAATTCTGCCCCGCGCCAATGGAGCGGGAGAGCATCATCGCAGACTAACGTATCGTGCCACTCGATACTGCTCAGGCGGAGCATATAGATACTGTCGCATCCGACAACCGTAGCAAAAGTATCGACATAAACGCCGGGCTGCTGCAAATCGCGTCCCTGCCATAGATAGGTTTGCCCCAACTGGAACGTATCAGCCATATCGTGGTGGTAACTAAAATCTGCTTATTCAAGATTCATAAATGATAAATCTACATCAACAAGGCTATCCTTGTCTTGTAGTGTCAAAATGCTGTTACCAAATATGTCTTTTATTTCTATACCCGTTGGCGGAATTAATCTAGAGCATATTTGATATGACCAAGGGGTTTCCCCGAGAGATAATTGACATATTGTAATGTAGTGAAAGATGCGATCTTACTGACAACTCTGGCGAACAGCCCAGCTGGTTGCTTGGCATAGTTGCGGTTCAACATAAACTGCCCCACAAACTGAGAGAAGTCGGTTTCGATACGCTTTCTGGCCTTTGCGAAAGGGATGAAAGTCGGTTTCCAATCCTTCTGATTCAATCTATAAGGAACTTCAAGGCGAATGTTGGCCGATTCGAAAAGATCCAGCTGCATCGATGCGCTAATATAGCCACGATCACCGAAGATACTGCAGTCGTGATATTCATATTTGACATCCTTCAAGTAATTAATATCATGTACGTTTGCCTTGGTGATGTCAAATGAATGGATGACTCCGCTGAGGCCACAGACGGCATGCAGCTTATAACCATAGTAATATGTGTTCTGTGATGCGCAGAAGCCAAAGGAAGGTGCAGTATCGTAGTCAGACTTACCGAGTCTGCATCTTGAGGACCTGGCGATACGACACACCTCGATTGGTTTTGAGTCGATACAGAAGAGTGACTCTCCGCCATCGATTTCGTTGGCTATGCGTTCACGGATGGCATTACAAACCGAGATGGTCAGTTTGCGCCTTGTGTTGAATTGCCTTCTGCTTATCAGATTAGGAATCATGTCTCTATGATGATTCAGCCAAACGAATAGACAGTTCTCGCTGTCAATACTGAGAGATTCGGCTGTTAGCGACAAGGCGATAACTTCAAGGTCCGAAAACTTGGGCACGACACCTCTTCTGGGAACATTTCC
>JAGHRY010000037.1 GCA_018066145.1 Candidatus Colimorpha merdihippi | reverse complement strand
TCTAGACGGCATCTTTCATATTTTCATTCGGTTACAATGCACCGCATTGCGCCCTCACTCAAATATGAAATCTGCTCGCCAATAATCAAAAATCGTTTGAAAACCAATTATTAGAAGTCACCTTTATTTTTTGCATAGTATTTACTTCCATAACCGCAAAACTTTGTATCTTTGAGAAACAATAAAAGGAGGCAAAGGCACCTTATTTAAGAAAACTATTGGTACACTTCTGTCTCAAACACAATTTGTACAAGTCGCGAAGAAGCCGCCGCAGCCCAGTGTCTGAGACACTCGTTCTTTCTCAAATTTCTATCAATTGAGAAAAAAAGTGTATCTTTGCATTTTATTTTATAATTATTATTATGAAGAGAATACTATTGGTTTTGCTGGCTGGCGTGCTGATTTGCATGGCCTCATGCAGCAAGAAAGAAAAAGAAACTGCTATGAGCAATATCGACCAAAACACCATTGAGGCTACCATCAAAGCCCTCCAACAGAAGTATGGCGATGCTTCTTCTGCACGTTATCAGCGCAGCGTCCCTCAGGCCGCTTCCCTCTGGACTGCACAGGATGGCACCCCCGACCAGTTCCAGGCTTTCTGTCTCGAGCATTTTGTGGCCGATAGCGCCGAATTGGAATATATGGCTGCCACCCTTCAGGCCAATCTCGAGAGTCTTTGGGGCTGCTTCAACAAAATCGGAGTCGACCTCAAACTCCATATCCATGTCGATGGTCCCGAGGCCACCTCGCTCGACGAACTGTTCGGCGGCTTCGACCCCGCTGCCCATTTCGATGACGATATGTACGAGCAGAAAATCGCCTTCATCGTCGTTCTCAATTTCCCCTTCTATTCTTTGGATGAGAAAAACCAGCTGGGCAAAACCTGGTCGCGCCAGCAGTGGGCCTATGCCCGCCTCGGCGACCTCTTCACCAGTCGCGTTCCGGCTATGTGCAACCAGCAGCTGGCCAACCAGCTGGCCGCTGCCGACAATTATATCTCTAATTACAACATTATGATGGGTCAGCTCCGCGACGATAACGGCAACGCCCTCTTCCCCGATATGGCCCTCATCACCCACTGGGGATTGCGCGACGAGCTCAAAACCCACTACAATCAGGGCCAGGAAGGGCTCAATAAGCAGCGTATCATCTATCAGGTCATGCGCCGCATCATCGACCAAAGCATCCCCCAATGCGTCATCAACAACAATCAGTACCTTTGGGCTCCTTACAGCAACACCGTTACCGACCTCGATGGCCATCAGGTGAAAGCCGAGGCCGAACCCCTCACACGCTATCAGTATTTCCTCGACAATTTCCATGCCATGCAGCAGGTCGACCGCTATAATCCTATGTATCCCACCGCTATCGATCGCGCTTTCAATGCCGATATGGAGGTCAGCTACGACGAAATCGAACAGCTCTTCACCACTTTCTGCTCCTCGCCCGAGGTAGCTCAAGTGGCCCGCCTCATCGAACAGCGCACCGGTCGCAAGCTCGAGCCTTTCGATATCTGGTACGACGGTTTCAAGAGCCGCAGCAGCATCAACGAGGATGAGCTTACCGCCAAAACCCAGCGTCTCTACCCCAACAAAGAGGCTTTTGCTTCCCAAGGCATGCCCTCCATACTCAAGTTCCTCGGCTTCAACCCCGAAAAATCCCAGTTCATCTGCTCCCATGTTACTGTCGACCCCTCGCGCGGTGCAGGCCATGCGTGGGAAAGCAATATGCGTTGCGACAACGCTCGCCTTCGTACCCGCATTGGCGCCAACGGCATGGACTACAAGGGCTACAATATTGCCGTTCACGAGTTCGGCCATAATGTCGAACAAACCATCACCCTCCACGATGTCGACCATTATATCCTCAAGGGTGTGCCCAATACCGGCTTTACCGAAGCCCTGGCTTTCGTTTTCCAAACCCGCGACCTCGAGATGCTAGGCTACAACGACAATAATGCCGATAAAGATGCCCTGGCCACCCTCGATATTTTCTGGGGCTGCTACGAAATCATGGGCGTCAGCCTCGTCGACATGTACTCCTGGCATTGGCTGTATGAGCACCCCGATGCTACCGCCCAGCAGCTCAAAGACCAGGTCATCGCCATCGCTCAGCAGGTGTGGAACCAGTATTTCGCTCCCAATCTGGGCGAACCCGACTCCCCCATCCTGGCCATCTACAGCCACATGATCGATTCCCCCCTCTACCTGCCTAACTACCCTTATGGGCATATCATCCAGTTCCAGCTCGAACAGCAGCTCCGCGGCAAATGCATTGCCGACGAAATCCAGCGCATCTATCCTGCTGGCCGTCTGACCCCGCAAAACTGGATGCGCCATGCCGTCGGCTCCGAAGTCAGCACCCAGCCCCTGCTCAAGGCTGCCAGCGAAGCCGTTGCCCAACTCGCTGGCAAATAACCAGCGGGACTCATTGCTGCCATCAAATTACCGAATCAACAATAATTCAAATCAGCAAATCAACAAAAAATAATAATATCACATGAAAAAAATCTTCACACTCTTTGCACTTTTTGCTCTCGCGCTTCCCGCAGCTGTGGCCGACGAGGGCATGTGGATTCCCATGCTCCTGGGTAAAAACCAGGCCGCCATGCAGCGTGCCGGCATGCGCATCACGGCGCAAGATATTTACGACATCAACAACGCCTGCCTTAAAGATGCCGTCATCCTCTTCAACCAAGGCTGCACCGGCGAGTTCGTCTCCGATCAGGGTCTCTTCCTTACCAACCACCACTGCGGCTATTCCTACATTACCGCCCACAGCACCGTTGAGCACGACTACCTCACCCACGGTTTTTGGGCCATGACCCGCGAACAGGAGATTCCCTGCAAGGGCCTCACCGCCACCCGCCTCGTGCGCATGGAGGATGTTACCAACCGCGTACTCTCCGGCATCAACGACAAAACCTCCGAGGAAGAGCGTGAGCGCATCGTTAAGCAAAACATCACCATCCTCACCACCGAGGCTGTTGCCGGCACCCACTACAAAGCCATCATCAAGCCCTTCTACTATGGCAACCAATACTTCATGTACATCAACGAGGTATTCACCGATGTTCGCCTCGTAGGTGCTCCTCCTAGCAATATAGGCAAGTTTGGCGGCGACACCGACAACTGGATGTGGCCCCGCCATACCGGCGATTTCTCCATGTTCCGCGTCTATGCCGACCGCGATGGAAAACCCGCCGACTATAGCAGCTCCAATGTGCCTTACAAACCGCTTAAGCACCTCGACATCAGTCTCCGCGGCGTCGACGAAGGCGACTTCACTTTCGTCTTCGGCTATCCCGGCACCACCCAGCGCTATGTCACCCACAACCAGATGGAGCTTCAGGCCATTCAGGAAAACCCCATCCGCATAGCCCTTCGCGACATCCGTCTCAACCACTATAAGGCTGCCATGGAGCTTACCCCCGCCCAGCGCCTCAAGTATGCGTCCAAAGTGGCCAGCATAGCCAACGGCTGGAAAAAATGGCAGGGCGAAACCCTTGGCATCAACCGTCTCGACGGCGTAGGCCAGAAAAAAGCCCAGGAAGCTCAGTTCCAGGCTTGGGCCAACAACCGCAGCGAATACAAAAACGTCCTCCGCGACCTCAATAGCGCCTACGGCCGCATCGCTCCTATCGAAATCGATTGGGTTTATTTTACCGAAGGCGTCATGGCCAGCGATCTTATGAATCGTGCCAACCACCTCTTCCGTCTCGCCAACACCACCGATGATGCCGAGGCCCGCGCCATGTGCGACAGAATGGCTGCACAAAACGAAACCTTCTTTGCCGACTTTGCCGAACATACCCTCGTCGACCGCGCCATCTTCATCGATGCCATGAACTATGTCTACAGCCAAGGCCATGCTCCCTATATCGACCAGCTCCGCGGCAAAATGCCCGTCGATCAATATCTGGCTCAGGTCTACGACAAGTCTATCCTCACCAACTCTTCCAAACTCCTGCCCCTGCTCAAAAAATACACCCCCAAGCAGGCTTCCACCCTCCTCAACGACCCCGCTGTCAAACTCTTCGTTACCGGATACACCGCCACCTACACCACCGAAAAAGAACACACCTACGATGCCAACAAACGCGAAATCAACCGCCTTATGCGCACCTATGTACGCGGCATGATGCAGCAGTACCCCGATAGCAATTTCTTCCCCGATGCCAACCTCACCCTCCGCGTTGCCTACGGCCACGTTCAGGGCTTCCGCCCCAAGGACGCTATGTATTACACCCCCTATAGCACCCTCCAAGGCATCATCGAAAAGGAAAACCCCGATATCTACGACTATGTTGTCGAGCCTAAACTCAAGCAGCTCTACAATACCAAAGACTACGGCCGCTATGCCAACCTCCGCGGCGAAATGCCCGTAGCCTTCATCGCCACCAACCACACCACCGGCGGCAACAGCGGCAGCCCCGTGCTCAATGCCGACGGCCAGCTCATCGGCATCAACTTCGACCGCTGCTGGGAAGGCACCATGAGCGACCTCCTCTTCGACCCCAACTACTGCCGCAACATCAGCCTTGATATCCGCTACTGCCTGTTCATCATCGACAAATTTGCCGGCGCTACCCACCTCGTCGACGAAATGACAATCGTCCAGTAACCCCCTTCATTTTGAAATAACTTCCAAAGCCGCACCCCAAGTAGTGCGGCTTTGTCTTTTCCCCCTTCCCCAATAAAGTTGATTTCGCAAACCCAAGCCAGCTGCCTTATTTCAGCCCACAAAGAAACCCTACGAGCCCCCCTGGCTCCCATGTTGCTTCGTTGTAGCTCCGAAGTAGCTCAGAGGTAGCTCCGAGGTAGGTCCGACTTTTACTCGGAGCTACCTCGAAGCTACCCCGGAGCTACAATGGAGTTGCAATGCTCCAGCAAGGGGCTTCACCCCCAAGGACAGTGGGGGAAAAACTATGCCTTCTTGGGCTCTATCGAGGTGTTCTGTTCGGCCACTTTTTGAAAAAAAATAATGCTTATTTGAAATAATATGCGTAACTTTGCATTTTTATAATCCCAAGCCGACTGTGCTACTGAAATGAAACACTTGTTATCGATCCTCCTGTTTTTGTCCTGCGGATTTGCAGCCCTGCAGGCGCAGAATGTCACCTCATCGCCGCTCCCTATCGTGCTGATAAATGTCGACGGAAATGCCACCATACCTGATGACTACAAGGTGTCCGGCACCATGAAGATACTCTACGTCAACGATTCCACTACCAACTACCTTGCGCTTCAGGATTCGGCCCAATACATTCATTATCAAGGGCGCATCGGCATCGAAAAAAGGGGGTCCACCTCGCAGAACCTCAACAAGCGCCACTACGGGTTTGAAACCCGGCAAAGCGACGATATTACCAACGACAATGTTGCGCTTTTGGGCATGCCCGCCGAGAACGACTGGATTCTCAATCCCCTCAATTACGACAATTCCTACCTCCGCGACCCCCTCTCGTATGCCCTCGCACGGCGCACTGGGCATTATGCCCCGCGTACCCACTATTGCGAGGTGTTTCTTGGGGGCAACTATCGCGGCATTTATTTCCTTACCGAAAAAATCAAGGCCGACAAGAATCGCGTCAACGTGGCCAAAATCGAACCTACCGACAATACCATGCCCAAACTGTCGGGCGGATACATCACCAAGGCCGACAAAACTACCGGAGGCGACCCTGTGGCTTGGTCCACTCCTGCCCACAATTTTTACGATGATGTAAACTATATCCATCATTTTCCTAAACCTGATAATGTCACCGCCCAACAGGACAGCTATATTCATGCCTGCTTCGATTCGCTCCAGTCGGCCATGGACCGCGGCGATGCCTCCATCCTTACCGGCTACCCCTCCATCATCGACATCCCCTCGTTTATCGATTACATGATTATTGCCGAGCTGGCTTCCAATATCGACATCTACCAGCTAAGCACCTTTTTCCACAAAGACCGCATGGGCAAGCTCTGCGCCGGCCCTGTTTGGGACTTCAATTGCGCTTACGGCAATGACCCCTTCAGCACCCCCAACCGGTCGAGCTACAGCGTGTGGCAGTTCGACAATTACAATAATACTGGCTCCAACTTTTGGTACCAATTGTTCAACAACACCCAGTTCAAGCGCCTTTTTGCCCGCCGCTGGCACGAGCTTACGGCTCCTGGCGCCCCGCTGGAATATGCTTCCGTTACGGCCCTTATCGATTCCCTCAACAGCCAAATCTCGTCGCTGGTGTCGCGCGACAAGCAGCGGTGGGGCTATTATTTCAGCCAAACATCGGCCGTCAATTCTATGAAAACCTGGCTGCAAAGCCGCTACAACTGGCTCAATTCGCAGCTCACCGACACCCTCAATTCGCTGCCAGCCCTCCCCCGATTGGCCTTTACCAAAATCCATTATCACCCGCGTGCCTATATGGATTTTTCGGCCGACGACCAAGAGTTTATCGCCATCACCAATCTTGAAGACACCGCTGTTTCGCTTGCCGGCATGTATCTCAGCCAGCTGGGAATCTCCTACCAGTTTCCCAATGCTGTGATTGATTCGGCGCAGGAAATCTATATTGCCGCCGATACGGCCGTGTTTCGTGCCCGCTATGGGGTAGGGGCTTTCGGCAAGTTTTCGCGCTCGCTCAGCAACCAGTCGCAGCGGCTTGTTTTGGCCGATGCCTGGGGGCGCACCATCGATGATGTAACCTACCTCGACGAGGCTCCATGGCCCACAGCTGCCGATGGTTCGGGCCCGTTTCTCACCCTTGTCGACCCTTATGCCGACAATGGTTTGGGCAGCAATTGGTCTACCGACACCACCCTCCTGCCCATCCCGCCATGTCCCGAACCCGTCAATCTGGCAGTAAGCGATATCACCTACACCTCGGCGCAGCTTAGCTGGAACAGCGATTCGGCCTACCAATGGCAGATTGAATACGCGTTCGATGGAGCGGTGCAAACCCTCACCGCTACTACCAACACTCTCACCCTCGACAATCTAATGCCGGGCAGCACCTATTGGGCTTCCATTCGCTCGTATTGCGACGAAACCCACACCAGCATCTGGAGCGATACTATCGAGTTTTCCACCACCCCCTGCCATACAGTGCAGCAATTAGTGGTAGAGGTGCAAGCCAACACAGCCCTGGTGAGCTGGCAGGACACCCAGTCCTACGGGCGCTGGATAGTTTCCTACGGCCCCGAAGGGTGTGCGCCTGCCCAAGGCACCATGGCGAGCTCTTCGAGCTGCAGTATTCAGCTCAACGACCTCGCTCCGGGCCGCTACGACCTTTATGCCCTCGCCCTGTGCGACAGGAGTGTATACAGCCGCTGGTCCGAGAAAACCGCTTTCGAAATCAGCAACGCATCCCTTGCAACTCTGGCCAACCCGCTGTCGGCCACCATTTCTCCAAATCCGGCTTCGGGCAGGGCCTACATCACCCTTAGCGGAAGCGAAACCGCAGCCACAGTGAGCATTTTCGACATCTATGGCCGCAAAATGTCGACTCAAACCATGCTGGCTCCCACCGCAGTACTCGACATCGAAGGTTGGCCCAGCGGCATATATTGGGTTGACGTATGCACCCCCCAAGGTCGCACCTCCAACAAGCTGGTGATAAGGTAGGCCGGAATTCGCCACCTAAAATAGGCTTATCTTTATGTGATACAACGGAATATGCATTATTTGATATCTTAATTGAAAAAATAGCGCAAAATAGTGCCTAAAAGAATCTCTTTCGAATATCAAATGGCAAATAATGCAGCGGGAATGTGCAATAAGTAACTCTGATTTTCAATAAGATGAAAAAAAAATTTGGTCAGTTCGAAAAAATGTTGTACTTTTGCACCCGATTTCAAACGAAATCCATGGGGTATTAGCTCAGGTGGCTAGAGCGTTTGACTGGCAGTCAAAAGGTCATCGGTTCGACTCCGATATACTCCACCAACCAAGGTCGCTTCAATGGCGACCTTTTTTTGTATTCCTACTATGCGTGGGCATTGATGATTTATGATTAATGGGTGGCTGGCGCGGCAATAAACTCGATTACCGACAGCGGGCCAGTACTGCCAATTCAACATTCTTTGTCATTTATTCTCAAAAAAATCTTATATTTGCAAAAAGAATAGCAGCGTGGAAATAATATGCATGATATTGATAATTATTTAAGTACGCGCTATCACGAAAACAATATTGAAGCAACATAAATCCATCTGGCACAAATGTGAGCCAGCAGTAGTAAGTCAAATATGAAAATTGCACTCTTAGGATATGGCAAAATGGGCAAAGCCATCGAAGAAATTGCCCTCTCCCGCGGTCACCAAATAGGCGTTACCATCGATAACGAAGACGAATGGACCACCAAACTCAACGACCTTAAAGGCTGCAATATGGCCATCGACTTTAGTTTCCCCTCCACTGCCGTGAACAATATGACCCGATGTTTCGATTTGGGCCTCCCCGTGGTGGTAGGCACCACCGGCTGGTATGACCAGCTGGACCGCATGACGGATTTGTGCAAGGCCAAAAACGCAAGCCTGTTTGTGGCCTCCAATTTCAGCATTGGCATGAATATTATGTTCGCCCTCAACCGCCAGATGGCGCAGCTGATGAACCGCTATCCCGGCTATAGCGTGTCCATAGCCGAAACCCACCATATTCACAAGCTCGACGCTCCCAGCGGCACCGCCATCACTTTGGCCAACGATATTGCCGACCGCATGCAGCGCTGCCAAGGGTGGCAGCTGGTGTGCGACCCTCAGGGCAATCGCCCCGAGCCAATTGATGCCCAAGCGGTGCCCATCACCTCTTATCGCGAAGGCGAAGTGCCTGGCACCCATGTAGTAACTTACGATAGTCCCGAAGATACCCTCACCATAAGCCATTCGGCCAAAAGCCGCAAAGGTTTGGCTCTAGGCGCCGTATTGGCTGCCGAATACTTGGAGGGCAAGAAGGGCTATCATACCATGCAAGACCTCCTGGCATGAAACAGCGCAATACCGCACTTATCTGTGCCTGCGGACTTTTGATTCTAGCCGCTGCCATGCTGGGTTGCGCCCGGCTGGGAGCAGTACAGATGGATTGGTACGAAATGTGGCACTCATCTGTTTTCTGGAATCTGCGGGCTCCTCGCATCGTATTGTCGGTGCTGGTGGGTGCCTCTCTGTCGGTTTGTGGTGCCGCCTACCAGTCCATTTTCCGCAATCCTCTTACCGACCCCTATGTGCTGGGCATCTCGTCGGGTGCTTCGCTGGGCGCCGCCATTGCCATACTCCTAGGCCTGGAAGCCTTTCTGCTGGGGGTAGGTACCTGCGCCTTGATCACCGGACTCATCACTATAGTGCTCATCTACCGCATTGCTGCCATAGGCAACCGCATGCACACCACCACCTTGCTGCTTACCGGCGTATGTCTCACCTTTTTGATTTCTGCTGTCATCTCTTTCCTTATGGTGCTGAATCAGGATAAGATGGACCGAATCATCTTCTGGACCATGGGCAGTTTCGCCTCGGCATCGTGGGTCGAGGTGGCATTGGTGGCTCCCATAGTGCTATTAGGCATTGGCGGAATCATCTATTATTCGCGCGATCTCAATCTGCTTTTGGCCGGAAGCGAAACAGCCCAAAGCCTGGGTGTGGAGGTGGAACGGGTGAAAAAAATATTGCTGGTAATCACCACCCTGATGGTGGCTTTCAGCGTATCTTCTTGCGGCGTGATAGGATTTGTGGGATTGGTGGTGCCCCATTGTGTGCGCCTGATTGTCGGCGCCGACAACCGCAAGGTGGTGCCCGTGTCGGCCGTAGTGGGCGCCCTATTCCTGCTGCTATGCGATACCCTGGCACGCACCGCCATGCAGCCCAGCGAACTGCCCGTGGGCAGCCTTACCTCGTTGATAGGCGCCCCCCTGTTCATTTATTTGCTTTACAAAAACAAGAAAAGTTATTAGAATGATAATTGATGAATTATAAGTGGCTGCCGCCGCACAGAAACTGTTGCCCGACTGCCAATCACCGTTCACTCATTACCATTCACTCATCAAAAGATATGATAGAGGTAAAAAATCTCACATACGGTTATGCCGACAAGGCTGTACTCAAACATCTGAACTGCACCATCGAGGAGGGCTCGTTTTACGCCTTGATGGGGGCTAACGGATGCGGCAAGACTACATTGCTGCGACTCCTTTCCGGTTTGGCAAAACCCCAGCAAGGGTCGGTGTGCCTGAAGGGCAGGCCTGTGGACCAATATTCCGCAAGAGAAATGGCTCGGCATATGTCACTGGTGCGGCAGCAGGCTCAAACCGATTTCGAATTCACGGCTTTCGAGTCGGTCCTTATGGGGCGCAACCCCTATCAGCGACGACTCCAAAACGAGTCTAAGCGCGACTGGGAGATTGTGGAAGACTGCATGAAGCGTACCAACACATGGCACCTTCGTTACGCCAAACCGGGCGAGATGAGCGGCGGCGAACTGCAGCGTGTCATGCTGGCCAGGGCTTTGGCTCAGCAAACCCCTATCATGCTATTGGACGAGCCTATTTCGAATCTCGACATCGCCCATCAATTCGAGATTATGGAACTGTTGCGCCAAATCAATCAGCAGGAACATATCACCCTGATACTGGTCATCCACGACCTAAATATGGCCTGGCAGTATTGCAACCAGCTGATTCTGCTGCATCAGGGCGGAATCCTTTATCAAGGCTCCATGAAACAAGGACTTACATCACAAAACATCAGCCGTGTGTTTGGTGTTGATTCCCGCATCGAGGGCGACCACCTGGTGCTGAGCAAAAAACCCACAGGGAAGTTGAATTGATTTCTGTTGATTTGTTGAACTGATACACCTTTTATATGCCCCAAGACACCAATACTCATTCCTCTGGTACCAAAACCTGTCCGCGTTGCGGCGCCACTTTTTTGTGCCAAACCCAGCTTGGCTCCAATTGCCAATGCGTAGGCATTGAGCTGTCTCCCGATACCCGCGCCGTGCTCAACCGCCGCTATCCCTACCAATGCCTGTGCCGTTCATGCCTGTTGGAGTTTTCCAAAAAAGGAGCCAACCTTTAGGCGCATGTTGCCTCCCTTTATGGGGCTATTCCCCAATACTGCTTTAATGCTAGGAATACACGCAAAAACTAGAGG
>JAGHRY010000120.1 GCA_018066145.1 Candidatus Colimorpha merdihippi | reverse complement strand
CGGGGTTGGTGCTGACACGGTAGATGCTGTCGAGACCACCAGCAAACCAAACGTGGAGATCCCACTGGGTTTCGGTGCCGCGGGCAGTCCAAGCGAAGGTAGCTTCGGCATTGGTCATGTCGCTAGCAGCGAGGTTGGCAGGAGTCATGCAAGGCAGGCTGTCGGTAATGAAGCCGGCATAAGTCCACTCGGAATAGCCCAAGCTATCGAGGGTGCAATTCTGGCGAACGCGAACCTGATAGTTGGTAGCAGGATTGAGGCCGGTGAAAGTGTAGGAGTTGCCGGTAACAGCGATATCGGCAGGCCAATCGAGGGTATAGGTTTCCTTGATATTGACTTCGTAATCAGAGCCAGAGCCAGTCCAGGTAATGGCAGCAGACTCGTAGTCATAGACAGTCGAAGTGATGACAGGTTTAGCGCAGCCGGCTTCGCAGTTGATGAGCTGCCAATCGCCGACAAAGTTTCCTGTGCTGCCACCAGAGACGGTTGCAGGATCATAAGCAGAACCATCCTGATAAGCATAACGGGTCATAGGAGCGGTGGTGTTGTGGACGCGGAAATAAGCGCCCATTGAATAACTACCATGGTCGCGTTTGACAGCAATAAGTACATTGCTATGGCCATCCCAAGTGAATGCGGAGTCAAGCAAGAAAGTATTCCAGCCTGCTTCAGAATAGCAGAGGTTGCCATCGGTGAGTACAGGTACGAAATTGTGAGCAGAGTCGGGAAGGATAAAACCTGCGGAGAGGTCGGTCTCGGCAACGTTGGCCATGTAGATGGTCATGTGGTTGAAGTAATCGCCTCTGTCGGCAACATCGGGATTGAAAGCGAGAGCAGTAACATCGCCAGTGAATCCAGCCATATGAGTGCTATCGATGAGGGTTTGAACATAGCCATAGTTGTAGTAGCTGTAGCCAATAGGAGCGTAACTAGAGGTGCTGGAGGTCATAGTGCTATCGTAGCTGGTAGCAATCTGAGCATTGGGGCAGATGGTGGTGGTGAAAGAGTACCAAAGGCTCCAAACGCTGCTATCAGAAGCAGAGCAAATACCTCTAACACGGAACTCGTAGGAAGTATTAGCAGTAAGACCAGAGAGGGTAGCAGAAGTGCCGATAGCAGCAATGGTGGTATCGATGGTTGTGCCAACCTGACGATACTGAACAAGAGCATCGGAAGCATTGCTATTCCAGATTACCTGAGCGGTAACATCGCTAGGAATTGCTGAGAGGGCGTCGGGGCGCAAACAGGTAGGAGCATGACGTACCTCTATATCGTCGAGGCAGATGCCATAACCATAGCTGTCGTAACCCATGAAAGCGATCTCATAGTAAGGTGCATTGTCAGAGTAAGGAAGAGTGAAAGTTTCCTCGGTCCAAGAAGAGATATCATTGGTAAAGTGAGCGAGAGTGGTCCAAGCGGCAGTATCGCTGGTGCGGTAGTAGACGGTAAGCTCGTCCTGATCGCCTCCCCAAACGGCCTGTGTATGCCAGAAGTTCAATTCGGCGCCGAGATTGAGGGTGCTGAAATCAAAAGCAGGCATAGTTAGGATAGTGGAAGTACCGGAGGAGGTGTGAGTAAAGGTTGCAGCATTGGAACCGCTATGAGCAGCACCGGGAGTATTGCTGGGAGTACCAATCTGCCACTGGTGTGTGCCAGAAACAAATTCCTGGAGAGAGCAGGGATCGAAGCCAGTCTCGAAGCCTTCGTTGAAAGCATCGGTAAGGGTAACGGGGACGAGAGCACAATTGGTGCGGAAACGACCGCCATCTGCCCAAAGGCTATTGTCGTCGGAGCAGTTGGTGCGGATCCAGAAATGATAGTAGGTAGCACCAGTGAGACCAGTAATAGTATAGGAAGTGCCGATAAAGTCGGCGCTATCGGTAGCATCGGCAAAGTTGTCGGAAGTACCCCAAGCGATGGTGTAGCTGCCAACATTGAATGTGTCGGTGAAAGAGATTGTAGCAGAAACCATGTCGACAGAGTCGATCATGATACCCTCAACGCGACGGCAGGTGCTGTTGCGGTCGACGGTAATGTCGTCGATAAGGAGGCCACCATCGTGGTTGGAAGTGGTACGGAATGCAATGTATCTTCCGCTATCGGCATAACGCCAGAATTCAACCTCGTTGTAAACCCAGGTATTCACATCGGAAGTGGTATAAATGAGGGTGTCGACAACAACGAAAGTAGAAGGCTGGGTGGGATCGGTCATGACACCTACCTCGACCTCATAGAAATCATAGGTAGAACCACCGTAATTCCAGCAGGACAGGATGAGGCTGTCGACGCTTACGCCCATTTCGGGGAGCACGAGCAGGCAGTGGTACATTCCACTGTAGTCGTACATATACATCGACTTGCTGCCGCTATGGGCAGTGCTGTAGAGGTAAGGATAAACATAATAGTAGCTATAGCCGGGATCGTAGAGAGGACCGCGGTTCCAGCAAGGCTCGAAATCTGTACTGCCATTATACGAATCAGTAGCGGCAATGAAGTTCTCGAAATCCTGGGTGAAGGGGAACGTGGTAACCACAGCACATGAAGTGCGGGCCTGGGTGAGGGCAGCGGCAGAGGTGTCGCCGCAGAGGCTGGTCACACGGATGTCGTAAACGGTATTGGCATTGAGGCCGGAGAGGACAAAAGTATTGGCAGAAGTGGAAGCGATATCCATAGACCAAACAGAGTCGGAAGCAGCCTTATGCTCGACACTCCAATCGGTCTCGTCGTTACCGGGAGCCCAGTTGATGGTGATGTCGGTGGTAGAAACCACAGTGGTGACATTGGGAGCTACACAGTTGGCTTCAGCACAAGGAGTCATGAGAATGACATTGGGACGGTTGTCGGTAGCGCTAACCTGGCTGGTAATAGAGTTGCTGGTAGGATTGTAATTGGTACCATCGGAGTACTGGTAGAGGGTGGAACCAGTGAGTCCGCCGGTGCCCTGCCAATGGGAAGTGCTGGTATAGGAACCAGTATTGTTGTCGATAGTGATTACGATGTTGCTGGTTTGGTCAGGACGCACCCAAACGCTATCGAAACGGAACTCGTTATTGCCTGCTGCGAGACTGGCAATGCCGGAGTAGTAACGCTTGCTGGCATCCATAATGACGAAGTCGGCAGTAGAAGTGTAGGCATTGAGGCTAGTGGTATCGATATAAACATCAATGTTTGCGGTACTTGCACCTACAGAGTTAGCGGGGAGGATGATGCCGAAAATGGAATCTTGAACTTGGGTAAGTTCGGATGCGGGGAGAATGAATTGGCAGATACTGTAATTGTAGTAAGTTTGGATGGGGTGCGAGGTGAGGTCTACAGAACCAGAACCAATAGCCAGCTCACCGCCAGCAAGGCAGGGAGTGAGGATATAGCCATAGATGAAAGCGCTGGTATCGCCAGTGATGCAACTAGCCTGGAGACGAATCATATAGGTAGTATTCTGCTGAAGACCGGTCATAACAAAACTGCGAGCGGTATCAGGAGCATAGAAAGAAAGAACGTTGTTGCTGGCAGTATCAACAGCTTCGATATTCCAACCATCGGGGGTACCGTTGGCGCCATAGGTCCAACTTACCATAGCCGAAGTGGCGGCAACGTTGGAGAAAGTGAGTTCGTAAGGATCGGGGCAGGTGCTGAGGTCGGAGCACGAAACGAAGAGCTGGTAGCCAACGCCGCCATAGTAACCACTCTGGAATTTGATGGTAACGGGACCTTCTTCAGAAGTGACATTGACAGCAGCATTGGTGGTGTTGGAATAGGAGCCGAGCACACGACCCGAAGTGCCTACGCCGTCATAGATAGTAAGGGTATTGGTATAATAAGTATAGGTACCCATAGTTGTAGCGGTACCCGTAAGGGTGATTCGCTGGGTGCTATCGGTGGGGTAAACAACCATATAGGAAGTTTGGTCGCCAGAGAAATCGCCATCCAAGCCACCATCATCAACAATGGTACCACCACAGGCGCGGATGGTATCGGTAGCGTTGGCAGTCATCATGAAAAGATTGGGGCGGATAGTAACGGGGCCATCCCAGTAGCTATAGCTTCCACTGCAATCAGCACGGACATAGAAGTCGTAAGTGATGCTGTCGGACAGGCCGGTGACGGTAACAGAATCTTCGTAGATGCCTGAAATGTAATTGAATACCACGGTATCGGGATTAAAACCAGTGGGGCCATAAACCACCTCCCAGAAATTGTTGATGGAATCGGTCCAATGGAGCGACACCTGCTCGCTGGGATTAGCGGTATATTCGAGATGAGTAGGATGGACGCAATCGCCTACATAGCGAATGGTGACATCATCAAGGAAAGTTTGATTATAAGAGGAAACATTATAGCGGAAAGCCACCCAAACAGTGTCGGTAACGCCAATGCCTGAGAAAACCACGTCAAACAGCTGATGCTGCAAAGTAGTGTAGATGGTATCAACAGGGACAAAGGTAGAATCGATGTTGGGATCGGTCATGTAGCCAACCTCAAAGGGAGCGTGGGTGTAAGAAGTGCTGGTGGTGAAAAGCCAACCCATCACCTCGATTTCATCTGCAGCAAGGGGGATACGGGGAGTAGCAATAATTTCGGGACCGTAGTTGAAAGCCAACGAATAGTTTCCGGTATGCGACTCATAGCCGTAGCAATAGGGGTAATTGGTGCCATAGTAATCGTAGTGCGAAACACGATTCCAGCATAAAGGAATGCCGTTAGAGCTAGCTTCGAAACCTTCAGTATAAGGAAGCGAAATCTCACCGCACTCAGTACGGAAGGAGAAAGAAACAGCTTCGCTAGTATCGCTGCCGTTGCAGGAATTATAAACAAAGCCGGTGTAAACGGTATTAGCATTGAGACCCGTGAAAGTATGAGTGGTGTCATACACATTGGTCCATGAGGTATCGTTGTTGAGGAATACATAATAGCCTGCAGAAACGGCTGCGGAAGTCCATGTGATAGTGGCGCTATGGGAAGTAACGCCGGAAGCATGAACAGGGCCGGGATTGCTGGCGCAACCAGGGATATTGGCAATGGTCATATCGTCGATGAATACGGTATACTGACCACCACCCTTGCGGGCGCGGAAAGCGATACGATGACCATCGCCGCTGTAGGTGTCGAGATCGATAGTATAATAACTATAGTTATTAGTGCCGAAGGAACCGAAAGGAGTGATGGTAATAGTGTCGACGGGGACAAAAGCGGTATCCTCCATCACGCCGATTTCAAAGAGCGAAGGCTGGGTGCTGCTGGTAGTAGAAGCCCAGAAACTTACGCGCAGAGCGGCGGGATTGGCAAATTCGGGAGTACCCACTACTTCCATCTGAGAGGTAGAACTCTCCATCTCGAAGTAGTAGTTACCACTATGAGCATTGCTCGAATAGTTGTAGCAGCAGGGGAAAGTGCCCGAACCGCTAGTACCCGTCATGTAATTGACCCAACCCGATGGGAGGGCGGGAGAGCCTGTAGGGGAGTCGAAATTTTCGCTATACGGGACAGCATGATATGACTGAGCCATAAGTGCGAAAGGCATCAACAGCGCCACAAGCATCAACATTTTGGTAAAATGTTTTGACATTTGATAACTGTTTTAATTAATATTATTTTTACTTAACGTTTTATTATTCAATATATTACACAGCATTCCAACAAAATGGAATAAGCGTGCAAAAATACACAAAAAAACGGAAATGCGATAAAAAGAAATGTTAAAAATCAAAACTTTACGTTATTCCAACTACCTTTTTTGTTGAGTGAAAGTGATAAAAATGAAAAAACTATAGGATATTGTTGGGGGAAAGGGGGCTTCATACTTTTGCATAGTTGACGTCGAACATCGATTAGGATACGCTGTTTGAAATAATACCATCACAAAAGCCGTCAAGTGCAAACACGAGCCGATTGAATTAACAATTCGACAAAACACCCCTCCTTTTTTCATTCGACTCATTCGACTGTTCATAAAATACTCTTATTATTCTGCCTTAGTTTACTAAACTAGTACATCCGATGGAATAATTTACACATCGTTTATAATTGAATACCAGCTGATAACAAGGGAACCAACACATCCGCACAATGCTTACAGAACACCTCTGAACGTTGCCGGAGGTGCTATCCGCATAGTCGAATGGGAGTCGAATGGAGTCGAATGATTCGACTACAAATCTTTCAAATAATCCCAACAGACTTTGCCACTTGATGTCTTTTAAAACAAGCATTCAAAGAACTCATACCCATACTATTACAACCCATCAACACCATCTTCTCAAGCCTTAACATTCCATCGAATTTAACATAAAATTATGCTCGCAATCGAATATCCCCCATTTTTTGACGTAACCCACCCTAAAAAGCCCCCGATTCCCCTCAACCAAAATCGAACTTCTTGCGTTCTTCATTCGGGGTTCTTGCGGGGTCACTGCGGGGTTCATGCGGTATATACCCCGCAATCATACCGCATCATCCACGCTGTATCAGCATCACAACCCCCTAAAACGATAGGTAACACTTTTCATGAAGAGCCCTTTCGAGGCTGACTTTTATTTCCATACCACTATGAGGGCAGCAAACAACACACAGCTATATGAAATGACAACTTGAAACTAGTCAATTTTTCCATTTACTTTATCAACCTTGGGCAAAACAACGATTCAAAAAAGGGCTGCCCGGTGTGGGCAGCCCCTTGAGTGTGACTAGGCATAATGCCTAGTGGGGATTAGCGTGAAGCGTCGTTACTTGACGATGAGCTTCTTGACCATGTTGACGGTTTCGCCGGCAATACGTACGAAGTAGGTACCCTGTGCGAGATCGGCAACATCCATCACCTTCTGGCAGTCGGCGCTGCATTCGAGGGTCTCGGCAGCAACGGTGCGGCCGCTCATGTCGATGACAGAGATGCGAACCTTGCCATTCACGCCCATCACGCTGATGGTGGTGGAAGCGGTGGTGGGGTTGGGATAGATGGTGCAAGAAGTGCCGTTCTCGACGTCGGCTATGCTCTGGAGTTCGCCAAAGTTAGCGGTGATGGTGACATTGCCCGTTACAGTGAAGCTGTAGGGGTTGTCGGTAACATCGCCATTCCAGTTGAGGAACTCGTAAGCTGCGCTGGCGGGAGTAGCGGT
>JAGHRY010000171.1 GCA_018066145.1 Candidatus Colimorpha merdihippi | reverse complement strand
GTGCTGAAAGGAAAAAAAGAAAAGAAGTAAAGAATATATATATTATACCTTGATTTATAAATTGTATTTTTTTGACACTCTCCCAATCCGCAAAGAAATTGAAAAGATACGATGATACGATACGATTGTAGAGAGGGGTGAGGGTGAATTTAGGCTCCCATGATATGTTTTACTCCATTGCCAGCTGTATTTTTGGCAAAAAAATGATAAAGAGTAATTTTCAGATGTGGCGGACAGATTGTTGCGCAACATGTAGAATAACATAGCGTTACACGCTTTTGGAGTCGATTGGAGTACCTGCTGGATCATGCAGGTGCTCCAATTTTTATTGCAATAGCATTTCGTTGGCCTACAGTGTTTTGCCGATTAGAAAAGTGCTGCTGATTCATTTTGGAGTACTCCAACGGGTGTATCTTTGCATCGTCAATCAGCTGCAAAGGGCAGGCTTTTTTCGGTGGGGGGCAACAGGAAGAGCTCCCATGCTGACGGACGAGAGTACTTTGAAATATTGGAATTTGCGTTATAAATCAAGTGTTGAGTGATCGGTGATGAGCGATCAGACGATACCTGTATTGTCGGTTCACTGATCACTCCTCACAGATCACTCACTCTTCACTGCTCACAGATTACTGATCACCATTTCTATGGCAGGAGAATAATCCTTGAGGGAAGCCTATCGCATCATACCGCGCATCTCGGCAAGATAGTCGCAATGGGTTACGTAGGCGGGAGCATCGTTGCGGAGGTAGAGATCCAACATGAAACGAAGGAGCGAGGGATAGTATTGCGACTGGGTGTTGACTTTAACCGTATAGCTATAGTCGTCAGCGTTCCATTCGGAAAGGGTGAGGGTGGGCTGTCCCTGGTGGATGAGGAGGAAGCCGGCTTTGAAGCGGGTGGCAGCATCGGGGGAATCCATGGCCTGTTCGAGGAGGCGGCGCGACTGCAGGACAAAGTCGAAATGGCCTTTATAAAGATCTTCGTTGCAGATTTCGCAGCCTAGCGATACTCCATAGTAGGCTAGCCACCAGCAGTAGCCGAGCACGCTGGCCTGATGGTAAAGCTGGCCTAGCGCATAGGCGGCCTGGGTGTGGGCTTCGCCTGTGGAGTGGGCATACTGTTTCTGGGCTTCGATAACGGCACGGCAGTAGTCGACCTTGGCATTGGTGGTGAGTTGGAGGTTGCCACCATACTGGGTGCCCTCTTCTACGTATTTCTTCTCCCATGGGGTATCGCGGAAGGATCGGATGGCAGCATAAGGGGCAATATTCTGACGGCTGAGGAACGTGAGAGGCACCTTTTCGAGAAAGGAGATAGCCTCGGCAAAATGTCCGTCACGGATATAGTTGGTACCAATGGCATCTAGGTAGTTATTGGTCGAGAAAGGAAGTTTGGAGAGGATATATTGCGCCAGCGGGCTCTTTACCTTTTTGGGCTGCTGAATCATACCTAGCATCTTGATTTGATTAGCATGACTGAGACGGCAGAAGGTGTTGTAATGTTCGCCACCAGAAGAGGGAAGGAAATGGTAGTCGGCATCGCCCTCATCATACAGATATGCCGACGAGAGAAGCGACCATGCCAGCGATGCCATAATGGAGTCGCCCTCGAGAAGGTAGCGTTCGACGATGCCGTGGCGGACAAGATGGGCAAAGCACTCTTCGTTGGATACCGGTGCTGGACCTTCGAGCCAATAATGATAGCTACCATCGGCCGAGGAGTCGACATAGGCCACAACAGGCATATTGGGTATCTTTGCCAGGCTGGCGGCCAGGGTGCGCTCCATTACCTTGAGGTCGGGATGACGCGTAACGATGAGCATGCGGAGAAACTGAGCATTCTGTTTTGAGATGTCTGAACCAGGGGCTTTGACTGCCTGTTCGATGGTATTCCAAGCAGCATCGTTCTTCTTAAGATACTGCAAATATGCTTGGGCGCTGAGCCACATGCAACGGTCCTTGACTTTTGCATTGGCAAGCTGGCGTTCGACTATCACTTCCAGCATCATGGCTTCATTTTCATTGACCTCGTAAGAATGCGCTTCCTGGAACCACTCAAAGCTTGATGGGGCTCGGGTTATGCGTGCAAATCCATCGGGGCATTGTTCCCAATCGTAGCAATAATATGGCACATGGATTTCGGAGATGCGCTGCCAAGGCAGGCATGCGCCCAACTGGATTAAGGGATGCAATATCGAGAGGACCTCGAAGAAGCGGAACGATTCGGCACAGCCGTTAACGATTTCCTCGAGCATATAGGGGAGCACGGGGGAATTGGGGTCGGACTGGATGATGCGGTTCATGCAGGAGGTGCCATGCATATAGCGCATACACTGGTGAGCATCGAACATATTGCCGCTAAGGGCATACTGCACGGCGGCATCCTCGGGGCGGCCGAGGTGGTAAAGGGCACCGGCATAGAGGTCGCGCGCCATGTCGGCAAAAACGCTGCCCGAATTGAGGGGATGCTGCTCCCAGAGCTGGATGAGGGCACCGAATTCATTCTGGCGGAAAAGGATGCGCATGCGCAGCAGCTGGTAGCGTTCCTGCATCTGCTGGCCTTTGTACTGCGAGGCCTGGCTGAGGATTTGGGTGAGCTGGCTTTGATAATTGCTCAGTTCTTCGGGCGAAGGATAATCCCACGGACGGGAGACCATATTGGCGGCCTGGAGATAGCGTACCAAAAGGCGGAGATAGTCGTTGACCTCCTTGTTTTTTTTGGCATAGCGGGCAATGGGATTGCCCAGGGTGTCGAGCTCGGCAAGGGTGATGTCGGCCAGCTGGCGGCTCTGCGCCACGGTGACCTTGGTGCCGATAAGCTGGCTCCAAGCCTGGGCCAGCCGCATATCGTTGTTGTGGGAATAATAATTAGGGTTGGGACACAGACGGAAGACGTAAGCATCATAGTTGGGTGATTCGGGTCCGCAAGCGAAGGCACGAAGCGATACAAATCCTAAAAGGAGGAATAGAATAAACGACTTTTTCATCATAGATTGGATTATTATGACAGGTTTATTTGATTTCGGACAGGTGGTAGATGATGGTTTGATCGTGGATATTTTTGCGCATGGAGCCTACCATGCGGCGCACCTGGTTGATTTGGGCAGGGCTACTATGAAAACAGCGAACCGTGTCGCCAGGGGCAAGGTGGAGATAGCGGCGCCCCTTTTCGATAGGTACGTTGCGGGGGATGACGACGCGATAGGTGGTGGAGTCGAGGGGAAGGTAGGCTTGGGCATCGGAGAGGTCTTCGAGATAGAGCATGCCCATGAACTGGTGGTCGTGGAAGAGAAGCTGCCAGCTGAAATTGGGGTAGGCGGCACACAGCGGGAGGGGATAGCGGGCAAGGTATTTGAGGTAGGGTTTTACGTCCTCGGCATCGAGGATGGGATTGCGCGAGGCGTCGGGCTGGCGGAAATCGCCGGTATTATAGAGCATGAGGGCGCCATAGCGACACGGGGGTGCCGGCATGGAGAGCTGATGCAGCCGGATGGTGGAGCTGAGGATGAGCCCCGTGTCGGCCCGTTGGGCGGCAGCAAGGAAATCGAAATAGGCCTGCTGGGTGGTGGCGGTCCAATCGCAGTCGAACTGGACTTCGCTATAACGGAATCCATGGGTTGCTGCCATCTTGGCAATACGGTCGAGGGTCTTCTGGGCGAGATCGTCGACATCGACGGGACTACGGAACAGGGTATAGTCGATGAATATGGTGGGGATGACGGCGAGTTGGGGCGGCAGAGTGTCGATGAAAGTGATGGTGGCGTTGGGTATGGGCCCCTGGGCAGAGGGGACAATGTCGAAAAGGCGGAGGTAGAGTTTGCGGACTCCCTGCTGCTGAATCCATTGGTGTTGCGCGGGAGTGATTTGGAAGGTGGTGCGCCAATAATAGACCGAGGGTGCGGCATCGGGCACTTCTCCCCCACCCCGGCACGAAACCGCAAGGGAAGCCACAAGCAAAAGGATTATTAACCGCCAGTTATGCATAAAGGATATATTAAAAATATTTTGCAAAGATACAAATTTTTTTTGAGTTGACCGTTTTTTGTGAAAAATGGGAGCGGGATTTTTTCTTGAGGACAAGGGATTACCATGGGTTACTAAGCTTTCTAGGAATTCTAGAATTTCTAGAATATCTAGATTATCTAGAACATCTAGGCCTTCTAGGCCTACAAAAAAAGGGCGCCCTCTCAGGCACCCTTTTTTTATCTAATCAACTAACGATTAGTGAAGGAATGCGAGCAGGATACCTGCTGCTACTGCAGAACCTACAACACCGGCCACATTGGGACCCATGGCGTGCTGGAGGAGGTAGTTGGTCTTGTCGTACTCGAGACCTACGTTGTTGGACACGCGGGCGGCATCGGGAACGGCGCTTACGCCAGAGTTACCGATAAGCGGGTTGATCTTGTTGCCTTCCTTGAGGAAGAGGTTGAAGAACTTAACAAACAGCACACCGCAGAAAGTAGCGATGACGAATGAGAAAGCACCAAGGCAGAAGATCAGCACCGAACGACCGGTGAGGAACGAGGTAGCCTGAGTGGAAGCACCTACGGTGATACCGATGAGGAGGGTGCAGACGTTGACAACAGCGTTAGAAGCAACATCGCTCAAACGCTTGGTAACGCCAGACTCTTTCAAAAGGTTACCGAAGAAGAGCATACCCAGCAGGGGCAGACCCGAAGGAACGATGAAGGCGCAGAAAAGGAAACCAACGATGGGGAAGGTAATCTTCTCGAGCTGAGAAACCTTGCGGGGAGCCTTCATGCGGATGCGACGCTCCTTGTCGGTGGTGAGGAGGCGCATGATGGGAGGCTGGATAACGGGAACGAGGGCCATGTAGGAGTAAGCCGACACGGCGATAGCACCCATCAGATCGGGAGCCAGCTGGCTGGAGAGGAAGATGGCGGTAGGACCATCGGCACCGCCGATGATACCGATAGCACCTGCCTCATTGGGAGCAAAGCCCAATGCCAAAGCACCAGCATAAGCAGCAAAAATACCGCACTGTGCAGCAGCACCGATCAGGAACAGCTTGGGATTGGAAAGAAGTGCCGAGAAGTCGGTCATTGCACCGATACCCAAGAAGATAAGCGGCGGATACCAACCATTCTGCACACCGTGATAAAGAATGTTCAATACCGAGTTTGCCTCATAGATACCAATCTTCAAACCGGGATAGAAGGGGATATTACCCACCAGCATACCGAATCCGATAGGAACGAGAAGCAGAGGCTCGAACTCGAACTTGATGCCCAAGAAAATGAACGTCAAGCCGAAAAGGATCATGATGATGTGGCCCAAAGTGACATTGGCGAAACCAGTATACTGCAGGAACTGCACCAGCTGGGTCGACAGGAAGTCCATGAAACCACCAGTTGCTAATAAACTAAACATTTTTTCTAACTTTAGATTTGAGACTGCCAGCGTAAAAAGGCCAGCAATCTACATTCTACGACAAATTATTAACCAATAACAATGAGGCAGTCGCCTTCGAGGACGGCATCACCCTTGCGTACGTTGACAGCGGTAACGGTGCCATCGACATCGGCCTCGATGTTGTTCTCCATCTTCATAGCCTCAAGCAGCAATACGCGCTGGCCGGCCTTGACCTGGTCGCCAACATTGACGAAAACGTCGAGGATGGTGCCGGGGGGAGGAGAATTGAGTTTGTTTCCACCAGCGGCAGCAGCGGGCTTGGGAGCAGCGGAAGAACGCTGAACTTCGCCAGCAGCGGCAGCCACGCGGGGTGCATTGTTGGTCTGAACGATGGTGCGGGGTTTCTGTGCACGCATCTCTTTGTCTACGGTAACGGTATAAGCGGTGCCGTTGACATCCAGTTTGATTTCCTGGCCTTCGACTTCGTTAATGTTAACTTTGTACTCAGAGCCGTTGATTTTGAATTTATATTCTTTCATTGTGTTTGTTCTGATTAATAGGTATTACTATTAAAAACCTTTATTTTTTGTTGCTGAAATACTGGTTCATGTTGTAGAACTTGGCATTCCAGGGAGTCCAAGCGCGTTCCACCTTCTGGATGGTGATAACGGTATCCTCCTCATCGTGCAGATCCTGCTCGTAGGCATAGATAGCGGCAGCGATAGCGGCATACACCTCGCCGTCGACAGCCTTGCTGCCGGCAGAAACGCTGGCCACCTTAGGCTCGCTCTTCTTGTCCTTGTTCTCGTTCTTTTCGGTAACCTTCTGGATGATGGCACCGTAGCCGAGCATGATGAAGCAGATGCAGATCAGGGCAATGAACACCACGCAGATAGCAACCAGAGCCAATCCGCCACCGTGGGGGTCGGACTCCTGGATGCGTTCAGCCTGCTTGGGAACATGATAGTGGAATTTGGCAGCAATAGCCATGTTTTCAACACCGTCCTTGATGTCGACAGTGTTCAGGTCGTAACCCACAGGGTTTTTGCCAACCACAACGATCTCGCCATTGATGCAGTCGAGTTTGAAAGCATAGGCGGTGTTGTTGAAACCAATAAGCTGTACGGGCTCAAGCACGGTATTCTCGTCTTTGCAGTTAGCCAGGGGGAGGGCAGCAATGAAAGAGGAATCTTTCTGCGAGGTTGCCAACACAATGACATAGCCGTTGAATACGTTTACCGATACAGGACGAACGATATTCTTAAGGTCGTGACGGCCTGTATACACATCGGTCGTAAAGCGGCCAACGCGGGTATAGGTGTCACCTTCTCTAACCAGCACGTCGACAGCGCAGTCGATGCTATCAACGACCACGAAGGCACCCATGCCGGGCAGGTAGCAAACAGGGTTGGCCGAGAACTCCATAACGGCAGACATGGGGCACATACCGTGGTGTGCTTCCGTAGCCTCCTCGGGTGCGGGGGCCTGAGGTGCGGGAGCGGCATTCGGTTTGGCCACAACACTGCCAGCCATCAGAACGAGGCCAACGAATATTGCGACAAAGTGTTTAGTTATTTTATTCATTTTGTTATTCAAATATAACGATAAAAATTGAGTTTTTTGCGTGCGGGGGCTTCCTTGGAAGCTAATGCCCCGCAGGGGATTGGGGCTTATTCAGCGTGCTGGCAGCCTTCGTGCTGATGGCAGCACTCGTGCTCGCCTTCGTGGCAGCATTCAGCCTTGGCTTTGCAAGCGCACTCCTCGTTAGCGCAGCCTTCGCAGTTGTTCATAGCGCAGGTGGTGTCCTGGCAGGTGCAAGCAGCGTGGCAGCACTCGTGTTCGTGTGCACAGCACTCGGTTTCAGCAGCGGTGGAGTCGATAGCCTCCTCAGCGTTATTGGTGTTGTTGCAAGCGGTCATAGCAAATGCGAAAGCAGCAGCAGCAAAAAGGG
>JAGHRY010000010.1 GCA_018066145.1 Candidatus Colimorpha merdihippi | reverse complement strand
TAACATAAACTGAAATATTAAGATGAAAACTTATATGCCCTTAGATGGGCTCAAGTGGTGTCGCGATAGCGACTCTGCTCATTGTGATATGCCTCAAAATGCCGTTCTCGGACGGCCTGGGGGGGGCGCACCTTAGCGCCAGAAATACTAGCAACTCTAGACTGGCTAGCAATTCTAGCGAGATACACCCGCGCTATAAGCCAATGCACAGTTACTGCCGCACCCACAACGACCTGGCAGACTACCAGCCTTTCTTCTCTTCCTGGAGCGACGAGGAGATGGCCAACACGGCAATCTGTCTCTGCCACATCGTAGATAGGATGCTGACCACTTTTATTGAATCACGCGACCGCGAGTTTGTGGAGCAGGGCGGCATCCGCGAGCGCATGACTGCCGCCCGCCTGGACCGCCGCGAGACTCAGCAGCAGACCATAGCACGCCAACAAGCCGAAATCGAGGCACTGAAAGCCGAAATCATCCAGCTGAAAAAGAAACTAGGAAACCTAGCATAGCTAGAAATTCTGGATTAGCTAGCTATGCTAGGAGGGGATGCCGCGATGATGACACGGCATGATTGCGGGGTATATGCCGCAGCGACCCCGCAATGACCCCGCAGCAACCCCGCAAGAAGGACGACGTTGGGGAGGTGCTAGGCCAGGATCAGCAGCAATTTTGTGAGGGCAGAGTCGAAAAAGGGGGCTTATTCGACTGGATTCATAATATTTCGTTAAATCCAACTGAACATAAAAGTTAACAAAAGGACGGCAACACAAATACAATATCATAGTTATCAAGGTGTTGAATCGGTTTAAATACTGCGGAATGAGGAACCGAGTGAGCGTGCCTAGGGGCCGAATTGGGAGTCGAATGATTCGACTCCATTCGACTCCTATTCGACTGTCCATAACGGGTGCCACAGCTATATGACGAATTGATGATGTCATCTTTTGGGGCAAAATACCATACGTGTTACTATTTGATATTCAGCGATAACCGGTAGACAATCCACACCTTCAAAAATTGATAATAACCAAGCCCTCGGAAACGCCATTCAAGTGTATAGCTCAGCAGTCGAATGAGTCGAATGAAAACAAGAGGCCATTCGACTCATTTGCTTGAATCGCCGCGCAAGCATCCACAATAATAGCATGCATGCAACAAGAAAAAGAACTTCGCCGGGAGGCAGATGGCTGGCGGGATTGCATGCCAAATAGGCGGAAAATGAAAAAAAATTTTGGCAATTGAAAAAAAAGTCGTATCTTTGCAATCCGTTTTGTGGGGAATAAAACCCGCTAAAATTGCAATAAATAACACAAATATAACAATTTAAATCAAATGTACGCAATCGTAGAAATCGCAGGAAAGCAATTCAAGGTCGCTAAAGATCAGAAGGTTTTCGTCAATCGTCTTCAGAACGAAGGGGGTTCCGAGGTATCTTTTGACACCGTGATGCTCAAAGACAATGACGGCAACGTTGAGGTTGGACAGCCTTACATCGCCGGTGCAAACGTAAAGGCCACCGTTATCCGCCACCTCAAGGGTAACAAGGTATTGGTCTTCAAGAAAATCCGCCGCAAGGGTTTCCAGAAGATGAATGGCCATCGCGACTATCTGACTCAGATCAAGATCGATAGCATCAATTAATTAACGTAGTAGTAACCTTTTAAAACATTATATTATGGCTCACAAAAAAGGTGTCGGTAGTTCCAGTAACGGTCGTGAATCCGAAAGCAAACGTTTGGGTGTGAAAATTTTCGGCGGTCAGCATTGCATCGCTGGTAACATCATCATCCGTCAGCGTGGTACCGTCCACAACCCTGGCCAGAATGTTGGCATGGGTAAGGACCACACCCTCTACGCTCTCGTAGATGGTACCGTTCAGTTCAAGAAAGGTCAGAAAGACCGTTCTTATGTCTCCGTAATCCCCGAGACTGCTGAATAAACCTACCTCAATCAGAGAATTCCAAGCACGCTTTGCAGAAAGCGTGCTTTTTTTGTCCTTGGGAGTACAATAGTATCCCCCTTTTTGCGTTATGGCTATATGGATGCAAACAAACCCCTCGTAATTGCTGGCCCGTGCAGCGTTGAAAGCCGTCAGCAGCTATCGGATACCCTGGACCAGCTGGCCCGGGTAGATTCGCTGTCGATGGTGCGATGCGGGGTATGGAAACCCCGTACACGCCCTGGCGGTTTCGAAGGATTGGGCGAGAAAGCGCTAGCCTGGATTGCCGAAGAGGCCCAGAAGCACCCCACGCTGCAATTTGCCTGCGAGGTGGCCCGACCCAAACATGTGGCCCTGGCCCTGCAATATGGCATCAAAGCCGTATGGGTAGGCGCCCGCACCACCGCCAACCCCTTTATGGTGCAAGAGCTGGCCGAGGCCATGAGGGGATGCGACCTGCGGGTGATGGTAAAAAACGCGCCCAATCCGGATGTGATGCTGTGGATGGGTGCCATCGAACGCTTCAGAAAAGCCGAAGCCACAGAAGTATATGCCATACACCGAGGTTTCGACATACGCAACAATGGAGGCTACCGCAACGCGCCCCTATGGGAAGTGCCCATGGAGCTGCGCCGAAATATGCCGGAGGTGCCTATTATTTGCGACCCCAGCCACATTGCCGGACGGCGCGAGCCGCTGATGGAACTGGCGCAAACGGCTATGGACTTGGGATTTGACGGGTTGATGATTGAAGTACACGCCAATCCCGACCAGGCTCTGACCGACGCCCAGCAACAGATCACCCCGATGCAACTTGCCACGCTGCTGGGACATCTCACACTGCGCCAAACCGACAGCACTATTGCCGACGAGCAGCTGCGCCTGATGCGCAATCAGATAGACCAGGTAGACGAACAGCTGCTGCAGCTGCTGGCCAACAGGCTGACGGTATCGAGCCAGATAGCCCAGGTGAAGGCGCAGGGCAATCTGGCCGTATTCCAACCCAAACGTTGGGAGCAGGTGCTGCAAAACCGCATGAACATGGCCGAACGCATGGGGGTGAATACCGAATTTGTGAAAGAACTTTTCGAAAAAATACACGCCGAAAGCGTGAGAGTGCAACAAGAAATAATTAAATAACTATCGATATGAAGATTCGTTTTCTGAAAATGAAAGACTGGCTGCTGATGACCGCCATGGGCGCGCTGGGCATGACCGGCTGCCAATCGCAAAAGAATATGCCTACCCAGCCCAACACCAACGACGATGTTGTGGCCGAGAGTCCCGACGCCCGCAACGAGGTGGCCCTGATGTACGGGGTGCCGATGATGGATTATGTGGTGAAGGGCCGCGTAATAGACCCCCAAGGAAAGCCCGTGGAAGGCATCCAGGTGGTGATGCTGAACCGCAACATCGACATCTCGCCCGACAATATGATGGAGGACAACCCCCGTGTGCTGGATTACATTCGCCACAACAGCGATACCACCGATGCACAGGGCGCATTCAACGTTAAGGTGGGCGACGTTCCCGTGGAACAGCAGTCGCTGATTATCCGCGATATCGATGGCGAACGAAACGGCAGCTTTATCGACCAGAAACTGGAAGTGACCTTTACGCCCGAAGACCAGGTGAAGCCTCGCGAAGGATGGTACCAGGGCATGCGCATGAAGGATGTGGACATCACCGTTACCCCGAAGGAGAAATAACAGCACCCGATAGCAAGCACGATGGACCTCAAGCAGGAGATTTGGCGACAATACCGCCACAACCAAGCCCAGCTGCACCCTTTGCGCACGCTGTTTTGGGAATGCACGCTGAGATGCAACATGCATTGCCGGCACTGCGGCAGCGACTGCAAGGTAAGCACTACCACGCCCGATATGCCGGCAGCCGATTTTTTCAAGGCCATAGATGATATCACCCCCCATGTCGACCCGCACAAGGTGTTTGTGATTTTCACCGGCGGCGAAGCGCTGCTGCGACCAGATATCGATGCCTGCGGGCTGGAGCTATACCGGCGCGGATTCCCCTGGGGGATGGTGACCAACGGCTACCTGCTTGACGAGCAACGGCTGCAACGGCTGCTGCAAAGCGGCATGCACTCCATCACCATCAGCCTGGACGGATTGCAGGATACCCACGACTGGATGCGGCAAACCCCCGATGCGTTCGACCGCGCCAGCCGCGCCATAGGCCTGCTGGGCAAGACACCCGACCTGCTATGGGATGTGGTAACATGCGTATCGCCCCGAAACTACAATCAGCTGGAACTTATCAAGGAACACCTGATTTCGCTGGGATGCCGCAGATGGCGCCTATTTGCCATTTTCCCCGTTGGCAGAGCCGCCCACGACCCCGAGCTGCAACTGTCGGACGAACAGTTTACGGGCGTGCTTGAGTTTGCCCGCCGCACCCGCGAGGAGGGGCGGATTGTATGCAACTACGCTTGTGAAGGATACCTGGGACCATACGAAATGAAGGTGCGGAACAACTACTTTTTCTGCCGCGCCGGAATCGAGGTGGCATCGGTGCTGTGCGATGGAAGCATCAGCGGATGCACCAGCATACGCAGCAATCTGCACCAAGGCAACATCTACCAAGATAACCTTTGGGAGGTTTGGAACAACAAATTCGAGCCTTACCGAAACCGTTCGTGGACCAAGAAAGACCAGTGCGCAAAATGCAAGAAATGGCGCTATTGCGAGGGCAACGGACTTCATCTGTATGACGATGAAGGGCACCTGCTGAGCTGCTCGCTCCATCGGATTCAAAATCAATGATTCAATAATAATGTTTTACGTTAGCGAAAAATATACCACTCCCCCACCCTCGTTTGCCACGCCACTACACCAGAAAGTGTATGAGGCTTTTGCCCAATGGGGCATCGCCTATGAGCGGGTAGATACCGACCCCGGCATTACGATGGAGGACTGCCAGAATATCAATAGCGGAATCGGCGGCAGGATTGTGAAGACAGTTTTCCTATGCAACCGCCAGCAGACCAAGTTCTACCTATATGCCATGCGCGACGACAAGCCCTTTGTGACCAAAGATTTCGGTGCCGCACTAGGCATTCCCCGCGTGTCGTTTGCATCGGAAGAGAAACTGAAAGAGATTGCCGGTGTGGAGCATGGGGCAACAACTGTGCTGAGCGCCGTTTTGGACAGTTGCAAAGAGGTTACTTTTGTGATAGACCGTGAATTGGTTGAATGCGAGAGCTACTGCTGCACCGATGGAACCGCCACCTGCTTTGTAAAGCTGAATACGAAAGACCTGATGGAGAAGTTTTTCCCTTCCACAGGCATCACCCCTATTGTGATTGGATAGCGACTATAGCAGCCGTCACAAGATACCTACAAAAAAAAGAAACAACTTGCAGCCGAGTGGCAGCAAGTTGTTTTTGTTTTCGCTGACCCTTCGAATAATGAAGGATAACCTGGAGCGATAGACGGGGTTCGAACCCGCGACCTGCGGCTTGGGAAGCCGCCGCTCTGCCAACTGAGCTACTATCGCTTTTAGAAAGGTGTCCGGCCTATTGGCTTAAGCCAGACACCTATATTAACTGACTTTTGTGACTTTTATTGTGTCAGAAAAGCAAAAAGTTTTAAAAAATATTAGTGACGACGTTCGCCATTGCCACCACTGCGGCGGGGGCTATGGTCGCCATCACGGCGAGGACCATGATCGCCATCACGACGAGGGCCACGGTCGCCATCGCGACGGGGGCCATGATCGCCATCGCGGCGAGGACCACGGGGACGTTCCTCCTCGACATAACCTTCGGGCTTGGGCAGGAGCGCTTTGCGAGAAAGCTTGAGTTTGCCGTTCTTTTCATCAATAGCGATAATCTTGACCTGGATCATATCGCCAACATTGATAAGGCCTTCGAGGGTTTCGGTACGGGCATAGTCGTACTCGCTGATATGCATAAGGCCTTCCTTACCGGGAAGGAACTCGAGGAATGCGCCAAACTCGACAATGCTGACAACCTTGGCATCATATACCTGACCCACCTCGGGAACAGTGCAAATATCCTTAATCCACTTGAGGGCAGCATCGATGGAAGCTTTATCGACAGCAGCGATATCGACAACACCCAGGTCGCCTTTTTCCTCAATATTGACGATGGAATTGGTCTCGCGCTGGATCTTCTGGATAACCTCGCCACCCTTGCCGATAACGGCACCGATGAAGTCTTTGGGAATCTCGATCTGAACAATGCGAGGCACGAAGGGTTTGTAATCCTCGCGAGGCTCGGCAATAGTGCTCTGGATGTGATCCAAGATATGAAGACGACCCTGGCGAGCCTGCTCGAGTGCTTTGGCAAGAACATCATAGCTGAGACCGTCGACCTTGATATCCATCTGGCAAGCGGTAATACCATCGCGGGTACCGCAGACCTTGAAGTCCATATCGCCCAGATGATCCTCATCACCTAAAATATCGCTAAGGACAGCCCATTTGTCGCCTTTGCTGATAAGGCCCATGGCAATACCAGCAACGGGTTTGCGGATTTTGACACCGGCATCCATCAGTGCCAAGCAACCGGCACATACGGTAGCCATGGAGCTGGAGCCATTGGACTCGAGAATATCGGAGACAACACGCACGGTGTAGGGGCACTCGGTTTCGGTGGGGAGCACCTCTTTGAGGGCACGCCATGCGAGATGGCCATGACCTACCTCGCGACGGCTGAGACCGCGGTTGCCCTTCACTTCGCCAGTGGCAAAGCCGGGGAAGTTGTAATGAAGCAGGAAGCGGCGGGTGCCTTCAACCACAGCACCATCAATCATCTGCTCGTCGAGCTTGGTACCCAAGGTAACGGTAGAAAGCGACTGGGTTTCGCCACGGGTGAAGATAGCACTACCGTGAGCGGAAGGAAGATAGCTGACTTCGCTCCAAAGAGGACGAATTTCCTCGAGCTGGCGGCCATCGAGACGGGTACGTTCGGCAAGCACCATATCGCGCATAGCTTCGCGTTCGGTATCATGATAATAGCGGTCGATCATGAATTTGATCTCGTCGGTAAGCGTTTCCTCGGTGTAATTGGCATCAACAAACTCCTGCTTGATGGCGGCAAAACCTTCTTCGCGCTGGTGCTTGTTGGCAATACCCTGCTTGGAGAAATCGTAGCACTTCTGATAAACGGCATCGCGAACACGCTGACGGAGCTCTTCATCATTCACCTCGTGGCAATATTCGCGTTTTTCGGTCTTGCCAGCCTCAACGGTAAGTTCGGCGATGGCACGGCACTGAATCTTAATGGCTTCGTGAGCAGCTTTGAGAGCGTTGAGCATAACATCCTCAGAAACCTCTTTCATTTCGCCTTCAACCATCATGATGTTCTCCTCGGTAGCGGCAACGATGAGGTCGAGGTCAGCGCGTTCGATATCCTGCAAGGGAGTATTGATAACATACTTGCCATCGAGATAAGAAACGCGGACTTCGGACACGGGGCCATTGAAAGGAATATCGGATACAGCAAGCGCAGAAGCAGCAGCCAAAGCAGCCAGCTGATCGGGCATGGTATCTTTATCGCCAGAGATGAGGGTGATTTGAACCTGTACCTCGGCGTGGAAATTGTCGGGGAAGAGGGGGCGGAGGGCACGGTCGACCAGGCGGGCGATGAGAATCTCGTGCTCAGAGGGGCGAGCCTCACGTTTGAAGAAACCGCCGGGGAACTTGCCCATGGCAGCATACTTCTCTTGATAATCAACGGTGAGGGGCATGAAGTCGACGAATTCGCCAACCTCCTTTTTGGAGCACACAGTAGCGAGAAGCATTGTGTCGTTCATACGTACGACGGCAGAACCGTCGGCCTGCTTGGCCAATTTGCCAGTTTCGATTTCGATCATACGGCCATCGCCGAGGTCGAATTTCTTTGTGATAATGTTCATTTTTTTACCTTTCTATTTCTTTTATTCCTCAACATTCCGCACCGTGCGGAATGCCCATGGCCATGATTGAAAAAAAAGACTCCCGGAGAACCCAGGAGTCTCAACCATAACCAAATAAATATGAAAAACTATTACTTTCTTAAGTTCAATTTCTTCAGGATGGCACGGTAACGCTCGATGTCAACACCTTTAAGATAATCCAACTGGTGACGGCGCTTACCAACGAGGGTAACGAGTGCGCGCTCACTAACTTGGTCTTTCTTATTCTTTTTCATCAGCTCGGTGAGGTGCTGGATTCTGTAGGTGAAGAGTGCGATCTGTGCCTCTACGGAACCAGTGTCCTGAGCGTTCTTACCATACTCGGCGAAAATTTCTTCTTTCTTTTCCTTTGTCAGATACATTTTCTTAATTTTTTTCGTTCTTTTTATCTCTCGATTTCGGTTGCAAAAGTACGACTTTTTTTTCATTCAACAATTCTTTTTTGCAGAAAATATTCATTTTTAACCTTTATTAAGAGAGTTGGCGGCAGCAACAAAAAACTAATAATCTTTTTTTCAGATATATAAAAAAAAATTGTATTTTTGCAATTGGGTAACAAATCAAACCAATTGTGGCTTTTTTTTCCACATTTTGCTGATAATTATCCGAATTAAACAGTTTTTTTGCCTGTTTTTACTACTAATAACAGCATCAAATTTGAAACAAAAAACATTTTATGGATACATTAAAGTATAATTTGCGCGGCGTATCAGCCTCGAAAGAGGATGTCCACAACGCCATAAAGAACATCGATAAGGGCCTTTTCCCAAAGGCTTTCTGCAAAATCATCCCCGACTATGTTGGCGGCGACAGCGACTACTGCAATATCATGCATGCCGACGGTGCCGGCACAAAGTCCTCGCTGGCTTACCTGTATTGGAAAGAAACGGGCGACCTTAGCGTGTGGAAGGGCATTGCAATAGATGCAGTGGTAATGAATCTCGACGACCTGCTTTGCGTGGGAGCAGTAGACAACATACTGCTTTCTTCCACCATTGGCAGAAACAAGAATCTGGTTCCCGGCGAGGTTATCAGCGCCGTAATCAACGGTACCGAAGAATTCCTTCAACAAATGCGCGATTTGGGTATCGGCATTTATCTTACCGGAGGCGAAACCGCCGATGTGGGAGACTTGGTGAGAACGATTATCGTGGATTCTACCGTCACCGCCAGAATGCGACGCGCCGATGTGGTGGACAACGGAAATATCCATGATGGCAACGTGATTGTGGGCTTGGCCTCTTTCGGTCAGGCAAGTTACGAAACCTCATACAATGGAGGCATGGGCAGCAACGGCCTCACCTCGGCCCGCCACGATGTTTTCTCCAAATACTATGCCGAGAATTATCCCATGAGCTACGACCACAACCTCCCCGCTGACGTGGTATATTGCGGCAACCGCCGACTGACCGACAAAACAGAGGTAGATGGTGTTGACGCCGGCAGAATGGTATTATCCCCCACCCGCACTTACGCACCCATTATCAGACGCGTGCTGGACGAGTACCGCCCCAAGATCAGCGGCATGATCCATTGCAGCGGCGGCGCCCAAACCAAGGTGTTGCACTTTATAGAGAACCTGCATGTGGTAAAAGACAACCTCTTCGCCATTCCGCCACTTTTCAAAATGATTCATGAAGAAAGCGGCACCGACTGGAAGGAGATGTACAAGGTATTCAATATGGGCCACCGAATGGAAATATACACTGATGAAGAGACCGCCAAAGGCATCATTGATATTTCAAAGAGCTTCAATGTCGATGCCCAGATAATCGGCCATGTAGAGAATCACGACGGCCCGCAGGTGACTGTAACTACAGAAAACGGAACTTTTGTATATAACAATTAATCCATTTTTACCTATGGCATCTATTTTTTCAAAAATTGTAGCCGGTGAAATCCCTAGCTACAAAGTAGCCGAAACAGAAAACTGCTATGCCTTTCTTGACATTAATCCCGTAGCAAAAGGCCATGTGCTCTGCATTCCTAAAAAAGAAGTAGACTACCTTTTTGACTTGGAGGAAAAGGAGTACTGCGAACTTCAGGCTTTTACCCGCCGAGTGGCCAAGGCAGTAAAACAGGTTTGTCCCTGCACTAAAGTGGGTGTAGCCGTATTAGGACTTGAAGTACCTCACGCGCACATCCACCTGATTCCTCTGCAGACTGAAGGTGACATGGACTTTCGCAAACATGTAAAGTTGAGCAACGACGAGTTTACCGAATTAGCCAAAGCTATCGCAGCAAAATTCGAATAACGACTTATACATTATATATAAAAGGCCTGCATTAATGAATGCAGGCCTTTTTTGTAACAAAAATAGAAGTATGGAGGAATGGCTGGAGGAATCGATCGAATCAGATAATACCCTTTCGCGAAATTAATCCATATAGAAAATCTAGAATAAATTCTAGATTTTCTAGTTATTCCATCCATTGATGAGCCCCAAATCAACCACTATACATCCATGATTTTTATGTACTAAATATCTGTAGTCCAACCAATTTAATAAAGCAAAAACCAGTACCGAAGCATCTCAATAATACCCAAATCTAGAATCTAGAGCGCCGTTTTGTGTAATGCATCAGAAAATCCATTCTAGATTCTAGATATGGTTGATGTTTTTTAATGGAGGTTATGGAGCTATTAGATGATGTAGTTAATAAAGCGGATGCGGACCAACCCCGACTTCAAAACTCCATTAACATCAAATCAACAGTAAGCAGGTTAGCCCTAACACTGCTCATTTTACGGGGATACTACGGGGTGGCTCCGCTCATTAGGAGCGGAGCTACCCCGTAGTATCCCCGTAGGATGGGTGCCCCTTGTACGGAGGAAATAGGTGTTTGTATTCGAGAATCAATTCCGCCAAAGGGTCTATACATTAAATATATTAAGGCCAGCATTTATCAATGCAGGCCTTATTTACCTCCCCCCCCCAGGCCGTCCGAGAACGGCATTTTGAGGCATATCACAATGAGCAGAGTCGCTATCGCGACACCACTTGAGCCCATCTAAGGGCATATAAGTTTTCATCTTAATATTTCAGTTTATGTT
>JAGHRY010000226.1 GCA_018066145.1 Candidatus Colimorpha merdihippi | reverse complement strand
ATTAATATTGTTTTGCGGTGCTAATCATTCGTTTATAAGAGCCACTTTTATTTTCCATAGTGTTGGAAGAAAGCCACTGCCGTCTCAATGCCCTTGAAGAATCGGTCCAGCCGATAGTTCTCGTTGGGGGCATGTATATTGTCGGCGCCCAGGCCGAATCCCAGCAGGATGCTCTTTAACCCCAATTCCTGTTCGAAATCGCTAACGATGCTGATCGAGCATCCGCTGTGGGCCGGTATTGGCTGCATGCCGTAGGTGTCCATCAGAGCTTTTTCGGCTGCTTTGTATTCGGGAAGGTCTATAGGGCAGACATAAGGCATGCCTTTTTCGTAGTAGATGAAGTCTATCTTTACGCTCTTGGGGCATATCGAACGGAAGTATTCTTCCACGATTCTGGCAATGCGTTCGGGGTCTTGGCTTGCCACCAGTCTGAAACTGAGTTTTGCCCAGGCGACAGAGGGAATGATGGTCTTGAATCCTTCGCCGCTATAGCCGCCCTGGATGCCGCATACATCAAAAGTCGGACGAATGCCGATGCGTTCCAACGTAGTGTAGCCTTCCTCGCCATGCAGGAGGTCAACGCCCACGCTCTTTTTGTACTCTTCATCGCTGAAAGGCGCACGATTGATCAGTTCGCGTTCTTCGCTGCTGCATACGAGCACATCGTCATAAAAACCGGGAATCGTAATATGGCCTTTTTCGTCCAGCACCGTGCCTATCATCTGGCTAAGCACGTTAATGGGGTTGGAAACGGTGCCGCCAAAATCGCCGCTGTGCAGATCGTGGTCGGGGCCGGTGATACGCATTTCGAATTTCACCAATCCGCGCAAACCGGTGGTAATGCTGGGCACATCGGCACTCACCATGTCGGTGTCGGACACCAGTATCACGTCAGCCATTACCTTTTGTTTGTTCTTTTCGTCTTTAATCCATTCCTTCAGCGAAGGGGATCCTATCTCTTCTTCGCCTTCCAAAAGGAATTTCACATTGCAGGTGAGGGTGTTGGTTGCCACCATGGTTTCAAAAGCTTTCGCCTGCATGAAACTCTGTCCCTTGTCGTCATCGGCTCCGCGGGCCCAAATGCGGCCGTCTTTAATCACAGGCTCAAAGGGGTTGGTGTCCCACAGCTCCAAGGGAATAACCGGCATTACATCGTAGTGTCCGTATATCAGCACGGTCTTTTTTGCAGGATCTATCATCTTTTCGGCATATACCAATGGGTTGCCTATCGTGTCCACTATTTCAGCGTTGTCGACACCCGCCTGAATCAGGAGCTCTTTCCAACGCTCGGCACAGCGCAGCATGTCGGGTTTATGTTCTGATTCTGAACTGATTGATGGGATTCTGATGAGCGAGCACAGCTCTTCCACAAAACGATCCTTATTAGCTTCGATATAATGTTTAGTCATAAGAGCGATTATATTGGTGAAACAATATATAAATAACGTACTTATAACAATTATATTGTTTTATCCTGCAAAAAATCGGTTTGCTGAACTTTTGACATGACTGGCAGCGCTTATTCAAAAAAAAATACCCAGTGGTCGCGCAATTAATAGCAATGCTTGATTTTAAACATCACCACCACATCGTATGGCTCTGTTCCGGCATCACCCCGTTCGCCAGGGCCGCAACGCAGCCTAGCAGAAAAGGATATATGCCAGCGACCCGCAGCTGATTACCACCCATAGCAGCACACCCTGCACCAAGGGTTTCACACCCACGGCTTTCAAGGTCTCGCGGGTGAGGCCTGCACCGATGAAGAAAAGCGACAGGGTGATCAAGTGTTTGGCCAGGCGCGAGATACCGCTGCCCAGGGCCACGCCCCACTCATAACGACTCAGCACAAAGGTATTGAGCAGTATGGCCACCACGAACCACAGGATAAACGTGGGCACTGCCTTGTACCAGGGTGCCGGCTGGCCCTCGGCTCCGGCCAGCTTCTTGCGGAAGAAGAAGGGTGTTACCAATGCCACAACCACAATCCACAATGCGCGGGTAAGTTTTACCGTGGTGGCAACGGCTTGTGCCTCATCGCCGTATGCACCGCCAGCACCCACCACCGACGAAGTGTCGTGGATGGCAATGGCGGCCCATGTGCCAAACTGTTGCTGGGTCATGTCCAGCGCATGGCCGATAGGAGGGAAAACGAATAGGTCTATGGCATTTAGGATGAACACCACCCCCAGGGCCACCGACATCGATTCGGCTTTGGCTTTAATCACCGGACCTACGGCAGCAATGGCGCTTCCGCCACAGATAGCTGTGCCGGAGGAAATCAGATATGAAGTCTGCCAGTCAACGCCCAGCAGCTTGCGTCCTATCAGCGTGCCGAGAGCCAGAGTGCCGAAAACCGACACTATGGTTATCAGCATGCCCTCCGAGCCCGAGGCTACGGCGGATTGCAGCGTCATGCCGAAACCCAAACCTATGACCGAATACTGCAACAGTTTTTTCGACATGGTTTTATTGAAATCCGGAAAGGCCTTGCCAAACACCAAGGCAAAGACCAATCCCAGCAACAACGCAATGGGCGAACTCACCCAAGTGCCCACCCAACTGAGGCTTCCGAGGTCAAAAAGATGAATATCTTGAAAAAAACCAAGCAATAGCGATAATCCCAAAATAAAAGTTAATAAAATGTAGATGATATTGTTACGCATCATTTCATCAAAAGAATTTAGTTAAAATTACAGATGCAAAAATACAAAAAAACATTGAAATACCCACATTTTTATTTCATTTTTAACATAATAAAATGTGAAAAGTGGAGAGTGACAAGTGAAGTGTGAAGTGTGAAGATTGGGGCGGCTACCCCAATCATAAAATCATTATTCATGAATCCCCAATCGGTGAACCGCGAAAAACGCAAAATGCGCGAAAAAAAACTTGCTGTTTTCGGCTATAAGCCAACGAAAACCGCGAAACAATTTGTCGAGCCAAATTTTGGGATACCTCCCACGATGCTGCCCCAGTTTCGCTTGCGAAACTACTTTTTTCGCGTATTTCGCAGGCTTTAAGGCCAGTTGTAGGAGAGTTGTAGGCAAACCAAAATTTCGCGTTTTTTCGCGGTGGATTGATTGTTGGCAACCTCTAATTATTCATTTTGGGTGAAACGAGAATTACCACAAATCAAATCAACAAAAATATAGCGCTTGTGAATTTGTGAATTTGTGAATTTGTGAATTTGTATCATTGCAACGAGTGGTTCACAAATCGTCTATGCAAAAAGGTATGCAATCACCTTCTCCCGCCCCCATGGCCTTGCGGGAGAAGGCGTTAAGAAAAAGTAGCAGAAAAGCGTTAAAAAGGGATTTTTGTTTGAGCAGAGATGGGGGAGTTCCCCTTGATAAAGGAGTTTCCCCCAATAAATGAGGGATTCCTATAAAAACAGGGCAACCGTGCGAGTTTAAATCACTTTTATTAGGGGCGTTGCCCCTATAACCCTACTTCATTTCTTTCTCTTGAAAGAAAGAAACGAAACAAAGAAAGTTCAAGGCTGTGCGTCGCTGGCTAAAAATCAACTGCGTGGGACTAAAGCGCTTAAACTCGCACGACACTCCTGATTCATAGGGGGGGTCCCTCACTTTTTCAGGGGAACTCCAATAATAAAGGCATCCCTTCTTTATGCTCAGACAAAAGCGCTTCTTAACGCCCCACACAGCTGATTTTTCTTAACGCCCTCTCCGCAATGCCAATGGCTGCCGCCTCACATTTGTCGCAAAAAGGAAGCGCCTAGTTGCAAGCAAAGTTGTAAACAATCATCGGCCCCCGCCCCGGGGCCTTGCGGGAGAAGGCGTTAAGAAAAAGTGGCAGAAAAGCGTTAAAAAGGGATTTTTGTTTGAGCAGAGATGGGGGAGTTCCCCTTGATAAAGGAGTTTCCCCCAATAAATGAGGGATTCCTATA
>JAGHRY010000266.1 GCA_018066145.1 Candidatus Colimorpha merdihippi | reverse complement strand
ATATATGAACTATAAAAGAAACCTCCGAATCTTCGAGTGGATATCGTATATCCTTATTTTGGGAGCTACTGTTGTATGCTTTATGTTCCGCGGACAGGGTCCTTGGGTGCTTAATGCTACATTGCTGATATTGGTATTGGCCATGTTCTGCCGTTTTATGATGGAACGTACACGTTACCAGGCTGCCGATGCCGAAAACGAAGAGCTAAAGAATGACCTTCGTCGTCTCACCCAGCTTTATGCCGAGGAAAAAAAGAAAAATCAGAATAATAATTAAAAAACACACAATACAATTATGGCAACTACCACCGATATTAAGAATGGTCTTTGTATCAATTTCAACAACGACATCTACACCATCGTCGAATTCCTTCATGTAAAACCTGGTAAGGGTGCTGCTTTCGTCCGCACCAAAATGCGCAGCGTAAAGACTGGCCGCGTGCTCGAAAATACTTTCCCCAGCGGTGCCAAGATCGACATCGTTCGCGTCGAGCGTCGTCCTTATACCTATCTCTACAAAGAGGGTGATATGCATGTGTTTATGCATTGCGAGACCTACGAGCAGATTAATATTGAAGAAGGCATCATCAATGCTCCTCAGTTCCTGAAAGATGGCCAGTATGTAGAAATCACCGTGCATGCCGATACCGAGACTCCTCTGCTGTGCGAACTTCCTCCTTTCATCGAGACCGTGGTTACCTATACTGAGCCCGGTTTTGCCGGCAACACCGCCACCAACGCATTGAAAGATGCTACCGTTGAGCCCGGTGTTCAGGTTCGTGTACCTCTGTTTATCAAAGAGGGTGAGCGCATCAAGGTTGACACCCGCACCAATGAATATGCCGAGCGCATCAAATAAGCCTGCATAAACATTATTCATAACAATTGGGCGTTGAGCGTGGGCTGCGAGAGTCCAAGGCCGGCGCCCAATTTTTTTGATGGTTATTACCATAACATCAGTCAGCATGAAAAAGTTTCTTTTTCTTATGGCAGTCGCAATGGTTTTTGCTGCCTGCCACCAGCAAGGTCCAGCTACTCCTGCTGGTACATCCATAGATTATAGCCAATTGGCCATACCTAATTATAGCGTCGACAGCGCCTACCAGTTTGTGGCCGATCAGGTGGCTTTCGGCTACCGAACTCCTGGCAGCGTGGGACAACAACGCTGTGCGCAGTATCTGGTGAGCCAGATGTCGCGCTTTTGCGATACTGTAATCGTGCAGGATTTCCCTGCCACCTTATGGGATGGCAGCAAGGTGCGTGGCAAAAACATTATTGCCAGCATCGAAGCCCGCGAAGGCACAATTGGAGCCAAGCGTGTGTTGCTGGCTGCACATTGGGATAGCCGCATGTGGGCCGATCATGACCCTGACGAAGCCATGCATCATCATCCTATCGATGGCGCCAACGATGGCGCTAGCGGGGTGGGCGTGCTGATGGAACTGGCCCGCGCCGTGAGCTCTCAGCGCTTGGGTGTGGCTGTAGATATCATATTTTTCGATGTCGAGGATCAGGGCACCCCCGAGTGGAGCGATAGTCATGCCGACAATACCTGGTGCCTGGGCTCTCAGTATTGGAGCCAGCATCTGCATGTTCCCTTTTACAGTCCCGTGTATGGCATCTTGCTGGATATGGTAGGTACCGAATCTCCCCGTTATACCAAAGAAGATGTCAGCCGTCAGTATGCCCCGGGCATCACCAACAAGCTGTGGCAGGTGGCTGCCGCATTAGGCTATGGGAACATCTTTGTGGATATGGATACCGACCCCATTCTTGACGACCACTTCTATGTCAACCGCTTGGCCGGAATTCCTATGACAGACATTGTGCAAAACGATGCTACCAACAGTTTCTTCCGCTTTTGGCATACCATGGATGACACCATGGAGCATGTTTCGAAAAAATCATTGGATATTACCTTGCAGGTGCTGCTAAAAACTATGTATGGCGACTATGGCGTGGAGTAGGCGTATAGTGTGGGTGCTGGCAGCGTTGGTGCTGCTTGCTTCTTGCGGCAAAGAGAACCGCTGTCGTGTGCCGATTGGCGATGCGGCATGTTCGATTGATCCCAACTCGGCCCTCTATCCAGGCATTAACAATTGTGATGGCTTCGAGTATATCGTTGGCGGCTATAATGGGGTGGTGGTAATCCGTACAGGGTTCAACACCTTTGCTGCCTATGAGCGTACATGCCCGCAAGACTCGGCCCGGCTGGTTATGGCTGAAGGGTATGGGAATATTGTGCTGGAATGCCCTGCATGCGGGTCGAAATTCAACACTTTCGACGACGGCGCACCGCTCGAAGGATCCCGCACCTATTGCTACCTATATAAATACGGCACCTATTACGATGGCCAGTTGCTTTACATCAGCAACTATTAGCAATAAGATTTGTACAAAAGAATCGGCCGCCAATGTCAGTAATGACGCTGGCGGCCGTGTTTTATTGGTCGCTCGGGGTGCTATTTGGGTGCAACGAAACGCAGCGGTTGATGAATGTTTGCAATCTCGAAATGTGTGCCTTCAACCATTTCGCCATCAATTCCCAACCAAAAGGGTCGTGGGCTGTCCAGCGACACCTGTGTGCCCCGGCGGTAGCAAATCAGGTGTTGGATATCGTTTCTTTGCATGTGGGTGCCCTTGACATAGTCGCCTATCAGCGTCACCAGGCGTAGCACGCTCATGGTTCTAAAAAGGCTCACTTCCAATAGTCCATCATCATTCTTCGACAGTGGTGAACACATGTATTTTCCTCCATTGTATCGCCCATTTCCAATTGTGCATAGTAGCATCATCCCGTCGAAAAAAGGCTCTCCATCTACCATTACTTTCATGGGGTTTCGCATCGATGTGAAAAGGCATTTCACGATGCCTGTAGTGTATGAATTGCCCTTGCCGAGAATTGGCCAACGGCGCACATCGTTGGCAGTTTTGCCCACCATGGCATCAAATCCTAAGTTGGTCACATTTATTCCGTAACGTTCGCCAATGCGCATCACATCTACCTGGTGCGGGATGCCTGCAACCAGTCGGTTGAGGTCTTGGAAATCTGCTTGTGTGCCATAATATTTGATGTAGTCGTTACCACTGCCGATGGCAAAACAACTTACCTCGCAATTGCTGGTGTCGGTGCCGTGGTCTCGTGCTGTCATCGCGCCGCTTACCACCTCGTTGAGGGTGCCGTCGCCACCGCAGGCGTAGAATCGTACCTCTTCGTGGGGGTGTTCGTTGCAGTAGCGGCATACCCATTGAGTGGCATCGCCAGCGCATTGTGTGATGTGGATTAGGTGTTCGAAAGCCGGATGCTCTGCGGCATAGGCTGACACTATTTGTGTTATTTCGGCCGATGAGTCGTGCTTTCCAGCGTTAGGATTTACGATAAAAATATGCTTCATATCGGATGCAAAAATACTAAATATATTTAA
>JAGHRY010000233.1 GCA_018066145.1 Candidatus Colimorpha merdihippi | reverse complement strand
AAATTAGTAATAATAATATGAGTCACAAATCATTAACAATTCTTTCGGGAATGATTGTGCTATCGATGTGCTTTTCGTCATGCTTGAAAAAAGGCGACGACACATTGGTGCTTCCCGTTCCTGACGGGAAAATTCCCTATTATGTCATTCCTGCCCGTTTGCAGGACTCGTTGCGTACTCATGGATTCGAGATTTACGAAGGTATAGAGCCTCCATTTATCGAAGGCACCTATCTCGCTTCCCCCATGGAGCTACAGTATGCTTCGGACGACTACAGCAACCATTTTTACGATCTTACGCTCCATTTTGCCAGCCAGTTCCGCAGAGGTATGCTCCGCTATTGCGAAAGCCAGACCGACACCGTGATGGGGCAGTCTACCGTGGCCAGCGTGATAGGTAAAGGAAACAATTTTACGATGTACTGCCTGCAGAACATCTCCAACCTCGACAATCAAGGCGACACCCTCTTCCGCTGTAGAACTGCTACCGTGGTATCTGGCACTATTGAGGCAGGCGGAATCCGCAACTGCCAATATACCAATATTGTATTGGATAAATGGGCCGTCAACGATTATTATGAAATGCAGCTCGCCGATATCAACTCCTACCGCATTTGGAAAGATGGCGACAGCCTTTCGGTAAAATTAGCTAAGTAATCATTTTAATCGACGAAAATACCATTATGAAAAAGATTATATTTTCAATATTATGCATGATGTTGGTCGCCAGCATGGGTGTTGCTCAGGAGTCGCCCGATAGCACTGGCGTTTCCGATAAAATTCAGCAGCTGCAGGTGTGCTATCCTAGGCACATGGTGGGTGTTCGCGGTGGCATGAACCTCTCCGATATGAAATATTCCAGCAGTAACTACGACCGCTACGACCATCACTGGCAACTGCAAGGCACTGTGGGCCTTTTCGGCTATTTCCGCTTGGGCAACAGCCATTTTGCCATCCGTCCCGAAGTATCGCTCACGGGTCGTGCCGACAGCCTCGACTGGCTTGATGTTCAATATCGTATGAAGGCAAACTATCTCGACCTCCGTCTTCCGCTGACCTACAATTTCTATTTTGCTGGTTGCCGTTTCTCACCCTATCTGATGGTGGCTCCCATGGCCAGCTTTGCTTATGGTGGAAAAATCAGCTATTTCGACGAGGTTGACTATACCGAGGGTATTTCGGTCCCTGTGACCACTGCAGATATCAACAAGAGTGATGCCAGCCTACTGCTGGGTGCCGGTGTTGATTACCTGCTTCCTACCCGCCTTCCTGTAATGCTTTCGCTTGAAGCTGGATACAACTTCGGTTTCTGCAATACATTTGCTCCCCGCGAGATTGCCAACAACCCCAATGTTACCCCCACTAGTCAATCGATTATTGCCAATCCCTTCTTGGGTGCCGGACTCTGGAACGAGAGCCGTAAGAACCGTGGCGTAGAGGTTGCCCTTCGTGTGGCTATTCCTATTGATAATACATATAAGTGCGAGCCCGACCTTTACGATCTCGACAATTTGTATACTCCCCTCAACTCCGATACCGTTTATGTTTTCCAAGGCGGTATGTTGGTTGACACCGTTTATGTAGCCGGCAACGCCAAAGCTACCGACACCATTTATCTGCAAAAAATCGATACGGTATACATCGAGCGTCCCGAACCTCAGCCCGATACTGCAGAGTATCAGCATAAAGACTGCTACACCTTCGGCGAGATGTACGCCCTCCTTACCAAAGGCGAGGATATCAGCGATAAGCGTATGTGCCTCTTTAACATCAACTTCGATTTCGATTCCTACAAGCTTCGTCCCGAATCAAAGGCTCCGCTTAACGATGTTGCACGCATGATGATCGCCTTCCCCGAGATGCGCATCAAGATTATCGGTCATACCGACTCGCAAGGTAAGGATTCTTACAACCTGAAACTCTCGAAGCAACGTTCTGTTTCGGTTAGAAACTATCTCCGCGCTCAGGGCATCGACGCCAGCAGAATTGAAACTGACGGCTTTGGCGAGAAATATCCCATCGATGATAACAATACCAAGATTGGCCGTTTCCACAATCGCCGCGTAGAGATTGAGATTCTCAATGTGGGATTCCAAATCACCAAGAATAAATAAATCAAATAATATAGTAT
>JAGHRY010000132.1 GCA_018066145.1 Candidatus Colimorpha merdihippi | reverse complement strand
GTCTTCATCCCATGGCTAGTCAGAATTTCTCAGTCTTCAGATTTGCGGTATTCTATCCAGGGCTCCGATCTGGGAGGTAGGTTGGGATTTATTGATAATGCGATTAATTTCGTGATAAATAATCCGTTAGGTGGTTATTTCGATTTTGCAGAAAGTGGTGCAATGGCTCCACATAATCTATTTGTTAATGCTTTGATTTGGGGTGGCGTGATTGGTGGTTCAATTATTTCATTATTGGTAATATATCAAGTATTAATTGTGTTGAGAAATATACTTTTCCGAAATAGAACAGTATCGTTTCCTGCTTTAATCTTTGGGGTCATGTTTTTGCTGTATACCGGAAATTCGTTCCTTCATAATGAGTCTGTCGTAACAGGATATTGTTTCCCTTGGATTTATTGGGCACTTTTCATAGATAATATTCCTTTAGCAAAACAGTTTGTAAAATGATAATAGGCATTGTTAGTTTAAGGTATCCTTACCACGATAATATGGTTCATGTTTTTGTCAAAAAATTAGTGGACCAGTGGGCAAATATGGGGCATCAGTGTATTGTTGTGTCTCCGATAAATTGGAGTATGTCCTGCCTTAAAGTCAAGAAGTTGGAGCCTTATTATGAGAGACAAGAGATCTCGGCAGACAAATATGTGGAGGTATACCGGCCTCGAGTGGTAAGTTTGCCCAATATTAATATATTAGGAGTAAATATCAAAAAGTGTGTTAGGAACAAGGTGGTGCAATCTACTATTGAGAGAATAGGAATTCCATTCGATTTTCTGTATGCACACTTCTTTGATGCGGCATTTGATGCATGGTCGGTATCTTCTTCAAAGAACATTCCATTATTTCTTGCTACCGGTGAAAGTGTACTTTCTGTACCCGGATTTCCAAATAGAGATTTCTCGATTGAAAAATTTCGCCAGAAAGTTTGCGGGGTTGTGGCCGTATCAAGCAAGAATAAGGCAGAAGCAGTTAGTATGGGACTCGCAGAAGAGTCAAAAGTGCAAGTTTTCCCGAACGGGGCAAATCTTTCACTTTTTAGAAAAATGGACAAATTTCAATGTCGAGAAAAATTGAATCTCCCAGTAGATGTTTTTATTGTAATTTGTGTAGGTCAATTTATCGAACGAAAAGGTCAGAGAAGAATTTTGCAAGCATTGGATAAACTGGGTAATGACAAAATAAAGACAATTTTCGTAGGTAAAGGTGTTGATGATTTCCAACATCCAAGTATCATGTATAAAGGAACTTTGATAAATACGGAGTTGCCGTATTATCTGAATGCCGCAGATTTGTTTGTACTACCCACAAGAAAAGAAGGCTGTTGTAATGCAATTATTGAGGCATTGGCTTGTGGTTTGCCCATTGTTTCATCGAATCTCCCATTTAACTATGATGTGTTAGATGAGTCGAATTCAATTCTTGTTGACCCCGATAATATTGATCAAATTGCTTCTGCAATAGATTCTCTGTATCAAAGTTCTACTTTGTTGGAATCTCTATCAGCTGGATCATATAAAAAAGGTCAACAGCTTGCAATTGAGGTTAGAGCTACTAATATTATTAGTTTTATTACCGAAAGGCTCAATGAAAGAAAATAATACATATTTCCTGTGTGCCACTCAATACTCCAATGTGGGAGATTTGTTGATTAACAAGATGCTGATTGACGAGCTATCCAGATACGGCAAGGTTTTTGTGGATACTAAAAATATACCAACAGACTTTTTATGTTATTTGTTGGAAGATAATGATAATGTATTCGATGTATATGCTACGGAAGGAATTTCGATTAAGTCAGGCAATTTCCCAGCATGGATGACTTTTTTGAAAAAGGCTAATGTAGGGTTGTTTGTCCAGAATCCTGGTCCTATTGTTGTGTATCCGTTCTTCCATATCAGGTATTTTTATTTTAAATTAATGAATACCTGCCTGAGAACACTGAGAATCCCGATATATCGAATTGGCAGTTGCTGTGCAGCAGTCCTTGCGCAAGGTCGAAAGATTCCCAATAAAGGTATTAAGAAGTCATATTTTCGTTCGAAGGAATCTGTAAAGAACTTACAAAAAGCTGGGCTGGGAAATATAGACTTTATTCCCGATATGGCTTTCCTTTTGAATAATAGAGTCAAAGTTAAAGACAAACGAAAAATTGTAGTTCTAAGTTTTCGACCAATAATAGACGATCGAAGCCTTTTTGAAAAATGGTTGAAGAGTACAATTGAAGGATTAGTTGGTCAAGGGTATAATGTAGAATTCTGCTATCAGGTTAAAAGTGATGAACAGTTCACGAAGGAACTATATGAACAATTTAAATCGCCAAATGTTACAATTCGTTCAGAATTGCTTTGGTGGAAGGATTTGGATTATTATGCTGACAAGGAAATTGTGATTAGTAATAGATTGCATGCTTTAATTATTGGTGCCGTTTACGGTTCTATTCCTATTGCAGCTGTAAATGATGATGCAAAAGTATCAAAGATAAAAGAGGTGTTTGATTCTTCTTTTAATGAGGAATTAAATCTAATAACTAATTATGAAGATGATGGTTTCATCTCTCATGTAATAAATAATAAAGAGGCAATCGGTAGGTCAATTAGGAATTCTGTAATTCAGAATGCGAATATTTGCAGGGATAGGATACAAGATATATTTACATGTCTAGTAAATAAAAACCCTCTGGCGTGAGAAATCTAAATCAGACTTGTCTTGGGAAATGTGCCCGGGGGCTGAATAAGCTTTTACAACAACAATGTAGACATTGATTGCTAATTCAATTCTACATTATGTGGATATTAGAGGTATCAAACTAAATAATCCATCCGACAAGGTAGTCATTATTAAATAATTGTTTTTTGAATGATGTCAAAACTCTGCGTAATCAATAAGACTGCTCCGCGATATAGGGAGTCGATATATTGCGCTCTTGATAAAGCGTTTGACTGCGATTGGTATTTTGGTGAAACGAAAACGGATATCAAAGAGATGGATGTTTCGTTGCTCAAGGCTGTGCGATATTATAAGTTTTTGGGTAATCACGAGACTTTGTATTGGAATTGTGTAGTTCGGAATCTGTTTAGCCCTAAATATCAGTCCTATTTAATCTTCTGTGAGAGCAGAGCGATAAGCGATTATTTCTTCTATGGTTTAAAGCGTGCCCTTTTCCCCAAAAAGAAGCTCTATATTTGGACTCACGGATTGTATGGTAAAGAATCTGCGATAGAGGCCAAGATGAAGCTCTGGCAGTATAGACATGCTGATGGAATATTTGTGTATTCAAATTATTGCCGTCAGCTGATGATAGAAGCGGGGATACCTTCAGATAAGATTTTTACTATACATAATTCTCTTCATTATGACCAGCAAAAAGCTTTGCGAGAGAAAATGGAACCTTCGTCAATTTACGTTGAGCATTTTGGCAATGAAAATCCAGTGCTTGTCTTCATCGGACGATTAACCAGGGTGAAAAAACTTGATTTGCTGTTAGATGCTGTATCCTCATTGAAAAAACAAGGAGAACTATATAATGTAGTCCTTATTGGAGATGGAGAAGATGCTCAACATTTGAAGTCAAGAGTTGAATCACTAGGTATTACATCGCAAGTGTGGTTTTATGGCGCTTGCTACGATGAGGCTGTAAATGCAGAATTGGTGTATAATGCCGATATGTGCGTGGCTCCGGGCAATGTGGGTTTGACAGCAATGCATACTATGGTATTCGGCACTCCTGTGATTACTCATAACGATTTCAAATGGCAGATGCCTGAATTTGAAGCTGTAAAAGAAGGTCAAACGGGCGCGTTTTTCCAACGTGACGATGTGTCTTCGCTAGTTGATACAATTCATCGTTGGTTTGAACAAAAACGTAATGCTCGAGAAGCTGTTCGTCAGGCTTGTTACACAGAAATCGATACTCAGTGGAATCCTTATTTTCAGATGGGGGTGTTTTCTAAACATATTCAACTGTGATGACATTATCATTTTTATACGCTCAGTTTTTCAAGAAGGTTGTTCGTGGGAAATGTGTCTATAATAGTAAAGTGGAAAAAACTGCAAAAATCTATTCGGGAACACATTTTTACGATTCTTCTTTGGGCAGACACTCTTATATTGCATACGATTGCGAGATTAATAATTGCCAAATAGGCAGCTTTTGTTCGATTGCAAACAATACCAATATAGGTGGGCCGAATCATCCCTTGGAATGGGTGAGCACGTCGCCTGTTTTTTGCGCCAATGGAGGAGGCCCCAAGTGCCATCTTGGGAATCTGCCAGAACCAATTATTGCTCCCACAATAGTAGGCCACGATGTTTGGATTGGTGCACGTGCTATAGTGATGCAGGGTATTACAATTGGGACGGGTGCAGTTGTCGGGGCAGGGGCTGTGGTGACAAAAGATGTCCCACCGTATGCCATAGTGGCTGGTTGTCCGGCCAAGATTATCCGATTCCGTTTTGATGAGGATACTATTTCCAGATTACTGGAGTCAAAATGGTGGGAACTCTCTGATGAGGAATTAGCGAATCATGCCATTTGCATGAATAATCCGAAGCAGTTTTGTAAGGAGTTGAATGTGTAATTCGATTGCGACAATTTACTATGAAAATAAGTATAATCACAGCGACATGGAATAGCGCGAAGACGGTGCGGGATACATTCGAGTCGGTATTGGCTCAAACGTATCACGATATCGATTATGTAGTGGTGGATGGGGGCAGTACTGATTCGACATTGGATATCATCAAAGAGTACGAGCCCCGGTTCCAAGGGCGCATGCATTGGGTGAGCGAGCCTGACAAAGGTATTTACGATGCCATGAATAAAGGCATCAGCCGGGCGAAAGGAGAGGTGGTAGGAATACTGAACAGCGACGATTTCTATACCAGCAACGATGTGGTTGAAACAATAGCCAAGGCTTTTGACGAGCAGTCTTCCATAGATGCCGTATATGGCGATATCCATTATGTGAAGGAGGATGATACATCACGGCTGGTGCGGTATTATTCGTCGAAGCATTTTGCACGATACAAAATGAGGATGGGCTGGATGCCGGCACATCCCTCGTTTTACTGCCGAAAAGCTGTATATGAACGCTTTCGACTGGATGGCAACGCCATAGAGGGCTTTCGCGGGAATCCCGAATGCGCTTATTTCAACACCACATATAAAGTGGCTTCGGATTTTGAGAATCTGCTCCGCATGATATATGTGGGCAGGATCAATACTTACTACATCGAAAAAGACTGCGTGACTATGCGCATGGGGGGTGCTTCGAGCAGCGGTTTCCAAAGTCATAAGCAGATTAATAAAGACCATTTGCGAGCACTACGGGAAAACGGTATTTATAGCAATATCTTTCTTCTCGCACTTCGCTATGTGGCCAAAGTGATTGAGCTGGTAAAAGGCCGATTGAGTAGTAAATGATACATGCCTCGGTAGTTTCACTTAGGTCTTATAGCTTATTATTTCAGTTTCACTAAGAACCCCGTTACCTTAACATTTTTATTTTATGACGGCTACTCGGCAAGCTTTATTATTATTAGTGCGCCTGGGGGGCGATAAGGATCAATCACCCACTATCTGGAACGACTGTTGCCAGGATAAAGTGGATTGGCTACGCTTGTTTGATTTAGCTAGAGAACAGGGCGTTGATGCTATTTGCGTGGATGGGTTGGCTCGACTGGCAGATGCCGGCATGGCAGTACAGTTCAAGGCTGATTCACCGGAGGAGGATTGCTACTTTAAAGCCTTGGGAACCAGTATGCATTTGGAGATGGAATATCGACTATATCATCAGGCAACGACAGATTTGGCCAGACTGATGATGGATCATGGTATCGATATGGTGGTGCTGAAGGGTTTGTCGTGCGGGGCTTGTTATCCAAGGCCCGACCATCGGTCCTATGGCGACATGGATCTGTATTTCGGCGACCGTTGGAGGGATGCCGATAAGATTATTGCCGACAAGGGCATTGAAATCGATAAGCGCCACCACCACCACACTTGCTATGCATGGCAGGGGTTTATGGTGGAGAACCACTACGATTTTTTCGATATCCATGCCCATCGTTCCAGCAAACGCATGGAGGCGTACTTGAAAACTTTGCCTCTGAAAGGGTGGCAGACTTCGTGGGATTGGTATCTGCCTTCGGCTCAACTGCATGCCACGTTTCTGCTGCATCATAGCGCGGCACATTTCGCTGGAGCCGGATTGGTGGTGCGTCATCTGCTGGATTGGTATCTCTTTAAAAAAGTGGAAGGCGATCGTGTGGACTGGCAGGAGTTGGAACGTGCAGCCGTAGAGTTTGGCAAAGATAAGTTCTTGCGGGTGATGGAGCATTTGTGCGAGTTTCTTTTTGTAGACAGCAGTTTTCCGCTGGATGAAGTGGAACAGCGAGTGCTGGCAGATATGTTTTCGGAAGCCCCCCGCGAGGGGTGGCGCAGATGGTGGTCGCGTCAATGGAAATATCGCCTCAGCTATAGCGATAATGGGTTGGTGGACGACTTCACAATGCTGTGGAGCCATATAATACGGCCTAATATTGACTGAGAGGTCGTGAATGACCAGCATATTTATTCGTGAAATATTCCTTGTAACGTCTTGATTTTCAAATTTCGATAAAGTTTACGGGTAATTTGAGACAATTCATGTTCCGCGAAGCGAAAAATCAAATCAAAAAATGGATATTGTGCTATAATATCCTTATTCTCAGAAAAATGGCGCTGTCTTGGCAAAATTTATCACAACAGCAGTATTGAATAATGAATAAGCTTGAAAAGCTTCTCATCCATCTCGCACTCCTTCTCTCGGCTACTACCGCCTGGCCCCAACAGTCAAGCATTCAGCTACCCCGCTGGCGCGAAGTCGACTGCTATCACAATATGGCGGCAAGCGCCGGCGGTGGATCAGGAGGAATATTGATAAACAGCATCCTGCACGAGCCAACCCGGTTTGGACTAGTGGCAAATGCCGAGGTAGACTACATACGGATGATCGACCGCCATAGAGGAGTTCGGACGGGTCTTGGCGTCCATCGCCTCTCCAGCAGCTTTTCGTTGGACGGCACACAAACACAAACTACAATCCCAGTCAACATTGCCGACGAAAGTGGTGAGCACGAAGTCCTAGCAGACATGATATTTACATCGGGAGGTTTGACCGAACGATATGAGATGATAATGCTCGAGGCACCCATACAGCTGGTGTATGCCTACGAGCATTTTTTTGTTCATGGCGGTCTCCGTTTCGCATTCCCACTCCGCCTCAACGCCCATTATTCCTCCGACGACTCCCGCCTGGACATGCTGGGAATACCCGCATTAGGCAGCATCCTAGAAGAACCTCTCTGTGTGGCAACGTATGCAGGCGTTAATAGTAGCGAGCCTGATATTGACTGGTCCGGAAGAAATCTCTTTTGCGCTATTTCGCTGGAATGCGGCTATCGGTGGAGTATAAGAAAAACAGCTTCCGTGAGGGTGGGTGTATATGCTGATTATGCTGTGAAAGGACTACATTCAGGGTGCGAGGGCATGGATCCTTTGATGAGTTTCAAAGGAGGAGAACTAGTGGTAGTGACTCCGATGCAGAGTGACCTGATGTCAGGGTATAACTATATCTCCTTTGGCATGAAAGTTGGGTATCAGTGGGGTATCGGCAACAATGTAGCCGAATACAAGAGCACCGAAAACCGCGGATTCCTTGGCAGATGGCTTAGACGATTGAACTATAAAAGACTGTTGAGACAGATGAATAGGTGATGATGTTGTATTTCTTTTAAGCAAGCTAATGATGAAAAATAGAAAAAAACTCGCATGTTTGGCACTACTATTGCTACTAATGATTTTCGGATATAATATACAAGGCCAAGTGCCGCATATGTTTACATATCAAGCAGTAGTGCGAGATGGCAATGGAGCTTTGTTGACGAACCGGGTTGTAGGAGTTAGAATATGCATTACTCAGAATGATGATACTGAATTATACTGTGAACGCCATGCAGTGATGACGAATAGCAATGGTCTGTTTTCATTGATGGTGGGCGCGGGTCTGTCGGAGTTCGGAATTATGGATTCGTTGGATTGGTCGACAGGATTGCGCTTTATTAAGAGCGAAATAGATATTGATGGAGGTGAGGATTATGTAACCATAGGGGTGCAGCAGTTGGTAAGCGTGCCGTATGCATTACATGCCATTACAGCAGACCGACTTGCTTCAGATTCATCAGCTACCCATCGGACTGATACGGTGCATTACTATGTTTATGACACCGTGTATCGTTTTTCGGTGGATACGGTTTTTACCCATACGAACTATTACACTCATGATACCGTGGTGGTTAATAGTTTCGACACGATGTTCTTCCATACCTACGACACAGTATACTCGCATGAATATGACACAATACGGCAAGTGATATATGATACAGTGAATCGCGTGTACTTGGATACAGTATTCAATAGGACTTACGACACGGTGTACTCTCATGAATATGACACGATACGACAAGTGATTTATGATACAGTATTCAATAGGAGCTACGACACGGTGTATACCCATCATGTAGACACCATAGATCGTTATTATGTGGACACGGTATACAGCAGGACATACGATACGGTATATACACATGAAGTGACATCCTCAAGTCACACATACGATACACTGGAGCGTGTGTATTACGATACGATCCACATACATACGAACTATTATACGCATGATACACTGGTGGTTAATAGTTTCGACACATTATTCCTGCATACCTACGATACAGTTTATACCTGTCAGTATGACACGATAAGGCAAATGATATTTGACACAGTGAATCGCGTGTATTTGGATACGGTATTCAATAGGAGCTATGACACGGTGTTTACCCATCATTCAGACACTATAGAACGTTATTATGTAGATACTGTATACAACAGGACCTACGATACAGTATATACGCATGAAGTGACATCTTCAAGTCACACATACGATACACTGGAGCGTGTGTATTACGATACGATCCACACACATACGAACTATTATACGCATGATACCCTGGTGGTTAATAGTTTCGACACATTGTTCCTGCATACTTACGACACAGTTTATACCTATCAGTATGACACGATAAGGCAAATGATATTTGACACAGTGAATCGCGTGTATATGGATACAGTATTCAATAGGACCTACGACACGGTGTACTCTCATGAATATGACACGATACGCCAAGTGATATATGACACAGTGAATCACGTGTACTTGGATACGGTATTCAATAGGACCTACGATACAGTGTACTCCCATGAATATGACACGATACGCCAAGTGATATATGACACAGTGAATCGCGTGTACTTAGATACAGTATTCAATAGAACCTACGACACGGTGTACTCCCATGAATACGACACAATACGGCAAGTGATATATGACACAGTGAATCGCGTGTATATGGATACAGTATTCAATAGGACCTACGACACGGTGTTTACCCATCATTCAGACACAATAGAACGTTATTATGTGGACACGGTATACAACAGGACATACGATACGGTATATACGCATGAAGTGACATCCTCAAGTCACACATACGATACACTAGAGCGTGTGTATTACGATACCATTCACACGCATACGAACTATTACACGCATGATACCGTGGTGGTTAATAGTTTCGACACGTTGTTCCGACATACATATGACACGGTTTATTCCTATCAGTATGATACGCTACGACAGGTTGTGTATGATACAGTAAATAGGGTGTACATGGATACCGTATTCAATAGGACATACGACACGGTGTATACCCATTATGCGGACACAATAGAACGTTATTATGTGGACACGGTATACAACAGGACGTACGATACGGTATATACGCATGAAGTGACATCTTCAAGTCACACATACGATACACTGGAGCGTGTGTATTACGATACCATTCACACGCATACTAACTATTACACGCATGATACCGTGGTGGTGAATAGTTTCGACACGATGTTCTTCCATACCTACGACACAGTATATTCCTATCAGTATGACACCATACGCCAAGTTATATATGACACAGTGAATAGCGTGTACTTGGATACGGTATTCAATAGGACCTACGACACGGCGTATACCCATCATGCAGATACCATAGATCGTTATTATGTGGACACTGTATACAACAGGACATACGATACGGTATATACACATGAAGTGACATCCTCAAGTCGCACATACGATACACTGGAG
>JAGHRY010000064.1 GCA_018066145.1 Candidatus Colimorpha merdihippi | reverse complement strand
TTCTTAAACAGAGTCAAAGAAATCAAAGATTATTTGAAATTATAGTATAATACATAAATAATTGTCATAATGGAAATAAAAGAATTTGTTACTAAGTTTGCTGAAGCTATAGAAATAGAAGATGTGGCTAATTTGGCTGCAGAAACAAAATTTCGCGACTTGGAAGAATGGTCTTCCATAAGTGTGATGCTTGTTATCGCATTCTATGACGAAGAGTTCGAAAAAGAAGTAAGTACGTCAGATTTGAGAGCTTGCTCTACGATTCAGGATTTATATAATCTTGCTATTTCTTAATCTTTTATGGCTTTACTTAAGTTCAAAGGTGTAGGTATTACGGCCCTGGCTGGTGCAGTACCCAAAAGAGTTGTCAATAACCTGGAGTATACCGATTTCTTCCCGAAAGAACAGGTAATAGAGGTTGTTGAGAAAGTGGGTGTGTACGAGCGCAGATTTGCCGATGAAAACACCTGCTCGTCTGATTTGTGTTTTGCTGCTGCCCAAAAGCTTATTATTGATAATGAGATTGACCGCGGGGAGATTGATCTTCTAATCTTTATCTCGCAGACTCAGGATTATCGTATGCCGGCTACCGCTTGTACGCTCCAGCATCGTCTAGGGCTTAGCAATAGTTGTATTGCTTTTGATGTGAATCTAGGCTGTTCGGCATTTATCTATGGTATGTCTGTGGCATACAGCATGATGCAGTCGGGGGCTATTCGTAAGGCGTTAATCCTTGATGGTGAGACTCGAAGCAAGGTTTATGGGCCACGCGATCGAAGAAGTGCCTTTATTTTTGGTGATGGTGGTGTGGCTGCGCTCGTAGAGAAGGATGACAAGTTTGGTGAAACTACATTTTCTCTCAATACAGATGGCTCACGTGCCGATCTCATTATGATAAAGGCTGGTGGTTACCGTCATCCCTCAACGCCGGAGACACTTGTTGAGCGTGTTGTTGATGAATATGGCAATATGCGAAGCGACGAACAAGGCTATATGAAGGGTGGTGATGTGTTCAACTTTGTAATCCGAGAGATTCCGCGTGACATAAAGAAGACCATTGCCGAGTCGGGGAAAGCAGTTGAGGAAATCGACTATTTCTGTTTCCATCAGGCAAATAACTTCATCAATGCGTTTATTGCCAAAAAAATGAAGCTAGATGTGTCCAAGATACCCCACACGATTGAGAAGTTTGGCAACACTTCCTCAGTATCTGTACCCCTTACTATCGTTAGCGAATTGAAGGATAAGCTGGATGGATGCAAGTGCCTTATGCTGTCTGCTTTTGGTGTGGGTATGACATGGGCAACGGGAATCGTGTCTTTTGTTGACACAAAGATATCAGATATTGTAGAAGTAGAATCCGGACAGCCAGTAGATGAATATCTCCGGCGAGAATATACTCCAATAGAAGGTGTCCCCGAAGAATTAGACACCCATACGAATGGCGATTGATAAAGATTGTTAAAGTAATGATTTTATCGACAAAAACGATGAGCTAGATAGTTTAGTTTAATACAATGAACAGAACGAATGTGGCTTATTGCTAAATGGGATTTGATTAATAATATAATAACGTAATGATATGTTTAACCCATTCTCATTAACTGGTAAAACTATTCTTATTACGGGTGCATCATCTGGTATAGGTGCCCAATGTGCTATCGATTGCTCCAAAATGGGTGCAAAAGTGGTGTTAATTGCACGAAATAAAGAACGTCTTCATCAGACTTTGGAACAGATGGAAGGCGATGGCCACATGATTTTGCCATTTGATCTCGCGTCGTCAGAAGGAATGAAAGAGACGATCAAAGATGTTGTATCCAGAATGGGAAAAATTAGCGGTGTGGTGAACTGTGCGGGTATTTCATCGGTTACACCATTGAAATTGATTACGGATGAGCAGTTGGACCAATTCTTCCGCGCCAATGTGTATTCTGCAATCAACCTAACGAAAGAAGTAACTCGTATGGGTAACTATGACAAAGAATGCGGATGCAGTATTATTCTATTTTCTAGCATCATGGGATTGTGTGGGGATAAGTGCAAGACTATGTATAGCGCCACAAAAGGAGCTTTGATTTCAGCTGCAAGGTCGATGGCTTGTGAATTGGCACAGAATAAAGTTCGCGTAAATGTGATTAGTCCGGGAGCTATCGAAACTCCGATTAATGCCAAGCTACCTCACATGGCTGACCCCGAACAACGAAAAAAGCTGGAAGATAAACATTTGCTAGGGATTGGCGCTTGTTCTGATATTTCATATGCGTGTATTTATCTGTTAAGTGATGCATCGAGATGGGTGACTGGCCACAACCTGGTTGTGGATGGAGGCTACACTTGCATATAATCATTATGTCGTCATCTACCTGAAAAAATGCATTCAATAGATCTTCGCGAGTCAACAAACTTAATAGTAACTCTGGGGTGGATGATGAGTGGCTCCGTTGATTGTCCGTTCTAGAACGGACAATCAACGGACTAAGGGCGGACGCACTTCTGAGTTACTTCCTTGCAGGTGCCGAGGCACTACTTGTCTGGGGCTTCTTCTTTTGCCGTAAGCAGTAGAAGATCATATTAATAATGAGGTAGTTGATGATCCTCAAATATGCGATATGGCCCGCTAGGCTACTTCGTCTCAACTCCAAAATGTCTCAACAATCTGAAATAAGATCATACCATTTTTTTTTCATCAACTTCGAAGCTTGGAGTTGTATCATAAAAGTGTATAGTTGTACAAATAAAAAAGACACTTGGAAGCAAGTGTCTTTTTCTGTACTAGCGGAAAGGAAGGGATTCGAACCCTTGAAGCCCTGTTAAGGCTTACTCGCTTTCCAGGCGGGCCTCTTCAACCACTCGAGCACCTTTCCGTGGGTTGTTTTTTCTGCTAGTTACGAGGGTTATCTCGTTGCGAAATCGAGTGCAAAAGTACTACTTTTTTTGCATATAGAAAAAAAAATGTATCTTTGCAATGAAACTTTTTTTTTGAAGAATCACTAAAACTATTTATAATGAAGAAATTACCTATTTTGATTATGGCCGTTAGTTTGTTCGCCACAATGGGTTGTAAGAACCAAAAAACCGTTGAGAAATCGGAAATTCAACAAAAAGTTGACGAGTATGCAGAGTATACTTTGACTACCGATTTGAGCATTCTGAGTGAGAAAGAGCAGCAATTGCTGCCGATTTTTATTCAGATTGCCAACATTATGGATGATCTCTATTGGGACCAGTATTTTGGACCCGAGAATCGTGCCCTATTAGATACTATCACCGATCCTGCTGTAAAAGCGTTTGCAATGATTCAGTATGGCGCATGGGATCGTTTGGGAGAAGAAAAGCCTTTTATTCCCGGATGGGGCGCTCGTCCTGCCGGATGTAACTTTTATCCTCAGGATATGACTGCCGAGGAGTACGATGCACTCCAGGATGAAGAAAAGAGCAGCCAATATACTGTTATCCGTCGTGACGAGAATGGTGCGCTTAAAGTTGTTCCTTACCATGTGGAGTATGCCGACCGACTTGCCAAGGTCGACAGTCTGATGGGGCTTGCTATTGACCTTGCAGAGGATCAAGGATTAAAGAAGTACTTGACCGAGCGTCGCAAAGCTCTCCTTACTGATGATTATTATGCATCTGATTTGGCTTGGATGGACATGAAGGAAAGCAAGATTGATTTTGTTGTCGGCCCCATAGAGAATTATGACGATGCCCTTTATGGAAATAAGACCAGCTACGAGTCGTTTATCCTCGTGAAAGATGTAAAATGGAGCAATGACTTGGCAAAATTCGTCAAGATGCTGCCCGACCTCCAGCAGAAGCTGCCCTGTGATCCAAAGTACAAGCCCGCTATGGCTGGCGCAGAGAGTGACTTGAATGTGTATGATGTTATCTATTATGCAGGTGACTGTAATGCCGGTTCGAAGACCATTGCTATCAATTTGCCTAATGACGAGCGTATTCATCAGCAAAAAGGTGCTCGCCGCTTGCAGCTGAAGAATGCAATGCAGGCCAAATTTGATGCTATGGTGATGCCTATCTCCAAACTGATGATCTGCGACGACCAGATTGACAACGTTAATTTCAATGCATTCTTCTCCAATGTGTGTTTCCACGAGGTTGCTCATGGCCTGGGTATCAAGGAAACTGTAAATACGCACCAAAGCATGCGTAAGGCTTTAGGAAATCAGTACAGCAATTGGGAAGAGGCTAAGGCTGACATTTGCGGCTTGTTCCTGACTACTACTCTTATTGAAATGGGCGAGATTACCAATTGCACTAAGGAAGATGCTTTTGTGACTTTTATCGCAGGTATTCTGCGTAGCGTTCGCTTTGGAGCTACCGAGGCCCATGGCATTGCCAATATGATGTGTTTCAACTATCTGCAAGACCATGAGGCTTTTGTGCGTAATGCTGATGGAAAATATGTTGTAAATGTTGAAAAGACCGAAGAAGCTATGCGTAGTTGGGCAGCCATGATTCTTGAGGTTGAAGGCGAAGGGAAATATGATTTCGCTAAGCAGTATGCTGCTGAAAATGGCAAAGTGCGTGAGGACCTTCAGAAGGATCTGGATTTGATTGCAAAGAGCAATATTCCTAGAGATATTGTTTATAATCAAGGATTAAAGGCTTTGGGTTTGGCAAACTAAGTCGACATTCGTAAAATAATAACGCGGTCCGCTCCAATAGGGGGTGAACCGCGTTATTATTTTGTATGATGGGAAAACTTATTTCAAATCCTGAATCATGCCATATATTCCTCGAGTATTGCCGATTCCTTCAAGTGTGGCGAATCCTGGACTGGGGTTACCTTCAATTAAAAGCGGGCCATTGGGTGTGATGGCAATATCCCAACCAATATATCTCACGGTGGGGAAAACTTTGCAGGCTTCAAGAACCATTGCTTTGGCTTCTTCCCAGTAAGGAATTATTTCTCCGAGCATGAAAGTGTTGGTTCCAGGATGGACATATACGGGCGTATTCATATTGTCGGCTTGAAAGCCGTAAGATTCAATTCGGCCATAATCCAGATTGATAGGGTAGGCAACGCCTCCGGCGCTCCAGTTGTCGACAATGGAATCTCCAATTCCGCAACGGAATGAAGCGGTAAGGATATGGGCCACACCATTACGGTCGACCATCGTGGCCATGCGGATGGTATTAACTGATCGGCTACCGTAGGATAGAGCAGGGTGTTGCTTGACGCATTCTTCCATCACTCGGTTCTTTCCGGAAACCGTTTGTGCGTATTCTTGAATGTTGATTTCAGTTGTATTTATTTTTGTCACGGAGTTGCCTGCTTGCCCGCCATTGGGTTTGACAATTACCTCGGGATAGTTTCTTAGAAATGTCTCAATTTGTTCTGGGGAGGAAGTGCGGCAGTTTATCCAAGCCCTTTGGATGAATTTGTCAAAATGTTTGTCGAACTCGCTTTTGCTATTGAAATAACGTAGTTTCTCGGTATCGTTAAGTCGGTAGGCTTTTGCAACATGTCGGGAAGTCATGATTCTGGATCTTTCAATGTAGGGGATTTTGTAGAATCCCATATCGCTATATTGGTACGAACGACAACCGTAAATTAGGTTGCAAATAGTGCAGTCAAGAAAATGGAAAAAAGTGCTTTTCCCTGTTATTTTTGACACCTTTCGTGCGGCATTAACGCGCACTTTCAGAAACTTGTTTATTTTATTCATGAGGGATAATATAAAAAAATGTTTTGCAAAAGTACAAAAAAAAATTGATTCGTTATTGTTAGACATGGATTTTTTTGATATTTTTTTGTGTATATAAAATATATTTAGTATCTTTGCATTATGGGTTTAGTGTAAACTAGTTTATGTAATATACACAAAACCAGGTGGATTGTGATTCTGCCCTTGGATAGGGGCGAGCACAAATAATGGTTAGTACCATTTATTTCCTCCAGATACTCCATGCCTTAGCATAGGGGGATGGGAAGAAATGCACCTGGTTTTGAGATATTTTTTATTATTGAGAAAGTGGATGATCTGCGATGGTATGCGGTAAAAGTGCATTACAACCGGACGGAAGTAATTTGTAGAAAGCTATTGTTAGAAGGAGTCCGGTATTATGTGCCTGAGGTGATAGGTTCATTAGTTTTTATTTATAGCACAGAAGATTATATGAAGCAATTCGAACAAAGTAATTTTGAACGAATTTGGATATATCGAGATCCTCTATCGCATAAACCTGCTGCTATTCCTGAAGCCGAAATGGAAGTTTTTATGTTTGTTTGTTCAGCTGGCAAACAAGGACTTTCATATTTAGGGGAAGATAAGCCAGAGTACCATCAAGGAGATAGGGTTAGGGTGACTGATGGGCCATTTAAAGGTGCCGAAGGCCATATCAAACGTATTAAAAAAGATCGCCGTCTGGTGGTAAGTATAAGAGGGGTAGCTGCTGTAGCAACTACATATATACACCCTCATTTTTTAGAGATAGTTCAATAAAAGTATCATGAGAAGACCATTATATCCGTTGGATCCTCTTCGTGAGCAGCAGTATCTTCCTAGCAATGATTTTGCTGAGAAGGGAAGTGAGGGTTGTGATGATTTGAAGGCCGAAGACATTGATGATCCTGACGTTAGGCTGCTTTTCGAGGAGACTGATGACGAATCAATGAAGCAGGTATGCATTTGGTTCCTGTCGCATGAGAATCGATTTTCAGATTCGACGCTACTGCTGAGAATGAAATATAATGGATGCGACCCTATTCCGGATAGGTTGGATGGAAGAAATTACCATGCGATTTTTGTGATGCGTCCGCTCCATACTATATTTGAACTCAATAAATTTCTGATTGAGGCAAATAGCAAGATAGATCAAGGTGGATATTTGGTATGTTATTGTCGTACATCAGCAGTAAAAAAAGCCATGTTTATGAGCCGATATCCGTGGCCGTTGAATAAGGTTTTATATGGGTTTCACTACTTATGGCATCGAGTTTTCCCCAAGATAAAAGGTCTAAAGAAAATATATTTTGGCATTACAAAAGGATGTAATCGCACTTTCCATCGGGTTGAAATCTTAGGAAGGTTGTATCGTGCCGGTTTTGAAGTGGTGTATGAGAATACTGCTCATGCAGAGTTTCGTGTGATAGCTCGAAAAGTGAAGGAGCCCAATTTAAAAGGGGTTCCCAGTACTTCACCTATAGCAAAACTTCGTCGTGTTGGGAAATGTGGCAAGATAATAACTGTTTACAAATTCCGCACCATGTACTCTTACAGCGAATATTTGCAGGAGTATGTATACCAACATCGTAAACTGGATAACACGGGAAAGTTTTACCAAGATTACAGAATCAATGGCATTGGTGCATTTTTGCGGAAAACATGGCTTGATGAGCTGCCGATGCTACTGAATATTCTTAAGGGTGAAATGAAGCTTGTAGGGGTAAGACCATTGTCTCAGCAGTTTTTTAGTTTATATAGTCCTGAGATGCAAGAACTCCGTATCAAAACAAAGCCAGGATTGCTTCCTCCACTATATTTCGAGAAGAATCAGCCCGAAACATTGGATGAAATTCAAGAATCGGAGCGCAGATATTGTGAAGCCTATTTGAAAAACCCACTTCGAACAGATTGGAAGTATTTTTGGGGAATAATGAACAACATTATATTGAAACACAAGCATTCGCATTAGGGATTTTCTAATTGAATAATAAATAAACATTATATTATATGAGTGAGAATCAAAAATGGACAACCATTATCAAGCCCAAGGATAAAGCTTTGGCAATTGATTTTAAAGAATTATGGCAGTACCGCGATTTGTTTACCGTAATGGTGAAACGAAACATTACGGTTCAGTACAAGCAAACGGTATTAGGACCATTATGGTTTATTATTCAACCAATAATGACAATTTTCATGTACATGGTAGTATTTGGTGGTATCGCCGGAATCGGTACAGATGGTATTCCTAAACCACTGTTTTACCTTTCGGGTACTGCTATGTGGCATTATTTTTCTGATTGTTTAGGTAAAACTTCAGGTACATTCAGAGGAAATAGTGGCTTGTTCAGTAAGGTTTATTTCCCTAGAATTATTACCCCGCTGGTAAATGTTACATCCAATTTGTTGAGATTCTTTATTCAAATAGGATTGTTTATTGCTATTTACATATTTTATTATGTTAAGGGTGATTGTCCTGCAAGTCCCAACTGGTATTTGTTGTTATTCCCGATTCTGGTATTAATGATGGCAGGCTTGGCACTTGGATTTGGAATGGTGATTACCAGCATGACTACGAAATACCGTGATTTGGGTATTCTGTTCGGCTTTGTTACCAGCTTATGGATGTATGCTACACCTATCGTGTATCCATTGAGTTTGGCAAAGGGGAAAGTGGCAGCCGGTATTGAATTATATAATATTATGAGATTCAATCCGGTAACACCTGTACTTGAAACCTTTAAATATGGAGCATTAGGCGCTGGTGAATTCATTGGATGGGAATGGCTTGGATATAGTTTTTGTTTCATGATACTCATGATATTTTTTGGATTGATTGTATTTAACAAAACTCAAAAGAGTTTCTTGGATACTGTATAATTTATGTAGATGAGATAATGATGTGAATCCAGGAAAAAGAATTACAAAAGAATTAGATTATGGCTACAGCAATTGAATTTGAAAATATTTCTAAACAATACAGACTCGGTTTGGTTTCCTCAAAGACACTAAGTGATGACTTAAAGCGTTTTTGGGCTATGCGAGTCTTGGGAAAGGAAGACCCTTTCCTAAAAATTGGTTCGGTGAATAACCGCGCATTGAAGGCTGATAGTGATTATGTATGGGCCCTCAAAGATATTAACCTGAAGATTGATCAAGGTCAGGTTGTTGGAATTATTGGTCGCAATGGTGCAGGTAAAAGTACCCTTTTGAAACTCCTGTCTCGTGTTACAGGTCCAACAACAGGTGAGATTCGCGCTAGAGGCCGAATAGGGTCTTTGCTAGAGGTTGGTACAGGCTTTAATGGTGAGATGACTGGTCGAGAGAATATATACCTGAATGGTGCTATTTTGGGTATGACTAAAGCCGAGATTGATAGAAAGCTTGATGAAATTATTGACTTTAGCGGGTGTGAGCGTTATATTGATACTCCAGTAAAGCGATATAGTTCGGGTATGACGGTACGTTTGGGTTTCGCAGTTGCGGCATTTTTGGAACCCGAGATTCTTGTGGTTGATGAAGTATTAGCCGTTGGTGATGCTGAGTTCCAAAAGAAAGCCATCGGTAAAATGCAGGATGTGAGTAAGGATGATGGTCGTACGGTTCTTTTTGTAAGTCATAATATGACCAGTATCAAATCGTTATGTCAGCGAGGCATAATTCTTGAACATGGTATGGTGGCAATGGATGCAGATGTAGAAACTGCAGTGTCTACTTATCTGAAAGGAAAGAGCGATATCATTAATCACAAACAGTACGGAAACGAACCGATTATGTCTAGAAAAGGTTTCGAACTTTTAGAGATTGGAGTACGTGCAGTTGGAAAGGATTATCGAGACGTTATGAATATGGATAATGAGATAGAGTTTAATATCAAATATCGTCTAAAGCGAGATTTTAAACAGTCACATTTGACATTTCATCTCAAAAACGATCAAGGTATTGCCATGTTCTCAATGTCTGGAGGTGGAAGATGCTATAGTTTGGAACATGAAGCGGGAGTATACGAACAACAGTGCCGTATTCCTGCTAATTTCTTAAATTGGGGTAGCTATGCAATTGATCTTTTGTTTGTTGTGGATAAGAAAGAGCCTATATTGGTGGAATATGATATAGTATCTTTTGTTATCGCAAACAAAGCAGTATCAGTTGGAGGATATGTGGGGAAAGAACCTGGTGATATTACTCCCAAGTTTGATTTTGTTGAAACAAAGGTTGAGTAGCAATTTGAAAGATTTCATGCTTTCAGAGTAATGAGCGATTCATTGATTCCATTAGTAGTTTGCCTCTGCCCTGTATTCAATGAGGTGGATTATGTTGAGCGTACGTTAAAGGGTTTTGTTGAGCAAGAAACAACATTCCCCTTTGTCGTGGTTGTTCACGATGATGCTTCAACAGATGGGTCGGATAAAGTAATAATGCAGTATGCAAGACGGTATCCGGACATTATTAGGGCAGTAATAGAGCCTTCGGGTAGTAATATGTATTCGAAGGGGCTTCTAGGCAAAAAATTGAGGGAATTATTGGGCGAGTACGACTGCAAATATGTTGCTAAATGCGAAGGAGATGATTTCTGGATAAATAAGAAAAAGCTCCAGATGCAGGTCGAATACATGGAGTCTCATCCGGAGTGTGTGATGTGTTACACCGATTGTCATGTGGGTGATTCAAATGGTCGTATCACAAAAAAGAATTTTATTAAAAGAACCGGTAAAATTCCACAATGTTTTGAAGATCACTTACTAACGGCTGGATATATAGCGCCGCCAACGTGGCTTATAAAGTCTGAAATTTATAAAACACTCGGGCCATATAAGGGTTTGAGTGATGCTTCGTTAGCAATGGCACTTGACTTGTTCCAGTTAGGGGATGTTCACTACATCGATGAAGCTACGGCAGTGTATACGAATCGGCAGGGAGGGCTATCTTCTCCCAAAAGTATTGGTCAACAATGGAAGTATGAACGGGGTGTATTTGATACACAACTTTATATTGCAAATAAATATGGTTGCGGTAGCGAACTGATTAGTCGATTGAAAATTCAGGAATATGCCCAATTAATGTTTATGGCAATAGAAGTTGGGGATAAAAAGTTTGTTGCTGAGGCTGAGACTTTCTTTGTTTCTCAAGGGTTAGATATGCAGTGGTTTATTGCTAAATGTCGAGAGTATGTTGGCTATCATCAAAAGTATAACACTGTGTCGGGTTCATGGGCGTATAGAATAGGACGGAAATTACTGTACCCGATAAAAAATATTCGTCGATAACAGCATGGGCATAAGACCTAAAGTTGACATAATATTGTGTTGCTACAATCAGGAACGTTTTATTGGCGAAGCCGTGAATAGTATTATTCGCCAGAAAATTGATGCTGATGTAAGGGTTTTGGTAGCTGATGACAGCTCTCCTGATTCGACTTTGGAAATAATAAAGAGGCTCGAGGTTGAATCACCATTCCAATTCGACTACCTTCAGAGTGACCATAATATTGGATTCGTTGCCAACTATCAAAGGGCTTTTGCTGTATGCAGAGGTGATTATGTTGCTATTTTAGAGGGAGATGATCGGTGGGAAACGGCAGACCATTTGGCACAACATGTCAATTTTTTGGAGCATCATCCGCATTTTTCAATGTCGTTCAATAGAATGTACTATTATTTTCAAGAGAATGGAAGGAAAATAGTACACTCATGGCCATATAAAAACGACTTTTATAAATTGAAACTGAGAGATACTATAGTCTACGGCAATCAAATAGGTAACCTATCTGCATGTTGCTTTCGAAGAAAATTTCTACAAATGTTACCAGAAATCTTTTTCGAACATTACATTGCTGACTGGGAAATAGGGATGATAATGGCCTCGCATGGACCTATTGGTCGGTTGAAAAAGCCCACGTCCCTATATCGTATTAATAATATGGGCCAATGGTCTGGTATGGATAAAAAAGCCATGTTACGTTCGCAGTTTGATACTTTAAAACTAATGAAGCCTTTTTTGCCAAAGTACTGTTTGCTTTATTATCCATTAGCAAAGCGGAATATAAAAAGAGGAATCGATCGGCCGTATCCGAGGTCATGGAAGACAAAAATAAAGGAAATAAAAAGCAAAATCAGAATCCAGCCGTAATATTATTCGAATGAAAAAGAAATTAATGCTTTTAGGTGGTATCTATTATTTGGTACCTGTGATTGAGGCGGCCCATAAATTAGGTATTCATGTTATCACAGCTGATTATCTACCGGATAATGTGGCACACAAATACTCTGATGAGTATGTGAATGTGAGTATCATTGACAAAGAAGCGGTTCTTTCCGTGGCTAAGGAAAAGAATATTGATGGGATTTTGTCTTTTGCAGTTGATCCTGGGGTAACCACTGCGGCTTACGTAGCAGAGAAGATGGGTATTCCAGCGGCAGGACCAAGTAATTCGGTGGAAATATTGCAAAATAAGTCCCTGTTTAGGGCTTTCTTGAAGCAAAATGGTTTCAATGTACCGATAGTTAAGTCGTACAAAGACAAGTCAATGGCTCTTCAGGAAATATCAACGATTCCTTATCCCTGTATTGTAAAACCTGTCGATTCTGCGGGTAGTAAAGGGGTAACAAGGGTTGATAGTCCAGCAGAATTGGAGAAGGCAATTGATCAAGCTCAATTATTTTCGATACATTCATCTGATTTTATCATTGAAGAATTCATCGAACCTTTGGGCACTACATCCGATGCAGATAGTTTTGTTGTAAATGGCAAATTGGCATTTGTTTCGTTTGACAACCAATTGTTCGATAAAAATGCGCCCAATCCATTCACTCCAGCGGCATATTCATGGCCATCTTCTATGTCAAACTCGGTTCAAGAATATTTGACAAGCGAAATTCAACGGTTGATTGACTTACTGCAAATGAGAACGTCAGTTTTCAATATTGAATGTCGTATTAGTAAGAATGGCACACCTTATTTAATGGAAGTTTCTCCACGAGGCGGCGGCAATCGATTATCAGAGATGGTTCGATATGCTTATGGAATAGATATGATTGATTGTGCCGTGAAAGCAGCTGTTGGGATGAATTTCGAAATTGATAAAAAAAGTTGCAATGGATATTGGGGGAATGTCATTCTTCATTCGAACAAGACTGGGAAATTAAGAAGTGTTGAAGTGTTGCCTGAGTTGGAGAGAATGGTGGTTGATAAAACTTTATTTTTGGATTCCGGGGTTGAAGTCAGAGGATTCAATGGGGCCAACGATACCGTTGGAACAATGTTTATTCATTTCGATAATAAAGATATAATGGATAATTATATGAGGGATGTAAATCGCTTATATAATGTAGAAGTAGAGTAAGGTAATGGTAGATACTACACCACTTGTAAGTATTTGTTGTTTGTCATACAACCATGCCCCTTTTTTGAAGGAATGTTTGGATGGTTTTATGATGCAACAAACCGATTTTGAGTATGAAGTATTGATTCATGATGACTGCTCTACTGACGGGTCGGATCAAATAATAAAAGAATATGCATCGAAATACCCTAGTCGAATATTCCCATTGTATGAAGATGAGAATCAGTATTCGAAAGGGATGGAGTCGGTGATTGATATAGCTTTTAATTACAATAGAGCCAGAGGTAAGTATATTGCATACTGTGAAGGTGATGATTATTGGACAGATCCTCAAAAGTTGCAAAAACAAGTAGACTTTATGGAATCACATCCGGATTATTCCGTTTGTTTCCATAGATGTAGTCATTTGAATTCAGAGAATGGAAAGTTTAGTCGGGACAAGTGTGGCAGATATCTCAAAAAAGATCAGGTTGGAGTAGATATTTCTATGGAAATGTTCTTCGGTCCATGGGTAACGCAGCCATTAACAATGGTGTTCAGGCGATCGATGTTTACTCCAGAATGGCAAAAACAATATAGATATTATCGTGATATGCATGAAATATATCACCTTTTGACTGTGGGAAAGGGATATTTGTTTGCCTTTAATGGTGGAGTGTATAGGTATCATCAAGGTGGGATACATAGCATGATATCAAAAGATGATTATTGTGTCAAATCATTACCGATAGATCGCGAATTCTATGAAATTAATCCATCAGAATATTCTAAATGTGTTTATTTAGAAACATTAAGTGAAAGCATTCGGTCCAATGCAAGGATGGGCAGATACAATATGGCTTTAAAGTACTTGCAAGAATACTTAAAGGTGTCAAAGAATCTGCGCACAACGACAAAATTATTGTTATATATAAGAAAGCATAAGAATGCAGGTAAATAGCTTTTTTGATCAAGTACTATTGCCCATAAGCAAACAGATTCTCGAATGTAGAGAGAATTGTGCTTTTTATATTAATGGGGTTTCGTATTCCTATGCTGTATTAGGAACGAAGATTTGTCAAATTAGAGTCGCAATCCAGCATCAGAAAATTATTGATGATATTGTAGCATTAGCTGTACACGATGATGTTGATACATATGCGGCTATTATTGCATTATGGATGGAGGGTAAAGCATACGTACCACTTCATCCTAATCAACCATTGGATAGAAATTTGAATATTCTAGCTCAGGTTGGTACCAATTATATTATTGATTCTGCAAAAGAATCGCCATTTGAAGCTTCTGGTTTTCAGATAATAAAAACAACGAGTTGCTTAAAAAAAATCTGTATAGAAGACCCGGTGCAAGTACCAGATGACAATTTGGCATATATCTTGTTCACTTCAGGGAGTACGGGTACACCAAAAGGAGTTTGCTTGTCGAGGAAGAATATTGCAACCTTCATGGATTCTTTTTGGAAGACGGGAATAGAAATAACATCGTCAGATAAGTGTCTTCAAGCTTTCGACCTTACTTTTGATGTAAGTATTCAATCATTTTTGGTGGCATTGGTCAAAGGGGCTAGTGTTTATACAATTCCTTACGGGCAAGTAAAATATCTCTATGCAGCAGAATTGATGTTAGACCAGGGTATTACATTTGGTGCTATGGCTCCTTCGATGCTTTCGTACTTACGGCCCTATTTTTCGGAGATGAAGATAGAATCATTAAAAACATGCATTCTCACTGCAGAAGCGTGTCCAGTAGATTTGATGGAGGATTGGTTCAAATGTGCGGTAAATACAGATATATATGATTTCTACGGGCCGACCGAGGCTACTATATATTGTACATGCTATAAGTTGCACCGTGACGAAACTAACCTGTCGTCAAATGGTATTATTTCGATAGGTAAACCACTTGCTAATGTAAATGCCATTATTATTGATGAAGATGGTAACAGTTTGGGGCAGGGAATAAAGGGGGAACTATGTGTTGCTGGCGATCAAATTACCCGAGGATATTGGAAAAATGATGAACGGAATGATGCATCCTTCTTTATTAAAGAGATAGAAGGAGAGTTGTTGCGTTTCTATTCTACTGGGGATTTGTGTTATTGGGACAAGAGTGGCAATATTATTTATTCCGGCAGAATCGATCAGCAGGCCAAAATTCAAGGATATAGAGTAGAGTTAGGAGAAATAGAGTATCATGCGCGAACTTTTTATGATAATAATTGTCGAAGCGTAGCCATATCGTTTAATAATGAAAAAGGATTGACAGAAATAGCGTTATTTATTGAATCTATTGGACGTGAGAGATCTTCATTAGAGGCATATTTAAAATCTAAAATGCCGCAATATATGATACCTTCTCGTATAATCTATCTAGATACCTTCCCGCTGAATCATTCTGATAAGATTGATCGAGCAGCATTAAAACAATTGATATAATGACAAGACAACAGATTTCTGATAAGTTGGAATTGATAGCTCAAGCTGTGTTTGGACAACCGGAGCTAAAAATCAGTGATGAATTAAGTGCCTCGAATGTGCCTGCATGGACATCACTTACATTTACACAATTTCTTTCTGAAATAGAGCATGAATTCGGTTTCAAATTCAAAATGATAGAAATATTGAAAATGAAGAATATGGGGGCAATTATTGATTCTGTTTTGAACCATATTGGTTAGATGGAAGAACAAGTCGACATAAAGATCTTTAAAGCCAAGGAAGTCCGAGACTGGTTATGGCATAATCGTCCTTTGGAAGGATATTCCAATCGAATTCTATCTCCCGATAGGGCGAATGCAATTTTACATAACCCATACATTTTGGATGATGATCCAATTGCCTCTGCAGTTTTTGAAGACGATAAAATGGTCGCCTGTACTGCAGCTTTCCCAGATTTGATAAGCGGTCAAAAGGTATGGTGGTTTACAACTTTGTGGTGCCATCCGGATTGTCGAGGTAAGGGTTATGCCTTAATAGCCGTTGGTTGCTTGGCAGAGGAGTATGGTGAAGGGAATTATTTCGATATGTGGGGCGCTGCAGAAACAGTAGAGATATTCAAGTTTTTGGGTTTGAAAAATACATTCGTGAGCGAGTATATTTTCGAACAAAAAAATATCGTCAAAGATACTTTTAAAGGAAAGTTACTGTATCATTATGAGAATTGGAAAGCTGCAAATAGGTTGCGTCGTTCCGGGATAAAGAAAAAAGTAACTTTGACCAAATATCGTTTGATGTATACCAGCTTTATAGATGATAACACATATTCGTTTATACAGGATCACCGGGAAAAAGACTTATGGCAAAGAGAGCAGCCAATGTTAAATTGGATAATGGAATATTCATATAGACATTGGGCTCCTTTATATGGTAGAGATTACTGGACGGGATACTTCGCAGGGAAAAGTTCTCGGTTTTGGAAGTCGGGAGTGAAGATTTTTGTGGATGGGAAATTGCAGGGTTATTATTATATTAGCGATTCGGATAGAAGCCTGTCAATCAAGTATCTATATTATAACGAGAAATATGAAGAACAAGTCTTCGCTTCGATTGCTGAACATATAATAAAGTTGAAAAACAATAATTTTTCGACGAGGGATCCTCGATTGGCTCAATATATTAGTGGAAGTAAGATTTTTTGGAATGAAAGAGAAGAAAGAATTTCTTTCTCGTACCCGGAATCATTTAATATAATAAAAGATGCCGTCTCACAGGGAGGAGATGGTGATGGATTTGGAGGATGAAAATTGGATTAAAAATAATTAAATCTGTAGTGCGGTTTCTAAATAGGTCAAGACTTAGGAATAATAATTTTTCTTTGGTCTCAAATACCTGTTTAGGTGGAATGATAAGTCATGAGCTAGGTCTTCAATTTAAATCGCCGACTATTAATTGTGCATTTTTCGTTCCTGCAGAGTTTAATGTGTTTGTTTCAAACATAGATTATTATGTCAATCAACCGATAGATTTTATTCCATCAGAGTATAAATATCCGGTAGGTGTTTTGCGGAGTGAGCTTGGAGATGTAACTATACATTTTATTCATTATTCAACCGAAGCTGAGGTTAGGAAGAAGTGGTATGACAGGGCAAAGCGACTAGATTTGGACAATTTATTTGTTTTGGTAGATGGTGATAATTGTCCGGAGGAAGATGTTGAAGAATTTGATCGTCTTAATTTGAAGCATAAAGCAATAATAACGATGAAGGATTATCCTGGACTCAAGTCGGTGTTTGTTATAAAAAATCCGAAATATTGTCAAGGAGACCTTTTAAAGACAAAATTATGTGGGGATGCATTACATTGGTTCGAATTATTCGATTATGTCCATTTTTTTAATACAGGAAAGATAAGAAGCAGTCGAATTTTTAGGAATAAATAATGGGCATGGGTAGAGTGAGAAAAATGTTTAGGAAAGTTGTTAGGAAGATGGAGAAAATGCGATTGTCTCCAATTGAAGTATTCGTGTTCCACGCAGTGAGTGACAAGTATGATGAGCAATTGAATATGAGGGTTGATTGGTCATCTACAAAAGATTTCAAACAGAGGATTATTAATTATCAACAACGATACACGTTTATTTCTTTAGAACAAGCGTATTGGATGATGTGTCATGATTTATTCCGAAGTAAGAAGTATGCGGTATTGACTTGTGATGATGGTTTTGAATCCGTCTTGCAGATAATACCGTTTCTTGAAGAAAGAAAAGTGCCAGTTACTTTGTTCGTGAATCCTTGTTATTTGGATGGAATAAGTAAACGAAAAGAATATTCACTTAACCCTCAATATATTACTCATAAAGATTTGTTTTCAATCCATTCAGAAAACGTCACAATAGGAATGCATGGATATGAGCACAATGATGCAACTCGACTATCCTCGGACCAGTTTGAAGAATCTGTGAATAAATGTATTAATATGCTATCAAACCATCCGAGATATATATCTTTTTATGCTTATACATGGGGTAACTATTCAGAACAGACCCAACAAATTCTAAAGCAGAAGAAAGTGGTTCCGGTATTCACCGATGGAGCATCGAATTATCGATTCCATTACGGAATAGGACGGAAGCCTATAGATAGCTATTATTTAAAAAAGGAAAAATGAAGAAACCAGTACTTTTAGTTACTTTTAATAGGCCGGAATTAACCAGCACAGTATTGAGAGCTATAAGGGAGTATGAGCCTGAAGTATTGTTCGTTTTTCAAGATGGAGCTCGTGAAGGTAATACTCAAGATATAGAAAGGTGTCAACAAGTCCGTACCGTAATATCGGAGAGTATAGATTGGAAATGTGATGTCCATACGCTATACTCTGAAGTGAATTTAGGGTGTGGCCCAGGACCGGCGCGAGGCATTTCATGGTTTTTTGAACATGTTGATGAGGGTATTATAATAGAAGATGACGCTGTTCCGCATATTGATTTTTTTGAATTTGCTGCACAAATGTTGGATCGTTATCGCAATGATGGAAATGTGATGTGCATCGGTAGTATGCAGTTGGAAGGAAAAAGGTATGGTGATGGGTCGTACTATTTTTCCAGAATGAACCATACTTTATGTGCTTGGGCAACATGGAGGAGGGCATGGGGAATTTTTGACATTAAATTGGTCGATTTAAATAGAAAAGAATTAAATAGTGTATTAAGGAGATATAAATGTGATTTGAGAGAGAGGGAATATTGGTGTGCCCGGTTGGATGAGATACATAAGGATGGTTTACATAATTCTAGTTGGGATCAGCAATTCTGGATGTCGATTTGGAGGCGGGGAGGGAAAGGTATTTTGCCAAATGTGAATCTATGTTCCAATATAGGTTTTTGTGAAGATTCGACGCATACATGGAATTCTAATTCTCCTGCCGCTGCAAAGAAAACAAGTTCGATACTCCCGATAATTCATCCAACAGATGAGTCGATTCAACGTCTTGCCGATAGAGATTTTCAGAGGATATACTTCGATCCTGATAATTATGGGAAGAAAGGAAGAAGGAGACTGAAATACCGACTTAATCGTCGGCTAAAACGCCTTCTTGGACATGAAGGATCTTGGATAAAGAAATAAATACCATTCTCACTAAATGGAACATACAAGATTTTCGATAATTGTCCCATTATATAATAAAGAATTATATGTTGAGAAAACTTTGCAAAGCATTTATTCTCAAACGTATAATAATTTCGAAGTAATAGTAGTAGATGATGGAAGCAAGGATTATTCATTCCAAATTGCTCGAGATTTTCTGAAAACCAAACCAAATGCACAGGTGGTGCAGCAAGAAAATTCGGGAGTTGCTGTAGCGCGTAATAATGGTGTATCCTTATCGAGAGGACAGTATATATGTTTTTTGGATTCGGATGATTGGTGGGAGGATACTTTTTTGGAGGAAATGGATGATTTAATACAAAAGTATCCCGAAGCTGGTTTGTATGGAACAAACTACTACTTGGTAAAAAATGGACAAAAAAGAATAGCTCCAGTTGCGCTTCCGGCTGATTTTAAAATGGGTTACATCAATTATTGTCAAGTGTATGCTAAGCGACTCTGTATGCCGATCACGTCTAGCTCTGTAGCTATACCAAAAGACATTTTTTATAGTGCAGGACAGTTTCGTAGTGGAATTACATTAGGAGAAGATTTCGATTTATGGATTAGAATCGCCTTGCGATACAAAGTCGCTCTAGTTAATAAACCGCTATCAAATTATTTTCAAGATATACCAATCGGGCAAAGGGCTACGCGCAGACTACATGAACCAAATTCCCATATGATGTGGAATTTGGGATATTTGGAAAATCAAGAAAGGATTAATCCCGATTTTAAAGTACTCATGGATCGATTAAGGGCTAGTGGAATGTATAGATATTATCTTTCTAAGGAGTATCATAATATGGCTCTACAGATGCTTGAAAAAGTAGACTGGAAGAATGTGTCTAAGAACACGTATAATATATACCATTCTCCAATTTGGAAGGAACGTATACGTTTTTATGTTAAAGGAAAATTGTCAATAGTAAAACAGTTTTTATTAAAAATCGGGAGGAGGGTAAAATGATAATAAGGAGAAAGATTAGGAAAGATTGGATAATAGGGTTTGTTGAGGGAGGAGTAGAGCCTTTGTTTGGAACTGAGAAATTAAAGGTCCATTGGGTTAAGAATATATACAGCGATAGATGGTTTGCGGATCCATTTATTTTGGACGTAGATGATAAATATATATATGTACTTGCTGAGGAGTGTCGATATCATAAACGAGGCCGTATTGCCAAGTTGACAATAGACAAGGTGTCGTATAAGATGTTGAGCATGGATATCATTTTACATGAAAAAACTCATTTGAGTTTCCCTAACATAATCAGGCATGAAGGTAAAGTATATGTTTATCCTGAAAATTGCCATAGTAAAAAGCTGGATATCTATGAGTATAGTGAAAAGGATGAGCAATTGATACCCGTTCAGACGATCTGTAATGACGGATTATGGGATTCTACTATCACTGAGTATTTTGGAAAATGGCAGTTGTTTGGAGGCAGGGAAAACCATTTTTGTCTTGAGGAATATGATTGGAGTGAATCTCAGATGAGATTTATTCACTCAAGAACATATGAGTCTGCTCAAGCTGATTTCAGATTAGCAGGCCAATTCTTTAAATATCAAGGTGAAGTATATTGTCCGATGCAAGATTGTTCAAAGACATATGGTGGAGCAGTGATTGTGAACAAAGTCTCAAAAACAGAAGATGGTATACGGTTCACTCCAGTGCGAAGAATTGTTTCACCGAGTAAACGTATGAATGAAGGAATGCATACCTTGAATATGTATAAAGGATTAGTTGTAATTGATGCAAAAGGATATAAAAATATGTTCGACTATCTGCTATTTGCTTTGTTACATCTTTTTAAAATTAAATAGCATTATATCATTATAGTTCAGGTGTTTTGCTTGAAAACATAATTGAACCGAAATAAAAAATCGAATACAGTGATTCAGTATTTTCCAAAAGAGTTCTCTTCAAAAGCGATTGTGAGTTATTTTCTCGCTTTGGCAGCCGTGAGTTTTATATTTAGAGATTATATCATGCGACCAGAATTTATGTTGATAGGTATTGCATGGGTGTTGATCTTCTTTTTAAATTCTTCGCGCTTATCAAGAAAATGGCATGGTTATGAGCAAAAGAAATTTGTGAGAAAACTATTTGTGATAGCGTTGGTTATAAGAATTGTTTGGGTTTTATTCTCATGGGTATTTTATACGATAAAAACGGGTATTCCATTCGAATTCGGAGCAAGTGATTCATTAGGATATCATACAGCTGCCATTTGGTACCATGAGATAGGATGGGACGAAACTCGTGATTATCTGCGGCATGTTTCTCGAGGTGATATTGGCTATCCATTGTATTTGTATTTCCTATATGGAATATATGGGCCGAATATATTTATCACGCGTATTATTAAATCAATATTGGGCTCTTGGATGTGTGTGTTGATTTATAAGTTAGCTCAACGGACTTTCAACGAGGATGCTGCTCGCATGGCTGCAGTTTTTTGTTGTTTCTGTCCAAATTTGATAATGTATTGTGGTATGCATTTAAAAGAAACCGAAATGATTTTCTTGGCGGTAGCTGCACTAGAGAGATCTGATTACATGATGAGACAAAAAAAAGCAGGAATTTTGAACGTTACTTTAGCTTTTTTGCTCACAGCTAGTTTGTTTTTCTTTCGAAGTGTATTAGGATCGGCTGTTGTCTTTGCAATTTTTAGTTCCTTAGTCTTTTCGAATAGTACCATGATGACTCAGAGTAATCGTGTACTGCTAATAGTATGGGCTGTAGTTGCTATTACATTTTTTGCAGGTGGACGTATTGCGCGCGAAGCTGAACAGTTATGGAATTCCCGTGGCGGTAACCAGGCGGCAAAACGAAGTCACCAAGTAAATAAAGGATATGAATGGGCCAAATATGCGACAGGTACAGTAATGGCGCCGATGATGTTCGTTTTGCCATTTCCGACGATGGTGGATGTTGATAATCAATATGCTCAACAAATGAATAATGGAGGCAATTATGTTCGAAACTTTATGGGTATTTTTGTGATTTTGGCATTATTAAATGCATTATTGGGAAAGAAGAACTGGAGGAATTTTACACTAATCGGTGCCTTTATAGTTGCATATTTAGGTATTGTTTGTACAAGTGGTTTTGCAAATTCGGAACGGTTCCTATTGCCAGGATATCCAATACTATTGATGATAGCGGCATATGGCATCACGTTGGTTGATAATTGGAACTACCGATATGTGCGAATGTGGTATTGGTTGATGCCCATTTTGATTATTAGTTGGGCTGTATTCAAATTAGGCTCAAGAGGCTTGCTATAAAATGGATTATGAGAGTTGCTTTTTATATCGGTAGATTTAACCGCGGGGGGGCAGAAACTTTGCTGCTGGATATTTTCAGTAGAAAAGATACTCTGCCATTTGATCCGGTATGCATATATCGTTCTGAAGGTACTCTCTCTGAATCTTTTCATGAAACGAAAGTGCCGCTAATCAGGCTACCGAGAAATAAAAGTTGGCTGATATATTCCCTTAGGTTAAGGAGGTTACTGAAAAAAGAAAAAATTGATATTGTTCATGCGCAAACTTCATTGAATGCAATAATTGCAATTCTGTGCACTTTTGGAACAGGAATAAAAGTCGTAAATACGTTTCATGGGTTTAGTTTTTCTTCTGCAAGTAAATGGCTTAGAAGATTTGTTTTCAAAGGCTGTGGTCGCTTAATTTTTGTAAGTGAATATGAGAAGAATCACTATTTGTTGCGTGGAGAATTTGGTGCAAAGAATAAGTGTGCGGTAGTATACAATGGGGTGAATTTTGAGAAGTTTCAGTTGCAAAGGAAGCAGAAGGAGAATGATTTTGTTGTAGAAATGGGGATGGTGGGTAGTTTTGGCGAAGGAAGAAATCATTATTTCATTTGTCAATTTCTAGACTATCTAAAAAAAAGAGGCGAAAATTTTCATTTTAGTTTTATTGGGGCCTCACGACCGAGTGAATTGCCACTATATGAAAAATGTGTCAGTTATTGTAAGGAACATGGGCTAGTAGAAAATGTGACTTTTGTAGGGTTAAGTAATAATGTACCGGGGTTATTAAAAAAAATGGACTTATTCATATATGCTACACGACATGATAGTTTTGGCATAGCAGTTATAGAGGCAATTGCTGCAGGAGTTCCAACAATTGTTAATGATTGGGAGGTGATGAAAGAAATTACAAATCAGGGCGAGTATGCATCATTGTTTCCTACTGATAATATAACGTCCCTATATGAATTATATCATGATTTTGTTATACATCGCCAATCATGGATAGAAAAGGCATATCAAAGCGCAATAGAAGTGCGGCGTCGATATGATATAGATAGGCATATTGCTTGTTTAGAACAAGAATATGAGTTAGTTATGGATAGTAAATAAATGCTGAAAAATGAATACAGTAGGTCTTCCTATCTCACATAAAGAAAATGAAAAGCGTAGAACGCTTGTACCTCAAGATATCCAATTTATTAATAATCCAAAACAGATATTTATTGAAGAAGGCTATGGAGAGATTTTGGGTTTTTCTGATGAAGAATATCGTCGTCAGGGTGTTAATATTGCATCAAGGCAGGAGGTTTTGACGAAGAATTATATAGCAGATCCCAAAATTGGTGATGCAGAATATCTCGATCAATTAGATAATCAGACTATTTTTGGATGGGTCCATGCAGTTCAGAATAGAGATATTACAGACAAAATAATAAATCATCACCTGTCTTCATTTGCATGGGAAGATATGTATGAGAATGGGCGACATTCTTTCTGGCGTAATAATGAGATAGCTGGTGAAGCGGCTGTTTTCCACGCGTATATGTGCCATGGAATATTTCCATATAATACAAGAGCTGCGGTATTGGGTCGAGGAAATATTGCACGCGGCGCTGTGAAAACATTAAATTTCATGGGCGCAGAAGTAATTCAGTATGATCGTAAAACTGAAGCCTTGTTTAGAGAAGAGTTAACACAGTTTGATGTTATTGTAAATGCGATCTTGTGGGATACATCGCGCAAAGATCATATCATTTATCGAGAAGATTTGAAAAGAATGCGTCATAATTCGATGATCATTGATGTCTCTTGCGATCGTTGTGGCGGAGTGGAAACAAGTATTCCGACTACGATCGAAAATCCAACGTATAAGATTGATGGCGTCACCCATTATGTGGTTGACCATACACCCTCACTTTTTTGGAAAACTACTACAGAAACGTTAAGTAAAGAGTTTGTAAAATATGTTGATTTCTTTATCGAAGGCCATCCATTGGATAGTAAAGTATTGAGAGATTGTCATAATTTTGAGCGTGGTGTGATTTTAGATCCTCGAATTATCGCTTTTCAAGGGAGATAAAAGAAGTTATTGATAACATTATTAGATGAAATGAAAATAACAATTACCGGTGGAGCAGGTTTTATTGGCTCCAATCTTTGCGAGTATTTTGTAAAGAAAGGTTTTGAGGTAGTTTGCCTCGATAATCTGTCAACGGGTTTTCTTCACAATATTCAACCTTTAATGGAATATGCTAATTTTAATTTTATTGAAGGTGATATAAGGGAATTCGATCTTTGTAAAGACGTTGTGAAGGGCTCTGATGTGGTATTGCATGAGGCTGCATTGGGAAGTGTTCCACGTAGTATTAAGGACCCTATGAATACTAATGCCAATAATGTTGATGGATTTTTGAATATGCTTGTGGCATCACGTGATGCTGGTGTAAAACGTTTCGTATATGCAGCAAGTTCTTCGACATATGGCGATAGTAAGGAATTGCCTAAGCGTGAACACATAATTGGGAGACCTCTTTCTCCCTACGCAATTACAAAATATGTGAATGAACTGTATGCCAATGTCTTTTCTAATCTGTATGGAATTGAAACGATTGGGTTGAGATATTTCAATGTTTTTGGACGTCGCCAAGATCCTAATGGAGCATATGCAGCAGTTATACCACTTTGGGTGAAAGCTTTGATTCGACATGAATCACCATATATTAATGGAGACGGTTCATATTCCAGAGATTTTACATATATTGATAATGTGGTTTTAGCCAATGAACTAGCGGCAACCATCTCCTCTGAACAACTCCAAACAAGAGTAGCATTATTTAATTCACAACTTCCAGAGAATGCGCCTCGCGATTTTGTCTTTAACGTGGCATATGGTGGCAATACAACATTGAATGAACTATTTCATTGTTTGAGAAATAATCTTTCTCGTTTCGATAAGTCCATACAAAAGATAGAACCAATATATAGGGAAAATCGTGCAGGGGATATCCCTCATTCTCAAGCATCAATAGAAAAAGCGAGAACGATTTTAGGATACAATCCCAACTATGATGCTTTGGCAGGTTTTGAACATGCGTGTGAATGGTATTGGAATAACTTGAAGTAAATGAAAGTAGTTTTTGTTGCTAGTGGAAATAAGTCAGTAGGAACGGTAAGTGCTTTTGTTCGTTCACAATATGAGTCTCTTCAAAGGGAAGGGTTGGACATGCTTTTATTCCCGATTCGAGGCCATGGGTGGAAATCTTATGCCAAGTCAATTGTGAAGCTGCATACCCTAATCCAAAAGGAACGACCGGATGTCATCCATGCGCATTATTCTGTTTGTGGCGTAGTAGCCGCAATAGCATCAGTTGGAACAAAAACCAAAGTAGTCGTTTCGATATTAGGAAGCTTTCCTCATCCTTCATTTAAATTGAAATGGGTGAGATTTTTTATTAGATATATTTGGGATGCAACGCTTACAAAATCGCAAAGGACCGCAAATCAAATAGGTATAAACCTTCCTGTTGTTCCTAATGGTGTTAATCTTGATCAGTTTGCAATCATAGACAAAGAGAAAGCTCGTTTGTTGCTTGGGTTTGAAGCTGATAAAAAATATGTTATTTGGTGTTCGAATCCGGCTAGGGGCGAGAAGCGTTATGGATTGGCTGAGAGATCTGTTGAACAGCTGCATGATCCGAATGTTGTGCTATTCCCAGTTTATGATAAAAGCCATGACGAAGTCGTTCATTACATGTGTGCGGCAGATGCACTCCTTTTAACTTCAATCAGTGAGGGCTCTCCTAATGTAATAAAGGAGGCTATGGCATGTAATTGTCCATTAGTTTCTACTGATGTGGGTGATGTTAGTTGGGTTATTGATGGTGTAAGAGGGGCATATGTGTCGAAAACTGATTCTGAAATTGAAATAGGAGAGTGTATTAGCAAAGCACTGGATTTCAACAGTAGAACAACTGGTCGACAAAAGATATTATCACTTGGATTATCGGTACAAGATGTAGCAAAAAGAATAAAATCGATTTATGAGTCTTTATAATATTTTTGATAGGTTTGTCTTTCTTCCCATAGGCGATTTTGTATATGGAAGTAGTGTGGTCAAAAAGTTGAAGGAATTGAGAAAATATGATTATCTGGAGGGAAAAGATATTCAAGATATTCAAAACAAAAAACTTCAATCATTAGTGCGCCATTGTTATGAGACAGTCCCATATTATACTAAACTATTCGATTCCCTGGGTATAACACCCGAACAGATAAAGTCTAGAGAGGATCTTGCTATCTTGCCGATTTTGACTAAGCAGACGATTCGTGATAACTATGACGATTTATTTAGCAAAGCAATAAACCCAAAACGTTGGCGAAAATCTTCAACTGGTGGTAGTACAGGAATGCCTTTGAAATTTTGCACGGATTCTCTTGAATGGAGTAGTTGGAAAGCATCGACACTGCGTGCTTGGGAATGGTATGGGTTAAAACTTGGAGATAAGATTTTCTCACTGGGGGGGAGTTCCATTAATAAGAAAAAAGACTTCTTTTCTTTTAAGGGATTGTATGATCGCATAATAATGCGAAATTTCAAGTATAGCAGTGCGGATGTCTCAGATGAAGCCATGCAACGGAATTACGATGCATTTATAAAGTTGAAACCTAAGGCTGTTCGGGGATATGGATCTTCGCTATATATTTTCGCAAGATATATTGAAAAAAATGAATTGCAGCTACCTCCAGTAAATGTTGTACTTACTACAGGAGAGGTGTTGATGCCTGAATATCGGCGGAAATTGGAAGAGATTTTTAATGCACCAGTATATGATGCATATGGGGCTGGCGATGGAGGTATCCTTTCTCATGAGTGTCCAAAACGAGAAGGACTTCATATTACAGAAGAAGCATGTATCATAGAAATTACAGATAAGCAAGGCCGAGTACTTCCTGATGGGGAGGTGGGTTTTGTTTGTACGACAGATTTGGACAACTATGTATTCCCATTCCTAAGATATCATGTAGGAGATATGGCTTACATTAAAAAACAGAAATGTTCTTGTGGGCGCCATACACGTTTGATAGGCGAGGTAATGGGACGTGCGGGGAAATTGATGTATAATAAACAGGGAGTTCCAATTTCCCCTACCGTATTGCCGATGATGTTTTACCCAGAACTGAACTACCATAATCCTGAATATCAAAAAGTATACAACAAGATTGATAAGTTTCAAATCCGACAGGATGTGAAAGGAGATTTAGTTATCTTGATAAAGCTTAAGGATAATCAAGAGTCTCAGGATCAGTTCTATTATATTGAAGACAATTATCGCAATCATTTTGTTGGATCTGAGGTCGAATTGCGTTTTGTTGAGGATATCCCAACCTTACCGTCAGGTAAAGAGGATTATTGCGTTTCAGAATACGAATATTATCAATAGTAAAGTTAAGTATTATGGCAAATAATCATCGAACTGTGATTTCAGTCATGAAGGGTATTTGGATTCGATTGCTTTCCATTATTGCTCAGTTTACTTTCCCAGCGCATGTAACCACTGCTATCCATAGATTGCGGGGTGTTCATGTAGGAAAAGGTTCAAAAATTACTCGTACTGTGATTATTGAAGATTCTAGACCCGATCTTATTACAATTGGTGAAAATGTATGGATTACTGCAGGATGTCAATTGTTATGCCACCAACGAGATTTATCGTATTACCATAAAGATATGCCAGTAATGGACTGTCCGTTGAAGTATGCTCCGATAGTTATAAAAGACGGTGCCCATATTGGAATAGGAAGTATTATTATGCCGGGAGTTACCGTGGGTAAATGTGCTGTTGTTGGAGCGGGTGCTGTTGTTACAAAGGATATTCCAGACTATTGTTTGGCTGTAGGAGTTCCTGCAAAAGTTATTAAAAAGTTAGCCGAATGAAGTATATTTTTGAACTGAATCATCCAAAACATTACTATCAATTTAAATATGTAATGCAAATACTTCACAATCACGGGCACGAGATACTCGTATTAGCCCGAGACAAAGATGTTTTGCTGAATGTCCTGGATGAGGAAAATGTATCATACACAATTTTTGGTAAACATAATAAAACAATGATGAAAAAGGTGTTAGGCACTTTTTCGTTAGTAGGTAATTATGTCTCGATAGCCAGAAGGTTTCATCCCGATGTTATCGTGTCAAAAGCATCGTTGTATGGAGTAGTTACAGCTCGAATTATTGGCTGTAAATCTATTATTTTCCCGGATTCTGAAGTTGTAAAAGTTACAAATAAATATGTGGTCCCACTTTGCAGTCAAGTGGTCACTCCCCAGCCATTCCAATTAAATTATGGGGTCAAACATGTGAGAATTGCCGGTATTTTTGAAGATTGTTACCTTTCCCCACAAGTGTTTCATCCAGATAAAGCTGTGGTAGAAAAATATGGACTAACGAAGCCATATGCAATTATTCGTTTCGTTGGTTGGTTTGCAAATCATGATGTCGGGAACAAAGGTTTTTCTTTTGATGATAAAATACAATTGGTAAAGTCTGTCTCAAAATACATGAGAGTTTATATTTCTGTAGAAGGTCCGTTGCCAGAAGAATTGTCTGAGTATCGTCTTCCAACCCCGGCTTCAGTTATTCATGATGTTCTTAGTTCTGCTGATTTGTATATTGGTGACTCTCAAACGATGGCCGCAGAAGCAGCTTTGTTAGGTACCCCGGCCATTCGTTCTAATTCATTCGTGGGGCCTAATGACATGTCCAATTTTGTGATGCTTCAGAATCGAAATCTGCTAAAAAATATTGCTAAACCTAATGAAGCAATTGAAAAAGCAGAGGAATTTGCTTCACAATCACAAAAATCAATTTGGTTATCTCGTCGCGAAAAATATTATGAACAGGTAGGTGATATCAACGCTTTTATTGTCAGTTTACTTGAAAAATAAAAATATGGATTTTACACTTGACAAGTATACCCAGTTACTCAACGCATTGAAAAAAAGTGGTTTGAACTTTAAACTACGACATGATGTGGATCTCCTACCGAAAAACTCATTGCGAACAGCCCAAATAGAGTCAGAATTGGGTCTTAAGGCAATTTATTATTTTCGAATGGTTCCAGAAAGCTACGATGAGAACATTATTAAACAGATTTCGTCACTAGGTCACGATATTGGATACCATTATGAATCTTTGACAACGTGTAACGGAAATATTGATGAGGCATATGATGATTTTTGTTCTAACTTGTCGCAGCTTCGAAAGATTGTGCAAATCAAAAGTATTTGTATGCATGGATCTCCACGAAGTCAATGGGATAGTAAAGATATATGGAGGAAGTATGATTATCGCGAGTTAGATATTGATTATGAACCCTATTTTGATACGGATTTTGGGTCAACGTTGTATTTAACAGATACTGGGCGACGATGGGATGGTTATCGCGTTAGTGTTCGGGACAAAATCCCCGGATTCCAAGAAAAATGGGATTCCATGGGGCTTGTTTTCCATTCTACAAATGATATTATTGCTCAATTAGAATCAGCAAATTCTCCCTTAGTGAAGTCGAGCTTTTCATTGTTGATTACAACCCATCCTCAACGATGGAATGATTTTGGGTTCAGGTATATCAAAGAGGCAATTATTCAAAATGTTAAAAATGTTATCAAGGCGTATTTGATTGGAAAAAAATAAATAATGGGTAGAGTACAATAATGAAATCAATTATACGTTTATTATATAAATAAAAATAAAAAGATGAAAGTAGTATACAAGTTACCTTTGATTGCACTTGTTGCAACTGTTGCTCTTACCTCCTGTGTAACACCAGGTCAGGTTAACTATCTTCAAGATATGGAGCATGGAAGCCAAATTGAATTAGAGAATAAATTTCAGGCAGTAGTTGCCCCTTATGATGAATTAAACATCACGGTATTCTCATCAAATGAAGAACTGGCAAAACCGTTCAACATTGGTCGTTCTGCTGTCAATTCTGGTGTAGGACAGGGAACCCATGGTTCGTACATAGTAGATGTGAATGGTAATATTCAGTTTCCGATTCTTGGTGAAGTGCATGTTGCGGGACTGTCCCGATTGGCTTTGCAGGATTCGATTAAAAATATGTTAGTGAGAGGTGGATATTTGGTAGACGCCGTCGTGATGATTCGATTTGCTAGTTTTAAAATATTTTTCCTTGGAGCAGAAGGAGGTAAAGTGATTCACATTACAAATGAGCGTTGTACTTTTCTTGAGGCACTTGCTATGTGTGGCGATTTAAGCATGTATACAAATCGTAATAAAATTGCTGTTATGCGTGAGGTGGATGGAAAGATGGTTATGCGTTATCTTGATCCAAGATCTTCATCAGTGTTTCAGGATCCCTTCTTTATGTTGCAACAGAATGATTTCATAATCACTCAAAAATATAATAAAGCAACACCAAGATCAGAAGCTAGTCGATTGGTGTCGTGGTTATCGGTTGGTCTCTCTATGCTTACCCTTACCACTTCGCTTATGAATTATGTTCAACGTTTTACTGGTAGAAATTAATTTATATGGAAAACAACCAACCCAACAAAAGTAATAATGAGAGTAGTAACGATACTCGTACTCAGCTATCCTTTTTAGAGGATAATCAATCTGTTAGTTTTCAGGTTAAAGATATTATCTTCCTACTCCTGAGAAACATTCATTGGCTAATAATATTTGCTGCAGTAGGAGCTGTAATAGCCAATTTTGTTTCACGTCGTCAAGAGAAGGTTTATGCTAGCGCAGCAAAAATCTTGTTGCGTAGTGGAAATGATGTTGGAGTGTCTGATAGCGATACACGTGAATTATCTCTTCGTCGTACTTTAGGTTTGCAGTCATTCTATTCGACTAGTATCAACAACGAAATGATGATTCTTACTTCGAAGTCCACAATTAGACAGGCTGTTGATGCTCTCAGGCTAAATGTTGCTTACAGTACAACAACGACTTTTCTTAAGCGAGAAAAAAGCCTTTATGGTGTATCTCCAATCGAATTAGAATATTCTGAGGATGATTTCTCCGAGCCGGATTTCATGAGTGTTAAAATCCTCAATAATGATTATGGTTTGCTTAGAGTACCAGGACGCCACCCTATGTATATTCCTTTCGATAAGGTGATTGTAACACCTATGGGTCGTATAAGACTTCATAAAACCTGGTCCTTCGTTTCGGATTATTTGGGGCAAACTATTAATATTGATTTCTATAATACAGACTTCCTTGTAAATCACTATAGACACAAACTATCAGTGAAACGAGCAGATGCGCATAATACCATTGTAAATATCAGACTTCAGGATTCTTCTCCACGTCGTTGTGCTGATGTAATTAATACGGTTATTAGAGTATATAATGAGGGTGCTATTAATGATAAGAAACGCATCATCAATGAAACGTATAACTTTATTAATGAACGTATTAACGTTATCGGTGATGACCTTGGCGCACAAGAGGCCGCAGTTGCCAACTATCGAAGCGCTAACGATGTGGTAACCTCAACCGCATTCAGTTCCAACTATATCAGTACCAGTATCAGATCGAATAATGAGGTGAATCGTTTAGCTGGAGAGCTAAATAGCGCTCGCACTTTGTTAGAGGACGTTAAAGCAAGCGATGGCACTCAAATACTTCCTTCCGTGGGTACTGTTTCTAGTGGAACGGTATTGTCCTATCTTTCTAGCTATAATGATCATGCCCAAAAAGTATCTCGATATAAAGAACAGGGAACCATCAATAACCCGGTAGCTGCTCGAGTTCTGGAAAATCAGGCACAACAAAAAGCCGACCTCATTTCTGTTACAGAAAGTTATATTGCCTCACTTGAGGACCGTTTAATCAATGAGCAGAACATAGCTAATGCAGCTACTAACAAGGTTCGTTCTGTGCCTCAAAAGCAAGTGTATCTCGAAGGACTTCAGCGCAATCAAGATATTAAAGAAAAACTTTATGTTTCATTGCTTACTCGTCGAGAGGAAATGATGATAAGTCAGCCATCCTTGGAAGGTTGTGCAAAAGTGATTGATGAGGCATATGTTAGTAGTGCACCCATTTCACCTGATATCTCCAAAAACACTTATACAGGATTGATTATTGGATTGCTAATTCCTATATTGTTCTATTTCTTGAGACGACTGTTTGATACTCAAGTGAAGACATATGCTGACATCGAAAAGGCTACGACCATTCCCTTCCTTTGTGAGATTCCTGATAAAGATGAGAAAGATACCCGTAATATTGTTATTAGCGATAAGGATCACAGCGGAATTGCAGAATCGTTTAGGTTGCTCCGTGCAAAAACAGAATTTCTTTCAAGCCCTTCGGATGGAGCCAAGGTAATTCTATTTTCGTCGCTTTTGCCCGGTTCAGGTAAAACTTTTACCACTAGTAATTTGGCAGCAGCACTAGCAATCGCAGGCAAGAAAACGCTGGTTATCGATTTAGACTTACGTAAAGGATCGCTCACCCATTTGTTCTATTCGCGTAAGAACCCGGGTATTGTCAATTATCTCACTGAGAGAGAAAATGACATCAACAAACTGATTCAGCATGGCGTAATAGCTGAAGGTGTTGATTCTCTCTTTTCAGGTCCTATTCCACCCAATCCTGCCGAATTGGTTGGTACTAAACGTTTTGATGACCTCATCGCGTCTCTCCGCCAAAGATATGATTACATCCTTATAGATGGAGCTCCTGCTGGTATGGTTGTGGATACTGATATCATTAAGCATGTTGCAGATCATACATGTTTCCTCGTTCGTGCTAGAAAATTTGATAAGAGAATGCTTCTCGACATTGAGCGTTTGTATCAAGAAAAAGCCTTCCCGTCAATGTGCATGATTCTCAATGGTGTCCGTTATGAGAAACAACCTCTATACGGTCGTAATGGCGGTTATGGCTATGGTTATGGTTATGGCTATGGTTATGGTTATGGCTATGGTTATGGCTATGGCTACGGAGAGGAAAATGTTGATCAGGAGAATACTACAAAAGAAGAGAAAGAGAAAAAAGGATTATTTGGGAAGAAGAAATAGTCTCTTTTAGATGCTATTATGTACTTTAAAGCAATAAGCAATGGCAGATAATATTACAGTAACTTCACCTTTGTTGCCCGACTATGATGAGTTCGTTTCAGAACTTAGAAAGGTGTGGGATAGTAAATGGGTTACAAATAATGGACAGTTTCATAAACAGTTAGAGAAAGCATTATGTGAATACCTAAAAGTGCCATATATTAGTCTCTTTACCAATGGAACACTTCCATTGCTTACTGCTCTCCAGGCATTGCGAATTACTGGCGAAGTGATTACGACCCCATATAGTTTTGTAGCCACTACTCATAGTATATGGTGGAATGGAATCAAACCCGTATTTGTGGATATAGATCCACGCACTTGTGGTATTGATCCTGATGCTATCGAGGCTGCAATTACTCCACGTACAACAGCTATTATGCCTGTCCATTGTTATGGCATTCCTTGCGATGTTGACCGTATCCAAGCAATAGCTGATAAGTATGGGTTGAAAGTTATCTATGATGCTGCCCATGCCTTTGGCGTAGAAATCAATGGTCGTTCAATTTTAGAATATGGTGATGTTTCAACGCTTAGTTTCCATGCAACAAAAGTCTATAACACGATAGAAGGTGGCGCAATGATCATGCACGACCATGCACTGAAACAGCGTATCGATTATCTAAAAAATTTCGGTTTTGCAAGTGAAACCGAAGTGATAGCGCCAGGCATCAATAGCAAAATGGATGAGATTCGTGCTGTTTGTGGATTGCTCAATCTCAAACAAGTTGATTCTGCGATAGAAGCTAGGCGTCAAGTAGCTATTCGCTATAAGTTGGCATTACGTGATGTTTCTGGCATTCGTTTCATTGACGATATTCCAGGGGTACGGCATAACTATGGTTATTTCCCGATTTTCGTGAATGCTGATGAGTATGGCATTACTCGTGATCAGCTATATCTTAAGATGAAAGAAAATGGCATTTTCGGACGTCGTTATTTCTATCCACTAATTAGCACGTTTAGTACATATAGGGGATTACCGAGTTCGACCATACAAAATCTACCGAATGCTACTCGAGTATCGGAAGAAGTAATTTGTTTGCCATTACATCATTCACTATCTGATGCTGATGTCGATCGGATTATTGATATCATCGTTAATAGATAGCAGTGGTATTAATTCAGCTCAAGATATCCCAATTAGGTCATTTGCTGAGTTGTATTTTTGTTCCTTTTCAGTCTAATGCCAAGTTCGTATGATCCTAACATAAAATCCATTCTATCACGAATGTCTTGATTTTACATATTTATTGATATTTGTATAGATTATAAGAGTGACCATATATATGGTCACTCTTTTTTGTTAATTTGATGATGGATATTAACGTGTTGGCCTAATCAAAGATAAGTCTTTTGTGTTTATGCAAATGTGCATACTTATCGCTATTCTACATTCTTTGTATGGTCCAAAGATCATTTGATTATCAAATAATGTGGTAAGGCTGTTGATGGAATGAATGTTACTAGTATAAGGCCAATATTGCCAGAGAATGTGTTATGCGGATTTAGATCCATTTCCCTCTGATATTCACTAGTGATTGATCCGGAATAAAAGGTAAGATGTGGTCGGGCATATAATCAAAGTATAAAATGATGATGTTTGCTATTTTCTTCTCATTTTTTCAATAAAGTAATTCACAATCACATCATTTTGTTGGGTCGTGTCGTAACAAAATATGTATAGTGTTTGTTTTAGATAAGATACTCCAATGTAGCAAGTATTCGCTTGATCAATATTATTATCGGTGATAGTTACGGTTTTGGTGGGGTCTTGCCTGCTTCGTTGTGAGAAAAATACTACATCCCAGCCGTTGTCAATTTGCTTTTGTTGTTCCTCGGAAGGATTCAGGAGAGCGAATTCTTTGCAAATCCAAGCCCAACCATGGTCATCAATAGCCTCTAGAAGGGTAACGTCTACTGTTATTCCAGAATCCAATGTGAAGTTGGTTACACTTGCAACCCGTATGTCTGTTCTGTTGGCATATAGTTTGTATATGTCGGTTTGCGCGTAGCAGACTATGGATAACGTTAAAAATATCGCAAAGATAATGAGTTTACTTTTCATAATGCATCTTAGGCTTGAAGGAATTTCCAGATATCGCTGATGACTGAATCTGGCGAACATTGCGTATTGCAGGCAACAATGGTTTCGTCAGAAATATTGGAGGCTGGTGGAACAATTTCGCTTTCTTCTATCTCTGTTGGCTCCTTTTGTTTGAATTCAGCACTGGCGGTATTCTTAGTTCGTGGTGCTGTTGTTGAAGCCGCTTTTTCTGTTGAAAATAGGGCATTGTCAACTTCTTGCATAAGGACAGATTCTGGATTGTTTGTTATTATGTCTTCTGTTTTTTGTGTAGCAGAGGCAATTAGTTGTCCTTCTTTTATATTGGAGCGTTTTACTGATTGCATTGCAAAGATAGTACCAGCCCCCACCAGTACTACACAAGCAATCCCCACAATGTTAAGTTGTCGGTGGCGGATCTCGCGAGCACGCTTATTTGCATTTTCCAATACCTGCGAACGATGAGTAAGCTCGTTGAGTTTCTTCTCATCATCGAACGAAAGTGATCCTTCGTATTGCTGTTTGAGGAGTTGTTCGATATTGCTCATACAGTAATTTAATTTTTGTTTTTCTTGTCAAATTCAATCATTTGTTTCTGAAGGCGCATTTTCCCTTTGTTTAATAGTTTTTTCACCATTGACTCAGAGATGCCCTGTATCGAAGCAATTTGGGCCAGGGTATAGCCATCGCGGTAGTACATGTCTATAATATTAATAACACGCTCAGGAAGCTGTTCCTTCAATCGGGCTAGTTGTACTAGTCGGTATTCGTATAGTTTGTTGTCTTCATTATTCTCAGATAATTCTGGTAGTTCTTTAGGAAGCGAATAGCCACGGCGTCGAAGCAATTGGTAGCATTGGTTGTGGAGTACCTTGGTGCAATATTGGTAGGGGTCAAGTAGAAATGTGTGTGCCATAGTTACTGCCAGAGCTTCTTGTACGCAGTCTTCGGTGTCAGTCTCATTGCGCAGAAGGACAAATGCCATCCGGTATAAATCTAGATAGCGTTCGGCTAGTTGTTGCTTGTCCTTTTCGCGCATGAGGGTTAGTATTAAATGTACTAATTACTGTCATTGCATGCAGTTTCGTCACCCCCTTGTCTGCTTTTTTAACTTTTTTTATTATATGGAGGCAGGCTGGGAATGTTAATTAGTGCTTGGTTGGCAGAATCCACCTGGCAGCATATTTGCTGAGGACCATTAGTAATACATAGATAGGGGACTTTTAAAACGATATTATACCGCGAAGCCTGATCGATGACTCGTTGCGTGAGCGATACAGTCTCCTTCTTGCATTCGATAATTATTAGTGGCCTCACCTGCGTATCATATACAACGATATCACATCGTCTTGTCATCCCGTTGAGTGAGATTTTGCCTTCAACCTGTATCAGTTCGAAAGGATAGGATAGGGTGTTGTGTAGATAAAGGAGATAGTTCTGTCGAACCCATTCCTCGGGGGTAAGGGCCACGTATTTGTTCCGCACAGGGCAAAATATCTCCCTATTCCCCTGAGAATTGTGTTGAATTTTAATATTCGCTATCGGATGAGCTGTCGTCATATTCGGCTTGTGTGCTTTTTTGTTTCAGGCCATTGTTGATTTTGTATGAAAAACCAATCGTAACGGTAGGCCCTAGTCTGCGGCCAGTAACTAGTCGATCGAGTTGTGGAGTGTTGGTATAGTGTCCAAAACCGGCTGTATGGAATATGTTGCCAATACGTAGGTTCAGAGTGCCCTGTTTCCTAAGAATATCCTTCTTGATGGCCAGGTCGGCCCATTTGTTTGAAAACATCTCAGTCTGTAGGTCAAGCCAGGGTGCCCAATATTGTCCTGAGATCTGAATAGTCCAGTTCTTGGGTAGCGTCATGTATGTGTTGAATTTTCCGCTGGCTTGAAATGCTTTCTTGTCTTGGTTCTGAAGCAATTCGGTGCCTTCTATAGTGCTTTCGTAAAGGTTAATGCTGACATTGATTTTCCACCATTTGAGTATCTGATAGTCCAGGATGAACTCCATGCCATAATTGCGCCCTTTGTTAAGGTTTTGCCATGCAGATGCCCAGTAGCCGTCGTATTGGGCATCGTAGGGCATCCATGGAGAATAATAGCTTGCTGATGATTCGTCCCATACAAAACCATATCGGGTCATCATGCTATCGGTCTGGCGATAATAAAGGCAGGTGTATAAATTAATTTTGTCGAGAGCCACATTGTATGAAAGCTCTAATGCATTGGTGAATTCCGGAGCCAGGTTGGGATTGCCGAAACTCATCTGCTGTCCTTCGCGCACGTCGAGGTAAGGGTTCAAGTCCCACATGTTCGGCCGGCGTACGCGTCGGCTATAGCTGAGCTGCGTACTGTGGATTTTATTAATCTGGTAGCTGGCATGCAGAGTGGGGTAAATCTGAGGATAGGATTTGTATACCCGTTGCATGTCGGGGTGATTAATGTCATGGCCTTCCACCAGGGAGTATTCCCCGCGCAAGCCGGCTTGCATGCTCAGGCCTTCAATAATCGAACCGCCTACAGTTGCATAGATAGCATGTATTTGTTGCTGGGAGACATAGTGCGTAGACGAATTGTTGTCGAGATGCGTTGCAAGAATGCCGGTAGAATCGTAGTTAGTAATATAGTATTTCGAGTTTTGGTTAGGGAAGCTTATGCGGCCCTCGTAGCCGGTTTCAAACTTCCAATCGTTTTTCAGCGGATGGTTGTAGTTGACACGAACATTTATGTTTTCGTGATGGTTCTCCTGGATAGAGTGGCGTAGGTAGTAGTGGTTCAAATTCGAGAAGTAATCAGCGTACGACACTTCTTGGTCGCCTTCGCCATTCATTTTGCGCAGGTTCAGTGTGGCATCAATGGTGAACACTTGTTCGGGTTTCTCAAACTTATGGGTATAGTTGAGGCCGATTACGTGATTCAAACTGCGCGAGAGACTGGTATCGGATTGGATATAGTCCATGTCGATACCCAATAAGTCGGTGGCATTTATTGTGCCCTTTCTGATTCGGTTTCCGCTGCGTAGCTGGTAATTGATGAGCAGCGAGTTGTTTTTGTTGAAATAGTATTCAAAGCCAAGTTTCGAGCTGGCCATCTGGTTCGGGAAAATGCGGTGTTCGAAGAGCGAATCATGCTGATAGGCCACGCCATTTTGAATTCGGGCTATATCGGTGGTGCCATACATTCCACGGGCTCGTTGGCCGCCATCAGCGGCAAAGGTGATGGCGTATTTGGGCGTATTGTAGTTGATGTTGATTGTGGCCATAGTGGTTGGCAGCCACTCTTGAACCGGAGAACCAATATTGATGTTCGCCAAACCGTTGAGGCCTAGGGCTCCGCTATTTTTGTCCTTCAGTTTAATATTGATGATGCCCGACATGCCTTCGGGATCGTATTTCGCTGAGGGATTGGTGATAATCTCTACATTCTCAACTGTTGAGGCAGGAATTTGCTCCAATAGCGATTCCAAATTGGCGCCTAATAGTTCCGAGGGGCGCCCGTCAATAAGCACCTTCACGTTGGTAGAGCCTCGCAACGTCACATTTCCATCGTTGTCAATAGCAACCGAGGGAACATTCTCAAGCACATCGGTGGCAGTTCCGCCGCCGGACACAATGTTTTTGTCAACATTTACCACACGTTTGTCTAGCTGGTATTCCACCATAGTCCTTTCTGCCGTTACAACCACCTCGTCCATCGTCTTTGCGCTTGGTGTAAGGCCAATCTTGCCGAGGTTGGCATTTGGATGTTTGCTGTTGAGGGTGATGGTATTAGGATGGAAATAGGTGGTATAGCCCATGAAAGAAATGCGCACAATATAACTCCCGTATTTCGGCTTAATCGCAAACGAGCCATTGTGTTCGCTTACGGTGCCGGTAACTATTCCTGAGTCTTGGGGGTTAAGGAGTGCGATGGATGCATATTCTATTGCTTCGCCCGTTTTAGCGTCGAACACGCGACCGCTGATGCCCCCTTGTGCCGAGGCGGTAACGAAGCTTAGTGTAAGGAGAATGGTGGCAAATGTGTGCTTAAGCTTGATTGTTGACATTGGATTTTGTTAGAAGTGTATGGGTATTAATCTTTTTTGGGTGTACGTACGAAATGGGGCATCTCGAATGGGATGGGAATAGAAAGCTCAATCAGGCCGCCAAATTGGTTGTCGTCGTACCAAGGCACCTGGTAGATCAACTTCTTAACGCCGTTCTTTTCAATGGTATATGCATTGAGTTTCTCGTTGTCGAGAAGGTCTTTCAATATCTTGCTGGCGTGTGGCGGATGGCAGTTGAATAAATTGTTGCCGATGATTTTTTGTCCATGACTATTCACGTCGGCCGAGCGCTGGTTCATATCCAGGATGTTGCCTTCCTTATCGCAAATGGTAATAGCGATGTCTTTTAGATTTTCGAAAAAAACTTCCATAATAGGTTCTATAAAAAGTTAGTATGCCAACTTACTCAAATCACTCCACCCATTCCGCAAGGATTGGATGGAGCGATTCGAACAAATTGGTAAAAGATTATTTTGCATTAAGAGCAGCGAGGGCAATGCTGTAGAGCTTGGTTTTTGCGCTGTCGCCACGGCTGGTGAGGATGCAGGGAACCTTGGCACCCACAACCATGCAAGCCAGTTCGGCACCGGCAAACTTGGTGCAAGCCTTGTAGAAGATATTGCCGCTTTCGATGTTGGGGAAGAGGAGGCAGTCTGCATCGCCGGCCACTTCGCCGCCACATTTCTTGGTTTCGGCAGCTTCTTTGTTAACGGCAATGTCAAGCGAGAGAGGACCATCGATAACGCAGCCCTTAATCTGGCCGCGGTCGCCCATGCGGCTGATGATGGCAGCGTCAACGCAAGCCTGCATGCCGGTAGACACCTGTTCGGTAGCAGCAATAATGGCCACCTTGGGCTTTGCTATTTCAAGGCTCTTGGCAGTGCTGATCAGATAGTTGAGGATGGACTGCTTCTGTTTGAAGTCGGGAGCAGGCATAATGGCCACGTCGGAGCAGACGAGCAGCTTGTGGTATGCGGGAATCTCAAACACAGCCATGTGGGTGAGCATATCGTTTTTCTTACCGGGCATAAGGCCGGTTTCTTTGTTCAAAATGGCGCGCATATACTTGTCGGTAGACAGCAAGCCTTTCATCAATATGTCGCCCTTGCCTTCGCGGATAAGTGCTACAGCCTTTACGCCAGCTTTGGTTTCGTCGGCCTCCTGAACGAGTTCGAATTTGTTAGGATCGATACCTTCCTCTGCACATACTTTCTTGATGGTGTCGATATCGCCAACAAGGGTAGCGTCAACAATACCCTTGTCGATGGCAGCGCTAACTGCACCGATAGTGTGGGAGTCATTAGCATAGGCGGCTACGAGTCTTTTCTTTTCCTTGGTCTTTACGAGTTC
>JAGHRY010000176.1 GCA_018066145.1 Candidatus Colimorpha merdihippi | reverse complement strand
TTTCTATTGTAATTATATCGAATTAATCAAAATGCAAAGATACGTATAATTGTGGAAATAACAACTTTTTTTTACAAATTATAAAGCGGAGTAACTGGGAGAAAAGGTGTCGCCACCAGCCACGCTGCCAGAGTAGATGCCCTTTTTTAGCCATTTGGTACGCTGGGCCGAGGTGCCATGATTGAAACTGTCGGGGACGGCATAGCCGCGGGCTTTTTTCTGCAGATAGTCGTCGCCGATTACCGATGCCACACGAATGCCCTCTTCGATATCGCCATCTTCAATGGAGCCGAACATCTCGTTGTCGTGATATGCCCAAACACCGGCATAATAATCGGCTTGAAGTTCGAGCCGAACGCTGATTTTATTGGCTTCTTTCTCGCTCAAGCGCGACATCTGCTGATGTGCTTCGGTGAGGGTGCCTAAGAGATATTGAACATGGTGTCCCACCTCGTGGGCGATGACATAGGCATAGGCAAAATCGCCATCGGCGCCCAGTTGTTTCTTCATGTTCATAAAAAACTCTAAATCAAGATATACGCACTGGTCGGCCGAGCAATAAAACGGCCCCGTAGAAGAGCTGGCATTGCCGCAACCGCTTTGGACGGCATCCTTAAAAAGAACGAGTTTTGGCGGGACATAAGTCTTGCCCATTTTCTTAAATTCGGCAGTCCACACATCCTCGGTGCCGGCAAGAATCTGCTTGGCGAAAGTGGCCATGGCCTCTTCTTCAGCAGAAGCTACATATTCGGTATTTTCGGTAGTTGCAGCACCGCTATTGCTCATCTGAAGGACGCTGGTGGGATCGCCACCGAAAATCCAAATCAGCAAGCCTGCAATGATCATGCCGCCCAAGCCAAGACCGCCTTTGGTAGTGACCTTCATGCCGCGACGGTCGTCGACATTGGTGCTTTCTCGTCTTCCATCTAGTTTCATAATGCGTAAGATTTTTAAAATCAGTAAATAATACAACCCCTTCAATAGGGCTCTCGAACTGCAAAATTACACATTTTTTTCGACTACAAGAAAATAAGTGAAAAAAGATAGTCAACCATCGAAAAAAAAATCGTATCTTTGCATTTTTAAATATTGATAAATATAATTATGATATATAAGCACCTAATGAAACGTATTGCAGTATTACTCATACTTTTGCACTCAGTATACAGCTTTGCCCAAACCGATACCGCATTCTGGTTTGCCGCGCCAGATTTGGCCGCAAGCCACCAGCAAGTGCCCATTCGGTTTTGTTTTACCACCTACGGACAGGCAGCCACCATCACCATCAGCCAGCCTGCCAGCAGCACCTTTGTTACCCAGACGCTGAACGTGGCCGCCAATGGATTTGCCACCTACGATGTATCGAGTTTGGTAGACTCGGTAGAGACCACCCCGGCATTCACTGTTTTGAACCGTGGATTCTATATCACCAGCACCGCCCCCGTATCTTGCTACTACGAATGTATTGGAGCCAACAGCGAAATATACAACCTGAAAGGCGGCAGCGCACTGGGCACAGACTTCCTGATTCCGTCACAAAACATTTACTCTAACTGTTCCAGATTGACCAACAGTGTTGAGATTGTGGCAACGGAAGACAACACTTCGATAGAAATCACCGCACCTGTGGCACTACTCGACGGCACCGCCGCAAATACCACCATCACCATCCTGCTAAACCGAGGACAAAGCTATTCAATTCAAGCCGAGCATCTTAGCAATACTATTATCCATTCTGACAAGCCCATAGCCGTAAACGTTACCGACGACAGCATGTGTGCGGACTATTGCGCCGACCTGGTTGGCGACCAGATTGTGCCGATGGAATTGTTGGGAACACGCTATGTGGCGCTGAAGAACGATAGCGAATACGAAGAAATCTTCATCTTCCCAACAGAAAACAACACAGTGGTTACCATCAACGGCACACCTATTTACGGCATGCTCAACATAGGCAGTTCCCACCATCTGGTACTCAACGATACAGCCACACTTATTGAGGCCAACAAGCCCATCTCGGTGTTCCAACTCACAGCCTCAGGATGCGAACTGGGTGGCACCGTTCTCCCGCAATTAGACTGTACGGGTTCTCACCTTGTGAGATTCCTTCGCCCCGACCACGAGGAATTCATTCTTACCCTGTTAACCAAAACCCAGTTCACAAGTAACTTCGTTTTGAATGGGCATTCGGACTGGATTACTGCAGCCGATTTCGCCCCACTGGCATCAGATACGTCTTTTTCCTATTGTATCAAAGACATCAGCAACCTTGTTGACATCGACAGTGTGATGACGCTGGAGAACATCGTAGGACTATTCCATTGCGGAATCATCAATGGTGGCGGCGCTGACTGCTCCTACGGCTATTTCAGCGGCTATGCAAAAGCTTCCTACATCAGAATAAATATGGACAGCGTGTTTTGTCCAGGCGACAGCATAGTATTCAATTTCGAAGCCCCCGACATCAACTATATCACTCTTCATGGCCCGAATGGATTGAGCATGACCGAACAGCCTTTTGTTTTGCGCAACATCAATTCCGAAATGAGCGGGAAATACTGGATTTCGGGCATCGACACGGCAGGATGCCAATACGAGATGGTCGACTCGATCCATATTGTGGTGTATGACGACAACCTGGAGATTGCCTTCGACATCGACACCCTGCTTTGCTCCTTCCGCAGCATAGACATTCATTTCACCTCCAACCTTCCCGAGATTGAACCCAAAAATCTTGTCGACAGCATCATCCTCCCCAATGGCACAGTTTTACTGCCTGATGCCCAGCACAATTTCCGCATCAATGCCATCGACAGTACCTTTACCGGCTGGTGGACGCTGACGGCCCATGCACCCCACTGTGCTTCGATTTCCGATACCGACAGCATCTTTATTCGCGTGATTGACAGTCATTCCCTCACGATTCACGACACTATCGTGGAGAACCAACTTCCGTGGGAACGATTCGACTCCACCTTTACGGCTCCTGCCAGCACCACATTCTTTATCCCCGACACCAACGGCGGATGCGACAGCGTGATCAATTACGAGCTTACCATTTACTACAATACCGCTGACACCATTCTTTATTATATTTGCGACAATGAACTGCCTTTCGATGCCGGCGACACCATAATGCATCATAGCGGCTCCTGGACCACCACAAACACCGGCATTCATGGCGAAGATATCAACATGGTTTACATTCTTAACGTAATCAACTCCACCGACACTACTATTTACGATACTATCATCAACTCGCAACTGCCTTTGTTCATCTACGACACCATCATCGATACCGCTTTCACCGATTCGATTATCCATTACACCTATTACACCTACAACGAGGCGGGGTGCGACAGCATCATATATTACAACCTGTTCATCTTCTGGAATGGTGACCACTGCGATACCAACCTCACCTACCCCAATATGGTAACGCCCAACGGCGATGGCTACAACGACAAATTTGTTATCGGCGGACTCATCGAAAACAAATGCTTCCGCTATAACGAACTAATCATATACAACTCCTCGGGACAGAAAGTATACCGAAAGCAGAACATTTGCAAAGAGGACGACTGGTGGGATCCGGAATCAGACCACTTGCCCGCAGGCACCTACTTCTTCTATTTCAAAGCCCATGGCGTGAACATTCACACCCAACATATTGGAGCAATAGAGGTATTACGGGAAAAATAGCGTTGGTTTTTGATTGTTCGAAAAAGATTAATGAAACACAAAATCAGTCGCAAACTTATTGTCAGACGCAGCATCTCGCTGGCGTTGCTGGGGATATATATAGCCATAGCGCTGCTTAACAGCACCGTGGTGCAGTCGTATGTAGGTGCCGCTGTGAGCAGCTATTTTTCCAGAGAGTGGGGCGGCAAGGTGCGCATCGGAGCCATTCATGCCAATCCGTTCAGCCATGTGATCCTAGATAAAATCGAACTCATCTCGCCCACGAACGACACCATCTATTACGGCGACCGTATTGCCTGCCGCTTCAAAAAATTCCCATTCCATAAAACGGGTCTTAGTTTCGACCGCGTGATGCTGCGCAATGGATGCTACCATTTCGAAAGCATCTTGTATCCTTCGGGCAAGCTTGGCACCAACCTAGACTACATCATCAACTATTTTCCAGCCGGCACCCCATCGCCTGAAAAGAAAACCTTTGTGGTAGAAGTGGGTGAACTGCGGGCCACCAACATCGAATACCGCATGGACTTGCCCGAACCCGACAGCATGGTACACTACGATCACGGCGTTGTAATCAGCCACATGCACTTTCTCAACACCCGCATCCACGCCAGAAGAATACGCGTAGAGAACGACAGCATCAAATGCCGCATGGTATCGTTCAGCACCACCGAAATTTCGGGTCAGCATATTGTGGATTTATCGGCTGATGTTACCGTTTCGCCCCACATGATCAGGGCCATCAACCTCGACCTGCAAACAGAAGACAGCCGAGTGTTTGCCAACGCATGCCTGTCTTATCACGGATGGCAGGGGATGAACGACTATTGCGCTAACGTGCATCACGAAGTGGTGCTGAAAAATGGCACCGAAGTAAACCTGTGCGATGCTGCCTATTGGGCTCCCGCATTATGGGGAATCAACTGCAAAGTGGCCGTTCAAGGTCATATTTACGGACCTGTAGCCAACATCTGCGCCGACCATTTGGTAGCCTCCTTCGGGAACAATAGCAACTTGTTTGTGGATGGCAAAGTGAAAGGCTTACCGCAAATCATGCAAACCTCTTTCGACATCGACCTGCACCGCCTCCATACCAACTACAGCGACCTTGAAGCAGTGAAACACCCCGCAGGTATCGAGATGCTGCTGCCAGACCTAGTAAAGCAAATGAGCATTATCGACCTCAATGGCTCGCTTAAAGGCAACATGCAGAATTGTGAAGCCTTCCTCTCGATGAACTCGCTTATCGGCGACATAGAAACCCAGGCCCACATTCAGTACGACTCATCTCTGCATGACTATTCATACTACGGCGATATCGACAGCAGGTCCATCGGCATTCGATCGATTCTGCCAAACGAATGGGTATCGCGCACAGGACTCCATTTTTCGTTTCACGGTACCGGATTCAACCCCGAGACAATGGAAGCATCTTTGGAAGGACGACTGTACAATACACAGTTTCGCAACCACGATTTGCACCGAACCACCATCTCAGCCGATATTGCAAAGCAGGAAATCTCTGCCGACATCCTGCTGAAAGACACCCTCATCAACCTTGACCTATCAGCCACTGCAAACTTGGCCGACAACAGCTACTCGGCCGACGTATACCTTACCGATGCCCACCTCAACCAACTGAAGCTCCTTAATACCGATACCAACGTAATCCTCACCTCTCATTTACGGGCTAATTTGCAAGGCAATGATATCGAAAACATCACCGGGTCCATTTCTTTATCCGGCACCGAATGTGCAATTGGATCGCACCAGTTCAACCTTCAGAACTTAGTGCTGGATGCTATTGAAACCAATGGATTTAAAAACGTAAACCTCAACTGCGACTGGCTGTTGATGAACCTCAAAGGCTATTTCAGTTATAGCGATATGCCATTGGTGGTTCGCGATTTTTGCGACCGTTATGTACCCACTTATTACAATCCCTTCCGCAATGCCGACTCTGCTGACCTAACGCCGCTATACCACGACAATTTCGATTTCGACCTCCTTTGGACAGATGAGGACGAAACCTTTGCCAAGGCTATGCCCACAATTTCCATAGCCCCTGGCACTTCGTTCCACGGCAGCTACAACTACGGCGAAGCCCTCAAACTAGTTTTTCGCTCGAATCAGCTGTCTTTCGGCGACCTGGCCTTCAACGACATTGGATTCAATAGCAGCAACCTTGGCGACAACTACCAATTTCGCATTCGCGCGGGCAATCTAGACATCGGCAACAACCAAATGCTCACCAACATCATGCTTACAACTAACATCGGCAGCAACATCTCGACCCTTGCACTTAAATGGAACGACGAAGTACACGACGGGCTGAATGAAGGCGATTTGGAATTCTTCATCTCCAGCTCAGAAAATGATAACCGACTGCTCGTTTCCAAGCCCTCCTTCTATGCCATGGGGCAGCGCTGGACTCTGGTATGCCCGAATGGGGTATTATTCAACAATGACCGACTGGCCATCGACAATATCAAGGTGTATGGCCTCGACCAATCTATCAGCATCAAAGCACTTTTGGCCGGAAATGATGATGACTACGTGCGGGCAGCCTTCGACGATTTTGTTCTCGACCGATTGTCCAGCATACTTATTCCTAATAAACTGCTCACTGTCGAAGGCAACCTCGATGGCCTTTTCTATATCAAAGGATTTAAAGGCGTACCCCATTTCGATGCCAATCTGACGGTAGACAACTGCGTAATCAACGGGCAGCCGGCTGGGCAAGTGAAGATAGATTCAAGGTACCATGTTGGCGACCAAAAATTATTCCTTGACCTCGAGACTGACCACAGGGCAGACAATCATCATCACCAGCCGCTATCACTACATGGATTTGCGCTGATGAATGGCAAGGACCCGAAACTCAACTTCTCTGCCAAAATCGACCAAGTGGACCTAACCACATTGGGACCCATTATTGCCGATATTTCTTCCGACATAGATGGACTGCTGGGCGGTGAAATGCAGCTGTCCGGAACCCTCAGCAATCCCCAGATAGAAGGCATGCTTACTATCAGCGATGGCCATTTGGCACTATCGCCAACCGGAGTCACATACTATTTCGACGACCAGTTTTCCATCACCAACAACCGCCTGAAACTGTCAAACTTCATTATCCAAGACAAGCTCAACAACAAACTCTTTGCCAATGGAAATATCATCCTCAGCAATGGCAATATTGCATTGGATTTGAACTTCAACACCGACAAGCTGCTGGTGCTCGACAAAGAATCGGGCGAAGGCAACTTCTACGGCCGGCTTCTTGCTTCGGCACAAGGCACCATCTCGGGGCCCGTAAACGACCTCAACATCTCTGCCACAGCTTCCACCCTTAACAACAGCGAACTGTATGTGCCGATCGATAACAAGAAACAGGTGAGCGAAAACGAGTTCATCACATTCTATTCCCCAAATAGAACCACTCCCCAACGCACGCAAACAACAGCACTCGATGCAGGAAACAATAACGGGAAAGTAAACCTCCTGCTCAACCTCCACATCACGCCCGGAATGAAAGTGCAGCTACCCATGGATTTCGATCAGCTGAGTGCAATTGTGAACGCCATCGGCAGCGGCGATATCCAGGTGTCGCTCCAAGGGGGCAATGCGCCCACCATTCTGGGTAATTACGAATTCACTTCGGGCAGTTTCTCGCTGTTACTGATGCAACTGCTATCCAAAAACTTCGTCATCGAGGAAGGCAGCACGCTAAACTTCCCCGGCGACATCAACGATGTCCAATTCCACATCAACGCTGTATACAACCTCCGAGCCAACCTCGCTTCGCTGATGAACACTGTATCCACTTCAACCAACGACTCTTATGTTCAGGTACAAGATGTAATACAACTTTCGGGAACTATTCAAAACCCCTCCATCAACTTCGACATACGATTGCCTAATGCAGAGCAGAATGTCACCGACCAAGTGTTTTCCTACATCGACAGGAACAACGAACGCGACATGTTCAACCAATCGGTATCGCTACTGATTCTCGGACAGTTTGCCTCCATTGGCTCCAGCAACGATAATATCGGCGAAGGATTCAACAGCATCAGCCTTCTGGCCAACACAGCCAGCAGCGTGCTCACCAGCATGGTGAAAGTGGTAGATGTTGATTTCAAATACCAGGCTGCCACCAATAGCGCGCAAGGCCAGGTGGACGTTGGCATCAGCAAGCAGTGGAACAAATTCTATTTTGAATCATCCTTTGGCTACGGAACCTCCAACAACCAGATAGACATGGGACAAGGCAACACGCTGGTAGGCGATGTTGAGGTTGGTTACAAATTCAATCCTTATTTTGACTTCTACGGCTTCCACCGGACAAATACCAGCTATTACACCCGCACCGAGCTTCCCTATAAGCAAGGTATTGGTGTAGAGTTGAGTAAAGAGTTCGACTCATTTCTCGATCTGGTACCCTGGATACGAAAAAAACGCAACAAAACCGCCCTAAAATAGCACCTGATGAAGATACCCGATTCATACTATACACTCAAATCAAACCTTCTTTTTTGTATTGCAGTCCCCATCTGCCTAATCCTATTTGTAGTGCTGTACAACCCGCAATTCAGCTTCGATACCGACGTGGTATCCTATCGAACTTCAAGTGCCGGATTATGTATGCCTATTATTGCAGCCATCGAGATGCTTTGCTTATTGGCCAGCCGCACACTACTTCATTTTGCCCCTACCAAAATACAGCTCAGCCGCACCGAATTTATCATTTGGATGATAGTTGAATTTATTATTTCTTGCCTTTTTACAGGCTTGTTCCTATCACTCTATTTCCATACTAATTATTTCGACCTCCTGCCTCGCATCATCCTCATTGGCTTCTGCCTGAACATCATCCCTTATTCTTACTATTTGTTCATCATGGCCATGCTCGATCGCGACACCCGCATCAACCAAGCAAACTTGCACATCGCCCAACTCAGGAAAAACACCCCTCGTCCCGAAAACAACATGATTCGTTTTGACGACGATAAAGGTAATACCAAGTTGGTAGTTAGTTCCGAGCGAGTGATTTCTATCGAATCGGCAGGCAACTATGTCAACATTCTCTACGACGACAGCGGAAAACTGATCCGGCTCAGTTTGCGCAATACATTAAAGGGCATCGAGGACCTTTGCAATGCCAATGGGCTCATCCGCTGCCATCGTTCCTATTTCGTCAACCTCAGCAAAATCAAAGTCATCCGGAAAACCCCCGATGGTGTTTTTGCCGAGATGGATCGCGAAGGCCTGGGGCACATTCCCGTTTCCAAAACCTATGCTTCCGACTTGCTACGACTTTTTTCAGAAAATTAATACTTTTCCATCAACCCTACTCACCTCGACTCCCCATACATATTATATATATTAACTATAATTATTGTTCATGAGAAAACACTTCTTACTGCTCTTTTTGCTGGCAAGCACCGCTGCTTGCGCACAAACTTCGCATCGCGAGTATTCGGCCGACTCCATTGCTTTTGTCAATGCCTTATGGCAAACCGACACCATGGATGGATTCCTTTACCGCCATTATCATTTCCAACATCAACAGATATTCCATTCAAACCAATATATCAATGTCATTGAGATACCCCGCGGTTCAGACCTACAACTCACTTTCGCCAGCGACACGTTGCTCACCCGCACTAGCGAGTTTGCCCAACGTGCACAAGCCTTGGCCGCCATCAATGGCAGTTTTTTCAATATGAGTACGGGCGCCCCGGTTTGCTTCCTTAAGGTCAACGGCAAGCTGATTGGCGAAAACGTGCCTGGCGAAGACACCCTCAACCGCAAATATTATCAGAATGCCACCATACGCCTTTTACGCAATGGACATCCCCGCTTTGTCATCCCCGACAGCAACCGCACCGCCGAATACGACATGCCCGATAGCAATGTGATGACTGCCGGCCCCATGCTCCTGTACAAAGGCAGCAAAGTACCGCAGCGCTTGGACCGAAAGTTCGTATACGCCCGCCACAACCGTACCGCCATTGGCTTGAAGCCCGATGGCACAATAGTGCTTGTGGTTGTTGATGGACGCCACAAAAAGAACAGCGACGGCATGTCGCTTCCCGAGCTCACCCGCACGATGCGCTGGCTCGGATGCACCGAGGCTGCCAATCTCGATGGTGGAGGATCGTCAACTATGTACATTAACGGGTGGGACTCCGGCAACAGCATCGTCAACCATCCCTCCGACAATGGCCGATGGGACGAATGGGGCCAGCGCCCTGTAGCCAATGCCATCCTGGTAGTCCGCCCTCAAAAAAAGCATACCAACAAATCAAAACTCGCCGCTCTGCCGCAACCCCAAAACACAGAATCCAACTGCCAGCAATAATCAGTATACGCACACATAAAAAAAGGAGGACCGAAAAGGCCTCCTTTTTTTTATAAATGCTACAAATAACTATTTCTTTTTCTTTCCTACAGCAATATCGGAGGGATCAAGAATGGGGTCATCCATCTCATTGCAGAAATAGGTTTTCGTGTTCAAATCGTCACAACGGTTGCCGGAATAGGTATTCGTTGTTGTAGGGCCGATCCAACGGTTGCCCACATATTCATAACAACGGCATTGCTTGGTGTCGCACGAAGCGAACACAGCCACCAACATCATGGCCATTGCCGTCATACCCATATTGATTCTTATTTTCTTCATCTTTCGGTTAATATTATAATGGGCTCCAAGCAAACCCGGAGCCCATTTAGAGACATTATTATTCAGCAGAATAGAATGTGGGCACATAAGTGCCGATTTCGATTTCGTCGATAAATACCCAAGCTTGTTCGCCAGCGCTCACATGCCATGCAGGCATAGCACCATGGTTGACAGCCTTGATCTTAACATAACGAACCGAAGACCATGCGCCTTGGCAAGTGAAAGTGTGCTGCACACTTTCCTCCTGGCGTTCGAGGGTAGTGGGATATTCGGTATTTTCCACGGTTGCCCATGGCGTATAGGTCTTGCCATCGAGCGAAACGCTCACTTCTACCTTTCTGGGGAAGAATACCCACGAGCGCATATTCTCCAAGCAGTCGACACCCACGCTGGTGAGGGTCTTCGGCTGTAGCAGGTCTATCACCACTTCGGCATCGGTCTGCCAGCCCTGCCAGCCGCCGATACGGTAGTTGGTAGTACCATACACACGGTCAATCAATCCCTGTCCTCCATTCTCGAAATATTGGTCGGCAGGTTTGGTCACATAAGTCAAACGCTTATCGGCAGCAAAACGCTGCATCTTGTGCGATACCACCGGGCTGTAGCCACGCTCGGCGGTATAGGCAACAGCCTTGATAGTCACATCATGAGTAATCTTAATGGGCTGGGTGTAGCGGGTGCAGGTGTTGTCGGGTTCGCGACCATCGAGGGTATAGTAAATCTCAGCCTTGTCGGCAAATTCCTTTTTGATGTTCAAAGTAATAAAGGTTGAATCTTCAAAAGAGAGCTGCCAGTCGCCGAAATAAGGTGCAGGAGTGCGATGGAACTGTTCGGGCATGAAGCAGATACTGCTATCGTTGAATTGGCCGTCGCGCCAGAACTTGCCGGGCTGCCAATTGTTCTTGTCGATAATCAACGAGTTGGGTGTGCCGTTATTGATATTCACACGGTCGAAAAGGGGTGTAACCGTAACGAACTCGCCTGTGCCGGGGCATACAGGATAGAAACCCATGGCGCTCATCACATACCAAGCCGACATCTGGCCGCAGTCTTCATTGCCGCAAAGGCCATCGGGTTTGGGGGTATAGAGCTCGTCCAACACCTGATGCACCACCTTGTTGAGCTTATTGCTCTCGCCCAGGTAGGCATACAGATAGGCGGCATGATGCGAGGGCTCGTTGCCGTGGGCATACTGGCCTATCATGCCGGTAATGTCGCTCTGTTCGCGACCCGAAGTAGCGCTGGAGGTATTGAACAGCGAATCAAGGAATGCCCCTGCCTTTTCATTTCCGCCTTGAAGTCTAATCCACTCATATACATCATGAGGCACATAGCTGCTATACTGCCAGCTGTTGGCCTCGGTAAAATGGTTGTTCACCTCGGTAGGATCGAAGGGGGTAACAAAACCGCCGTTGCGGCGAGCATGCATGAATCCTTGTTCGTCCATGATATTCTGCCACGAGTTGGCTCGGCGCATATAAGTTTCAACCACTTGGGCCAGATATGCCTTGGTGCTATCGTTGAGCATCGAAGCGCCACGCTGGGCTTCGCGCTGGGCATAGGTGGCTATGCACCAGTCGTCGTATGCAAATTCGAGGGTCTTCGACACCGACTCATTGTCCTCCTGGCTATCAAGATAGCCGGTACGATTGTACGAGAGGTGAGCCTCAGAACGGTTAGAGGTGGCCACCATAGCCTTGAGCAAATCGATGCGACGCTGGGGGCTCCAGCTGTCGAGGATGCCGGCCTGTTGGGCTTCCAGTATCACCGGGCAGGCGTGATAGCCAATCATGCAGTGTGTTTCGTGCGATGCAAGTTCCCACATGGTAAGTTCCCCGCCAGCCTCGTATTGACGATACATGGTATTGATCCACTGTTCGGTAATTTCGGGTTCGATAATCGCCATCAGCGGATGCAAGGCACGATAGGTATCCCACAGGGAGAAAACAGTGTAGATGGGGGTTTCCGAAGTGCGGATGCTGTCATCCATGCCGCGATAGCGCCCATCCACGTCGCTCCACAGATAGGGCGAGGTATAGCAATGGTACAGCGCCGTGTAGAAATTGCGGCGTTCGCGGGTGCTGCCCCCTTCAACCGAAATCTTGGCCAGTTTCTCTTCCCACTGGCGGCGGGTAGCGGTGCGTATTTTATCGAATGTGCGGCCTTCGCGGGTGGCCAGATTGGCCTGGGCGCCTTTGCAGTCTACACCCGAAATGGACACATACACCTCCACATCTTTGCAGTCCAAGGGCAATTCAACCAAAGCCTTGCGGTTGTTGTCGAAATAGGTAACCTTGGTAATGGGGCGATTGCACTCGAGGGCGAAGAAACATTTCTGGTCGGGATTCCAGGCATTGCTCTCGCGATAGCCGGCAATAATTCCTTCGGGCACATTCTTCTCGAAACCGGCGGCTATCACCTTGTCGCGATGGCACAGGTCGATAACGAAACCCTTCTTGCCGGTCGAGGGGAAGGTGTAGCGGTGGCAGGCCACACGCTCCGAGGTGGTAAGTTCCGCCATCACGCGATTGCGGTCCAACACCACTCGATAATAGCCCGGCTCGGCTTTTTCGCTGCGATGGCTGAAACGCGACAGGAATTCTTCCTGGGGCATACCGGCCGAGAACGACCAGTCTTCGTCTTCTGCCATAACAGGCATCAGCAATATGTCGCCGTAGTCTTCGCATCCCGTGCCACTCAGGTGGGTATGCGAAAAACCGTAAATGGTATCGTCGCTATAATGGTAGGCGCTGCAGCCGTCCCAACCCTCGAGACGGGTATCGGGACTGGGCTGGATCTGGCCGAAAGGTGCAATGGCGCCGGGATAGGTATGGCCGTGGAAATCGGTACCTACAAAAGGATTGACAAAACGGGTCAAACCGTTGTTCTGGCAGCCTATTGCCAATGCTGCCAGAAGTAATAATGGGAATATTTTCTTCATGTCAACGACCATTATTTACGCATATTAATAAGGGCAGCAGCGCCCAAGATAGCCACCTCGTTGGCAGCAAGTTGCGACATGTGTATATCGCAAGAGCCCTGATAGATATTCAGCAGGTTGGCGGCAAACGACTCGCGCAGGGGTTCCAGCAGGGGAGCACCCACCTTGGTAGGACCGCCCATAAGGAATATGGCCTGGGGAGCCGAGAATGTGCATGCGTTGGCGCAAGCCAAGCCCAGCCATTCGCCCACTTTTCTGTAAGTCTCCTTAGCAAGGGGATCGCCGGCATTGGCGGCGTCGCCAATCATCTTGCTGGTAATCTCGCTGTCGGGAACCGAAGCAGCTATCCACTCGGGATGCTGGGCAGCATTCGAGGGGGTGCACTTCTCGTTGCGCAGCTCCACATAGGTCTGCACAATGCCGCGGGCCGAGGTGTAGGCCTCAAGGCATCCTCTGCGTCCGCAGGAACATTTGCGACCGCCAGGAATCAATATATTGTGGCCCAGCTCGCCTGCCGTGCCGGTGAAACCGTGCACCAGCTTGCCGTCCACCACCACGCCGGAACCCACACCGGTGCCCAGCGTAATCATGATGAAATGGTTCATGCCGCGGGCTCCGCCATAAACATACTCGCCATAAGCAGCAGCATTGGCATCGTTGCTCAGCACCACAGGAATATCTACATACTTGTGAAATTCCTCTTCGAATTTCAGCACGCCTTTCATGGGCAGGTTGGGAGCCCATTCCACGCATCCGTTGTAGAAATTGCCATTGGGCGCACCCATGCCGATGCCGGTAAGCTCGTTCAAAGCAATCGAGCCGACACCCTTTTCGGGATCGCCGGCGGCAAGCATCGACTCTATCTGGGTCATGATATCTCGCACATAGGGTCCTATGGCAGTATAGTTGGTGGTTGGGATACTGCGACGCTCCACTACTTTGGCGTCGTCTCTTACAAGGCCCATGTCGGTGTTGGTACCTCCGACATCAATTCCGATAGCATAAGTGTTTTGCATATTCTCTATTTTTTGTTGTTATTATCAAGAAATTGTTTTAGTTCGACAGTCGTCACCGACTCCCAATTACGCTACAAAATTACATATTTTTTTTGGAATAACTATATATATGCAATTTTTTTTGTAATTTTGCCTCATGGAAGAACCCATTACAGAAAAGATTTTTTCGCTCGAAGCCATTGACTATACACGGTTTTGGGGCGACAATGATAAGGTGTTGGATTTCGTCAGAATCCTATTTCCCAAGCTCAAGCTCATCGCTCGGGGCGATATGCTCAAGGCCGTGGGCAGTGCCGAAGATATCGACCATTTCGAAGGCAAGCTCCTTTCGATGAAGGAGCACTACGACAAGGTTGGCAACCTCAACGAAAATGTGGTCATGCAGATTTTCGAAAGCGGCGGCACACACCCCGATGCCGAAACCCACGACGAAATCCTCGTCCACGGCCGCAACGGCCTGCTGATTCGCGCCCGCACAGCCAACCAGAAACGACTGGTGCAAGAGGTCAACAACAACGATATGGTGTTTGCCATCGGCCCTGCCGGCACCGGCAAAACCTACACCGCCGTAGCTTTGGCCGTTCGTGCGCTGAAAAACAAGGAGATTCGGCGCATCATCCTCACCCGGCCCGCAGTCGAGGCTGGCGAAAACCTGGGCTTCCTGCCCGGCGACCTGCGCGACAAGCTCGACCCCTACCTCCAGCCCCTCTACGACGCCCTCCGCGATATGATTCCCCAGCAAAAACTGCTCAGCTACTGGGAGGACAACACCATCGAAATTGCCCCGCTGGCTTTCATGCGCGGCCGCACGCTCGATAACGCCTTCGTTATCCTCGACGAAGCACAAAATGCCACTGCATCGCAACTCAAAATGTTCCTCACCCGCATGGGTCGCAACGCCAAATTCATCATCACCGGCGACATCACCCAAATCGACCTCCCCAGGCATCAGCAGAGCGGCCTGGTGCAGGCCACCCGCATCCTCGAAGGCATCAAAGGCATCAGCATCGTGCAGCTCGACAAAAGCGATGTCATCCGGCACAAGCTTGTAACCAAAATCATTCGGGCCTACGACCGCGCCGCCGACCCCGCCTTCAACAATCCTCCTTCCTCCCAAGAAGAATCCTCCGCCAGTCCCCAATCCGACCCAACCAACGATTAATCCTTTCAGCCCTGTGATATCACATCCCAACTGCAAAATCAACCTAGGCCTGCGCATCATCCGCAAGCGACCCGACGGCTACCACGACCTGTCTTCTATCTTCATACCCGTTCCCCTATGCGATGAGCTCGAAATCGAACACTCGCAGCAGTTCGAATTCTCCCAAGGGGGCATCCCTATCGACTGCCCGCTCGACGACAATATCTGCGTCAATGCCTACCGACTGCTTGCTACCGACTTCCCGGCCGTGGGGGCAGTAAGGATGCATCTCGAAAAGCGCATTCCCTTTGGCGCCGGATTAGGCGGCGGCAGCAGCGATGCGGCTTTCGTGCTTCGTATGCTCAACGATATGTTTTCGCTGGGGCTCAACTCGTTGCAACTGCGCCAGTATGCCGTTCGACTGGGGGCCGACTGCGCTTTCTTTATCGACAACCAGCCGGCTTTAGCCACCGGCATCGGCGATATTCTCACCCCCCTCGGCAGCAATCCGCTGAAGGGATTCCAACTCGTTTTGGCCAAACCCGACGAGGGCGTTAGCACCCGCGAGGCCTATGGCGGGCTGATTATCGACCCCGCTGCGGCAACCTCCACTCCCCTCCCCCAACTGATCCAGGCCCCCGTTGCCGATTGGCGCGGCACTGTGGTCAACGATTTCGAACGCACCGTTTTCCCCCTCCACCCCGCCATCAGCCAGCTCAAAGACGAATGCTACCGCCAGGGGGCCCTCTTTGCCGCCATGAGCGGCAGCGGCGCCACCGTTTTCGGCCTCTTTGCTCCCGATGCCACCCCCGCACTCCCCCACACCATCTTCCAAGGCCAGCTATAGCAATTCCCCATGGCGATAATCCCGGCAAGACATCTGTTTAAATCCTACAATGGACACCCAATATTGCACCCCAAAACAAGAGAAAAACAAGCAGCTTCAGAGTAACTCAAGGGTAACTTCGCACTGGCTCCGTTGTTAGTCCGTTCCAGAACGGACATGCGACGAACAACCATCGGACCCACCCCCCATTCACTTCCCATCCACTACTCTTTGCGACTCTGTTACACTATCTAACGCATTGATACACAACATCACTGTAAAGCAAATCTGCAAACCTCCCCTTATCTGGCAGTTCTTGAAATATGCGACAAGAAATAGTTTTTCCCCATTCCCCCCACATTGTTTAATCCCCTTTTTCTACATCCCCAAAATAGTCCTTTTCCACCCCATATAGGGCAAACAACTTATCAACAATTTGCAACATTTTTCAACAATTATTTGTTAACCGATTGCAATATCAGATTTTTTTTGTATATTTGCAACGCTTATCATAGATAAGCAGTAAAGCAAAATCGTTTAAACAACAATATGTTACACGATTTTCGCCATCATATTCAGCAAAAAAAATTAAGAAAATAATAAAAAAACAATAAACAATGACAAAAAGACAGACCTATCTTGCCCCTGCAATCAAGGTAGTATCCTTCTCCATTGAGAAAGGTTTTGCCGGATCCACCGAATCGCTGCAAACCCACCAAGGAATCGACATGGGTGGCAATAGCAATCCTGCTCCTTCCAGCAACGGATTTTTCAACCGCAACAACCAAACCGAGGCCATCGATACTCATTTCTAGGCCGAGATTATCAATGCTTTAACAAATACCGAACGCAACAATCATGAAAAGAAATCTTATATCCGGCTTTTTAATGGCCATGTGCCTCCTCGCCTTGGGCTCCTGCCAGAAAAACGAGGACGGCGGCAAAGTGTTCATGACTTTCCATGCCACCGCCGAACAGTCTAATGCCAAAACACACCTCAACAACGGATCAGCTATTTATTGGAACGAGGGCGACAAAATCGGCGTGTTCACCACTTCCTCCGAAACATCTTATGAATTTGAAGTGGAAAACATCCAAGGCACCCAGGCCGATTTCAGTGGCCATGCTCAAAATTCAAACGCCTACATTGGCCTGTACCCTTATGACGAATTTTCAACAATATCCGGCACTACCATCACTACCAGCCTTCCCTCATTGCAAACAGCAGTAGCTGGCAGTTTCGACCCTAAGGCCAACATCATGACGGCCTATAGCGAAGGCACCGATTTCGACTTCAAAAACGTTTGTGCCTACCTTAAGGTTACCTCGCCCTACGACTGTACCTCTATCCAGATTATTTCCAATGGCGACCGAATGATTTCAGGGCTCTTCTCCGCTGATATTACCACCGATGGTACCCCCTCCAATATCACTCCTCTTCCTTTGGCAGAACAAGACGATTATAATAGAATGGGTTCAAAATATATTCGCCTTTACGGCAACATCGAGCAAGGCGAAGACTACTACATTGCCATTCTTCCCGGCACGCTTGATGGCGGTTTCACCATCAAATTCTGGGGCGTTTCTGGTGATGCAAACGCCAATCGATCCTACAATTCTACTTTATCAACTAGCTATACCCTCGACCGCAAGGTCATCTATCCTCTCAACAATTTAGCCAACACACCCGAAGACCATATTGTACCCGATGGTGCTGTCGACCTTGGTCTTCCTTCTGGTACTTTATGGGCAACCAAAAATATTGGCGCCAATAGCAGTACCGATTTTGGCTACTTCTTCAAATTCGGAGATAACAATGCCTCCTCTTATGATGATGTTGTTGACGCAGGATATCCTAATGCTGAGTTCGTGGATGCTGCTACGATTCGTTGTGGCAACGAATGGGCTACGCCTACGGCATACCAATTCAGCGAATTGATTCACTATTGCAGTTTGTCTGGAAATTCTAGCAGCATACTTTTTACAGGTTCGAATGGGAACGCCATTTTCTTGCCAAACGCAGGTAGTTTTTGTCCTACCTCGACGAGTCCTGTTACTCGCATTCAAAGATGTTGTTATTGGACTAAAACATACGAAGACGGTTATTGCTATCATGTAGAGTATGATTCAACTTATGAAGAATTCTATATTGTTCCTGACCAATATAATAGAAATCACGCCTACCCCATCCGCCCTGTCGTGAATAACTGGTAATCACTTGATATAACACACCTTTAAGAGGAGCCCTTTTGCAGAAGGGTTCCTCTTTGTTTATGCTATGCCGTAATTGCATCGAATCCAGCCTTGGGCAGAATCCTCCCGCACTCACGAAAGCCATATCTGCCACAATCTATTCCATAAAAAAATAGGCCTATTTCATCAAAAATATCGCTATGTCAAAAAAACTTTGTATCTTTGCAAATTCAAACAACACAAATACTCACACAATATGGTAGATTATAAGAAAATTGGCTTGGTAAACACCCGTGCTATGTTTGCCAAAGCAGTGGACGGCGGCTATGCTATCCCCGCCTTCAACTTCAATAATATGGAGCAGATGCAGGCCATCGTTATGGCTGCTGTCGAGACCAAAAGTCCCGTCATCATGCAGGTAAGCCGCGGCGCTCGCGACTATGCCAACCAAACCCTCTTGCGCTACATGGCCGAAGGAGCTGTCGAATACGCCAAGGAACTGGGCTGCGCCCACCCCGAAATCGTACTCCACCTCGACCACGGCGACAGCTTCGAGACCTGCAAGAGCTGCATCGACATGGGCTTCAGCAGCGTGATGATCGATGGTTCCAGCCTCCCCTACGACGAGAATGTGGCCCTAACCAAAAAGGTTGTTGAATATGCCCACCAGTTCGATGTCACCGTCGAAGGCGAATTGGGCGTGCTGGCCGGTGTTGAAGACGAAGTGGCTTCCGAAGAGAGCCACTACACCAAACCCGAAGAGGTTATCGATTTCGTAACCAAGACCGGCTGCGACTCCCTGGCCATCAGCATCGGCACCAGCCACGGCGCCTACAAGTTCACCCCCGAACAATGCACCGTCGACCCCGAAACCGGCCGTTTGCTGCCTCCCCCCCTGGCTTTCGACGTGCTTGAAGCCATCGAAAAGAAACTCCCCGGATTCCCCATCGTGCTCCATGGCAGCAGCTCGGTGCCCCAGGATGCCGTCGACACCATCAATGCCAATGGCGGCAGCCTCAAAGCAGCCGTAGGCATTCCCGAAGAACAGCTTCGCAAAGCCTCCAAGAGCGCTGTATGCAAAATCAATATCGATAGCGACAGCCGTCTGGCCATGACCGCAGCCGTTCGCAAGCATCTGGCCGAAAATCCCGGCCATTTCGATCCCCGCCAGTATCTGAAACCCGCACGCGAAAGCATGAAACAGATGTACATGCACAAAATCATCAACGTGCTCGGTTCCAACGACAAACTGATCGAGAAATAAATTCTCCTTCAGCTATCATCCCCATCCGTGGACGGTCGCTTTTGCGTGCCGTCCACGTTTTTTCTCTCTGTTCCCATTTTTTTTCGTATCTTTGCAGTTTAATAAATAATTATATATACTATGCGAAAGAAGGCTCTATCTTCCCCACATACTCATTGTGTTTCAACACTTAAGGCATCCAACTAGCCACCATGTAACCTGCCCCTACAGATTCTTCTTTCATCTGCAAATCCGAATCATCGAACAATACCATGATTAAAATCCACGGCGCTCGCGTCAACAACCTCAAAAACATCTCGGTCAATATCCCGCAAGGCAAACTGGTAGTCATCACCGGCCTCAGCGGCTCAGGCAAATCGAGTTTGGCTTTCGACACCCTTTATGCCGAAGGCCAGCGGCGTTATGTCGAGAGCCTCTCAAGCTATGCCCGACAATTTCTCGGCCGCATGTCCAAACCCGAGGTAGACCTCATCGAGAATATCGCCCCTGCCGTAGCCATCGAACAGAAGGTCAACACCTCCAACCCTCGTTCTACCGTAGGCACCTCGACCGAATTGTTTGAATACCTCAAACTTATGTTTGCCCGCATCGGCCGCACCTTCTCCCCCATTTCCGGAGTCGAGGTCAAGCGCCATTCTGTGAGCGATGTGGTTGACTATATCTACTCCTTTGCCGACGATTCCCGGGTCATCATCTATGCCCCGCTGACTGTCTCGAAGGAACATCCCTTGCGCCCTCAGCTTGAGATGCTGCGCCAGGAAGGATTCCAACGCATTGCCGTTAAGGGAACCATCGTGCGCATCGAAGACTATCTCGAATCCAATCCCGATAAGGAAGACACCAGCAAATCCAACACCCCCGATTTCGGCTCCGTAAAACTGCTGGTGGACCGCATCCTGATTCATCATTCCGATGACGACCAGCTTGCCCGCATCGCCGAATCGGTGCAGACCGCTTTCTTCGAAGGGCGCGGAGCTTGCAATATCCATGTCGAACTCACCGATGGCAACTCGCAATCGGCCGATTTCTCCAACAAATTCGAAGCCGACGGCATCATTTTCGAGAAACCGAATCCCAATTTTTTCAGTTTCAACAATCCCTATGGCGCTTGCCCTACCTGCCAAGGATACGGCAGCATTGTAGGCATCGACGAGGACATCGTGGTGCCGAATAAATCACTTTCGGTCTACGACGATTGCGTGGTGTGCTGGCGCGGCGAAAAGATGACCGAATGGAAAAGCCATTTCATTCGCCAATCCACCCGGCTGAACTTTCCTATCCACACCCCCTACTGCGACCTCACCGACCACGAACGCGATATCTTATGGAATGGCGAAGGTTCCTGGGAGGGCATCAACGGGTTCTTCAAATGGATTGAAGAGCAGGCCTACAAGATCCAATACCGGGTGATGCTGTCGCGGTTCAGAGGCAAAACCACCTGCCCCGACTGCCGCGGTTCGCGTTTGCGCAAAGACGCCTCTTATGTAAAAATCTGTGGCCGCAGCATCACCGAACTGCTGGCCATGCCGGTGAGCGATTTTGCCCAATGGCTCGAAGACATCACCTCCGAACCGGCAGAAGGTCGCCAAGTGCTTACACCCGCCGAACGCGAAGTGGCCCACCGGCTGTTGATAGAACTCAACAACAGGGTTCGCTACCTGATGGAAGTGGGCTTAGGCTACTTATCGCTCTCGCGTTTGTCCAACAGCCTCAGCGGCGGCGAGTCGCAACGTATCAATCTGGCCACCTCCCTGGGCAGCTCGCTTGTGGGCAGCATGTACATTCTCGACGAGCCCAGCATCGGCCTCCATTCCCGCGATACCGACCGGCTCATAACCGTATTAAAGCAGCTTCGCGACCTCGGTAACACCGTGATTGTGGTTGAGCACGACGAAGATATCATGCGGGCCGCCGATTACATCATCGACATTGGTCCTGGCGCCGGACGCCTGGGCGGCAAGGTTGTCTTTGCTGGCACCCCCGACCAGCTGGTCAGCCAGGCTCCAAAAGAATCGCTCACCGCACAATACCTCTTGGGCAAGATGAGCATCCCGGTGCCTACGTCACGTCGACCCTGGCGCGACAAAATCACCATTCGGGGCGCTTTCTGCAACAATCTGCAGCATGTCACTGTCGACTTTCCCTTGGGCGTACTTACTGTGGTCACCGGCGTATCGGGTTCGGGCAAAACCTCTTTGGTCAAGCAGGTGCTATACGATGTGCTTCAAAAACGTTTCGACGGCTCCACCGACTACGTTGGCAAATGCGCCGGCGTATCGGGCGACCTAGCACGTATTGCCTCTATCGAGCTCGTCGACCAAAATCCTATTGGCCGTTCCACCCGCAGCAATCCCGCCACATATATGAAAGCTTACGACGAAATCCGGCAGCTCTACGCTTCGCAACCCCTCGCCAAAAGCCGGGGCTACAAACCCGGATTCTTCTCTTTCAATACCGAGGGCGGACGTTGCGATATGTGCGAAGGCGAAGGCTATGTTACCGTAGGCATGCAGTTTATGGCCGACGTGCATCTGGTATGCGAAGAGTGCCACGGCACCCGATTCAAAGAAGAAACCCTCGAGGTGAAATATCTCGATAAGAATATCTCCGAAGTGTTGGATATGACCATCGACCAAGCCATCGACTTTTTCGAAGGGCAGAAAAGCATTCTCGAGCGCCTCCAGCCTCTGCAGGATGTAGGTCTGGGGTATCTCAAACTCGGTCAGTCGTCATCCTCTCTGAGCGGCGGCGAGGCCCAGCGCGTGAAGCTGGCTTCCTATTTGGTCAAAGGCGACACCAACCGCAACAAGCTGTTCATTTTCGACGAGCCTTCCACCGGCCTTCATTTCCACGATATCCAAAAACTCATTACCGCTTTCAACAGCCTTATCGAACGCGGCCACAGCATCATCGTCATCGAGCACCACCACGATATTATCAAGGTGGCCGACTGGGTTATCGACATGGGTCCCGAGGGCGGTCGCGATGGTGGCAAGCTCGTATTTGCCGGCACCCCCGAGCAATTGGTCAAATGCCCCCAATCCTATACCGCAAAATTTCTTAAAGACAAACTTTCCAACAAATAACAATGAACCACAACGACATTATCAAAAGTATCCGGCGCAACGCCAATATCGGCCTTTATGGCTCCATAGCAGTAGTACTTGTTGCCATCATTTTCTATTTTTCGCCATTCCATGTCAGCTACCAGTCGCCCGAAGTGGCCCGCTGGATGCTCATTTCCGGCTCCATCCTGGCAGTACTGGCCGTGGCCATGGAACTGATGATGATTCGCCGCACGGCACCCAGGCTTCGTCAGCTCGACGATTTCGATGCCCAACTCCAAGGGTACCGAAGCTATATTGCCAACCTTTACCCCAGCGTGCTGTCAATCGTCATTATCGAATGCGTGCTGATGGTGCTCATGTCCGACACCGCCCTTCTCATGGTCACCATCCTGCTGGTGCTCATGCTCTTCCTTGCCTACCCCAATATGTATAAGATGAAGAACGACTTGGGCCTCTCCAACGAGCAGATGACCTCCCTCTTCGGCGATCAGTATATTGCCGACCCTGTCGAGGCCGAACCCGCTGACGCCAACGATTCTGAACCTGAAATTGAAGATACGCACAAAGAATAGCCGCTATTGATAATTCCATTCCAATGAGTACTATCGCTGCCATTTCTACCCCTCCGGGCAAAGGAGGCATTGCCGTCGTCCGCATCTCCGGTCCCGAAGCACATGCCATCGCCGCCAAGCACGTATCGCTTCCCTCTTGCGGTCCTCAGCACCAAGCCGTAGGCTATTCCCTCTTCCGCCACGAGGGGCATGTTGTCGACGAGGTGATGGTTACCCGCTACAATGCCCCCCACTCCTACACTGGCGAAGATACCATCGAAATAGCCTGCCACGGTTCGTCCTACGTGCAACAAGCCATTCTTCAGGCCCTCATCAAAAGCGGAGCCATCATGGCTGCCCCTGGCGAATTCACCCAAAGGGCTTTTCTCAACGGCCGCATCGACCTTTCCCAAGCCGAAGCCGTAGCCGACCTTATCGACAGCACCAATGCCGCCACACACCAACTCGCCCTCAGCCAAATGCGAGGAGGCTACTCCCACCGCCTGCAGCAATTGAGGCAGCAGTTTGTAGAACTTACGGCACTATTGGAACTGGAGCTGGATTTCAGCGAAGAAGATGTCGAATTTGCCGACCGCAAGCAGCTGCTCTCCATCGTCGACACCATCGATACCGAATGCCAACGGCTATGCAAGAGTTTCCATTTGGGCAATGCCATCAAAAATGGTATCCCCGTAGCCATTGTAGGCCTACCTAATGCAGGCAAATCCACAATGCTCAACGCCTTGTTGGGCGAAGAACGCGCCATTGTAAGCGACATTCCCGGCACCACCCGCGACACCATTGAAGACACGCTGAACATCCACGGCATCACCTATCGGTTTATCGATACTGCCGGCATCCGGAATAGCGACGATCAAATCGAATCGCTCGGCATCCAGCGCAGCTACCAAACCATCGAAAAGGCACAAGTGGTGCTTTACCTCTCCGAAAATCCCGATACCCTGTCCCACGAAATCAACGAACTTTCCAGCCATATCTCATTGGAGGGCAAGCTGCTCATCCCCATACTCACCAAATGCGACCAGATTCAGCCCGAGGGCGAAAGCAATAGCAGCACTGCATCAACGCCCGAGGGAATGCTCCGCATCTCGGCCCTTACAGGTCAGGGAATCAACCAGCTTCATCAGAAACTCGCTGTCCACTACGACGTCAACAGCACCCAGGACCCCATCATCACCAACCTCCGCCATTTCGAAGCGCTCGAAAAGGTAATTGCCTCCCTCTCCCTCGTGCGTCAAGGGCTAGCCGACAGCATTCCTGCCGACCTGGTGGTCATCGACCTTCGCGAAGCCCTCTATCACCTAGGCACCATCACCGGCGAAGTCACCTCCAACGAGGTCCTCGGCAACATCTTCCATCGGTTCTGCATCGGCAAATAATTTAAGGTAACATATCATTTACAAATCAAAACACCCACCCATGAAGAATATAATGATAATCCAATTATTGCTGGCATTTCTGTTTATGACCTCCTGCAATAATTGTCAGCAGGACATCAATGTCACAGCCGAAAGCCAAAATGCTTTCGAATCGTTTTGCGAACATTTTAGCAAATCTGCCGCCTTTGCATATACCAAGATGAGCGGTCGCACGGTCCTTCTTGTATCGCAAGAAACTTTCGGCCAGGACGAAAACACCAACTTGGAAGCTATTGAAGCCAGCATCTTTGCCCTTGACGAGGATGGCAAGATTGTAGCCTTGGGGTCAATTCGTTCACAGGGTACGCTCTATCCTGTTTCGCTGCTGGATGGCAAACTGATGGTGGCCGGCCACCAATTTGTGAATGTCTACAGCATCCAAGGCGAAATGCCCGAATTGGTGCTGGACCATTATGCCGAAGGCGAGGACGCCGAACTTACCGAAATGTTCAAAACATTCGAGAAAGGCACCCCTATCAAGTTTAACCGAAGAGCCGAAGATTAATTCGGCTGTTGACCCAATGCGCTAGGAAGACTCTCTACAAGCAGAGAAAAGCAACCAATTATGGCAACAATACTCATTACAGGCAGCAGCGGATTCTTAGGCAGCAGGCTAGCATACTACTTGAAGAACAAGCATCAACTCTTGCTTCCATCCCATGCCGAGCTGAATGTCAGCCGCGAAGATGCGGTGAGAGCCTACCTAGAGGAGCATCGTCCCGACGTGGTGCTCCATTGTGCCGCCCTCAGCAATACTTGGCACTGCGAACAACATCCCAACGAATCGCACAGGGTCAATGTGCAAGGCTCGGTTAGGATAGCCAAAGCATGCAAAATTGTGGGCGCCAAACTCATATTTATGTCCAGCGACCAAGTGTATAATGGCACTCCATTGCCCGGACCTATGAAAGAGGAAGATGTGCTGCAGCCTGTAAACATCTATGGTCTGCATAAGCTAGAAGCCGAACAGCGTACCCAATGGAATCTGCCCGAATCAGTAGGTCTTCGACTCTCATGGATGTACGATTTGCCCGAAAGCAACCTGAGGCAGAACGCCAACATCATGGCAAACCTGCAGAATGCATTCAACGAAAGAAAAAACATAAAAGCAGCCGTCCACGAATATCGAGGGGTTACATACGTATGGGATGTAGTTAGAAATATCGAAAAAGCCATATCGCTGCCCGGAGGCATCTATAATTTCGGTAGCAGAAACACCTTAAACAGCTACCAGCTCCACTTGCAGATAGCTGCCCTGATGTCTCTCCGAGAACCGAAAAAATGGATTCTCCCTGACGAAGAGCGATACTGCCAACAAGATAGAAACCTAACCATGGACTGCTCGCTCATCGAGCATCACGGCATTCGTTTCCTCGATAGTATCGAGGGTGTCAAAGAAGCTCTTCTGAGACCTTTCCGCACGTAGAGAATGCAACCCAACGCATAAACATCAAGCATTCCCATACCAACTCTGAGTGAACTTCAATATTTCTAATGAACATCATCAAATTAGCGAACACTAACGAATAATGCTATCATATACCTACATAGAGAAAGGCAAGTTTGCCTTGGTCGAAAAGCCAAGGCCTGGCCTCATTGACCCTACCGATGCCATCGTCCGTGTGACGATTGGAAGCATCTGCACGAGCGACCTCCACATCAAGCACGGTAGCGTGCCTCGCGCCATACCAGGAATAACCGTTGGCCACGAGATGGTGGGCGTTGTTGAGGAAGTGGGAAATGAGGTTACAACTGTCAAGGTTGGCGATAGGGTAACTGTCAACGTAGAGACTTTCTGCGGCGAGTGTTTCTACTGCAAGAACGGCTTTGTCAACAACTGCACATCCCCCCATGGCGGGTGGGCTTTGGGGTGCCGCATCGATGGAGGGCAGACTGAATATGTACGTGTGCCTTTGGCAAATCAAGGATTGAACCGCATACCCGATAGCGTTACCGACGAACAAGCTTTATTTGTCGGCGACGTGCTGGCTACGGGTTTCTGGGCAGCACGTATTTCGAACATTACTGAGGACCATACCATTCTCATCATCGGAGCCGGCCCCACTGGCATCTGCACCCTGCTATGTTGCATGCTAAAGAACCCGAAACGTATCATTGTGTGCGAAAAATCAGAGGAGAGACGCGAATTTGTCAAGCGCCACTACCCCTCAGTGATCCTTACCACTCCAGACGAATGCCAAGAGTTTGTTGTCCAGCATAGCGATCATGGCGGTGCCGACAGAGTTCTTGAAGTGGCTGGAGGTGCCGACACCTTCCAACTTGCTTGGCAATGTGCCCGCCCCAATGCCATCGTTACCATTGTAGCACTATATGACGAAACCCAAATGCTGCCACTTCCTCAAATGTATGGAAAGAACCTCACTTTCAAGACTGGAGGAGTTGATGGCTGCGACTGCGAGGAGGTGCTCAAACTCATTGAGCAAGGCAAGATTGACACTACCCCGCTCATCACCCATCGTTTCCCATTGAGCCAGATTGAGGAGGCATACCGCATCTTTGAGAATAAGGAAGATGGCGTGATAAAGGTAGCCATCTATAACGAAGCATGAAACAAACTCACGAACAAAAACTCCACATGTTGCCAAGCACCTACTATGTCTGGTGCGGTGGTTCATGCGACTATGGCCACGACGAGCGATACAGCGGCGGTGCCTACATCATGCAGAAGGATGGCGAAGTAATTGAGCAATATGTCATCACCGACAATCATACCACCGAGTTCCGCATGATTCTTTCGGTAATGATTCATGCCATGGAGGTTATTCCCGAAAGCTCAGACATCGTATTCCTAACCAATGTTTCATACATCCAGCAGAACTTCGACAAGGAGCCAACCCCCAAAAGCGCCAATGCCGATTTAATCAATCGATGTATTGCCTTGAAAGCAAAACACCTCTCAGCCTCAGTAAAGCTTGTTCCTTTCCACAAGTATCCTCCGCTGCCACAAACCCACGCAATGGCTCACGAGGCAATGAAGGGTGAGAAAATGCGCTTACAATAATATTTACAATTCATATCCCTGTCGTTTGGAAAACAAACCAATTATGACAATAGAGCAATTCCGTCAACACATGGCCGAGGGCCTTCCTGTCGAGAACGGGTCGGAGGCGCATCTGCTGATGCACCAAATGGCGCAAGAGGCCATTCGTATTACAGCCGAGATAAACAGTCAGTATCACGAGCCTGCCCAATTGCGCAAGCTTTTGGCTGAGCTTTGGGGGCACGATGTACCCGAAAGCATAGGCATGTTTCCTCCCTTCGGCACCGATTGCGGCAAAAACACCTGGGTAGGCGAACGAACTTTCATCAACATGGGATGCAAGTTCCAGGATCAAGGAGGCATCTTTATTGACAACGACTGCCTCATAGGCCATAATGCCACCCTCTGCACCATCAACCACAATCCCGACCCCGACCATCGCGGCGACATGACTTTCAAGCCCATTTACATCAAAGATAAGGTATGGCTCGGCGCCAATGTAACCATCCTGCAAGGGGTAACCATAGGCGAAGGCGCCATCGTGGCCGCCGGAGCTGTTGTTACAAAGGATGTTGCACCCAGAACTATAGTGGGCGGTGTGCCCGCAAAGTTTATCAAAAAAGTGTAGTAGGCAACGAATGAACCCGATATCCATCCGCCTGTTGAACCAGCAGCTCGTTGCTCCACGATATTCAAAGCCCGAGGAGGTGGTGGCCCATTTCGGCGCCATGCAAGCCCAGGAGTATCGTTTGATGCGCTGGGCGGTGGCCATGCGTACAGCAAAACCTTCCGAAAAAGCATTTGTACAAGCATTCAACCAGGGGAAGATTGTGCGACTTCATCTGCTGCGCGGCACATGGCAGCTGGTAAGTGCCCAGGATTATTGGTGGATGCTCGACCTGTGCGCTTCGAAAGCCCGAAAGGTCATCAGCGGGTGGATGAGCGCCAACAAGATTACCATTCCCGACACTGAACTATACTCGATTCGAGAGATACTGGTAGAGGCTGCCGGCAAAAAAGATAGCGTTACCAAGGAGGACTTTGAAGAGGCTTTGGCCAGCAAGGGCATCGCCATGGATAGCCACCGACTCTCGTACCACATTCGCTTTGCCGAACTCGAAGGCATTCTCTGCAGCGGCAGCCTGCTTCCGATGAAAGCCACCTACGCACTCTCCAGCAAAAAGATTGCTACGCAGGAGCCAAAATCGCGCGACGAATCGCTAATGCTTCTCACTCACAAATACTTCCAAAGCCACCAGCCCGCCACACTGGAAGATTTCGTTTGGTGGTCGGGATTAGGCATCAACGATTGCAAGAAAGGCATTGAACTTCTCGGCAACAGCATCCATTCCGAACATTATCAGGGCAGGGAATTCTACCTTTTGGACAACTGTCGCACCCGCGGATTCCGCAAAGGCGAATATCTGCTGATGGCCCCTTACGACGAATACCTCATCGGCTATAAGAGTCGCGATATAGTGCTGAATCCCGAATATAAACATCACGCACACAACAACTCTGGCATTTTTCAGCCCATCATCGCCCATGACGGCATCATCTGTGGCAACTGGACCCCCTTTAAGAAAGAGCCCGACATGAGTTTCTTCCTAGGCCAACACGATGCTGAAAATCTGAAACCGATTGTAGAAAAATACAATAAATATCGGCTGCCTATAAACTAGCCAAGCCAATTGTTTTCTTCAAAAAACGAGTCCTCTTTCTTCCCAGCCCCATCCTTAAATCAGCTTCTCAATCAGCTTTTTATCCACATCGGGGAGGAGGGTTTGCAAATGGCTGACGATACGCTTGCGCGACTGCATGGGGGTGCGCCCCTCTACACTTTCCTTTAGCGGGAAAAGTTCCGGATACATAGCTTTGGGGGTGCAGTATCGGGCAACACCCCAGCCATAGGGTTCCCCTTTCTTCGAAACGAGGTATTCAAAGTCGGCTATACACACGTGCGTGCCCATCTGCAGTTGGGCAATCAAGGCATCGAAAGCCATGCCATTGCGCTTATTTTCAATCGGTGCGGAAGGATTATCGGGGTTGACAGCAACCCTCTTACGGCTCAGTGTAAACCCACTAGCCACCTTCAGCTGTTTCGACAGCATCGACTCGTTAACCACCAGCACCTCATGTATTCGGCGTGAGTCCGCCGCCTCCTTGCCCAGCGGATATTGCGAACGTCTCCAGTTCATAAAATCCGGCAGCCATTCCAAACTCACATATCCGGCCTTCTTCTGGAAAAACTTACCGTAAGCCGACTCCCAATTACCGATAATAGGTCCTTTCCATTGCCAGGGCCCCTTCTCCACCTCATCGCCAAACAGCAACTCCGGCGGCGTAAGCTCTTCAATCGAAAAGCCCCGAATGCCATTCTTGAAGAAAGGAAGAAAACCCCACTCCTGTATCAGCCTCTCCAGCTGTTCCTGACGTTCAATAACGATACTAAACCTGTCCATATTGCATCAATTATCTATTCATCTACATATTGTTTTTCAAACGATTACTTTCATAGTACAATCTTTTCTGCCATTGCATTTAGGCGAAGTCATTACGCCTTCGTTATCGCCTTCTTTTGCATGTGATACATCCTAGGGCTTATCTTTATCTGGAGTCCGGCTGCACAAGCATCAAAGGCCTCTCCTGCGGGCATGTAAAGCTCAGGAAATTCATTTTCCCTTGGCAGAATGATATTGTAGCCACGATTCATAGCTTCTGTTATCGCTTCTTCGCGTGTCGTCAATAGTATTGCCAAATGATTATCCACCTACTACACCAATTCTAAAATAATGGCAGATTACCGTTTCTCCAATTTTTTACAAGTTACTCAATAAGTTAATTTGCTACCATCCATACTCAGAGGACACCCATTTTCGGTGCAAAGATACGGATAATTTTGTATTCTGCAATATTTCACTTGCAGCATAATCATATTTCATTGCAGCCAAGCGCATGTGCAAACCACAAAAAGGCCGCTGGCAGTTATAGCCTCTTATGAATTTCGAGCGTACATACTGAATCATACCTATACTCATAGCACCATGACGTCCAAGTCAGAATAGGGAGGATGAAAGAGCCAATATCGTTTCCTAATCAGTATCATCTGCATTCATCACTTGACGGACTATTTCTTACATAATCATCTAGGTCCTAAGAACATGTCACCATTCAAATGAATCATATGGTCAGGCATTTCAGCTATCCAAACTTCTGTTTCCCATGCGAGTTGCTCAGAAAACTTCTTATATGTTTTGAAGTCAATAAATGCTGTTACGAAAATCATTCCAGCAACAACATTCTCAGTCATTGACTTTATTTCCAAAATACGTTTCGGATCCATAGGGCCTACAGTTGTAACTGACTCTACAAAAAAGATCCAATTTTTGTCTTCGCAATAAAGGACAACATCAGGCATTTTATCGTGAAGAGTGATATCAAACCCTAGTTCAGACAATCGATTAACGTTTTTCACTAAGTCTTTCTTTATGGTATCTCCAACATATAAACATTCGCAATTTGGAGCAAATCGAGGGGCGAACTGCTCGATGATAGCCTTCTGTAATTCATTATGTTTGCCTATGCTAAAAGTAAAATCGAGACCATTGATTTTGACTGGCATCATTTTCATGAACCTTTTTGATGCGTAAACGTCAATCAAGCGTCCGTGGTTGCTAATAAAATCTGCAATTGTGGTGTTTGCTTGTAAAACTGCTAAAAATTCAGTTGTCAATCGCCAACAAAAGTTAGGACTATTGGTTGCCAATCCATTATCTTCTACAATGGCGGCCGTACGGAAATGATGAAGAGCTTGCTTACGGAATGTTTCTCGTGAATTCTCGGCATACCTTGTTCCGTAGTTTTTGTTGACGAAAGCAATGATATCGTGAATCCTTAACCATTCATTCGTTGCTGCACACCATGCCGAAGACTTTCTGATGTTTGCAAGAGCAAGAAGAGTAAGTGCACAAAGGTCGGATTGCTGCCGATTGGGCAATCCAACTGCTTTGAGAATTTGTTTTGCTTTGGTTACCTTATCCATTGTTCTAAAATTTGATTACAATTTGTTTCGGAAAGTTCTTTATGCATTAGTGCGCGTCCCATCTCTTCGATAACGCTACGTTCAGGTATTGGCATAGAGTTTATCTCTGTGGAATTGACTTGCGTAGATCCGTTTAAAATTCTGTAGTATGCATCATACAGAGAAGAATTCAATATAACGTATAATCCATAAGTTATACAAGGAGAATCACATTGGATAAAATTCACTTTGTTTTGTGTACTTATGTATTCAAATTGCGGGTAGCGCTGTTTCAGATAAATTCCACATTGCAAACGACGTTTTTCTTCTTTTGCCGTAAAACGCTTTACTATCAGATAGTTATCATTCTTTTGAAGATAAGCCTTTCTGTTTGTCAAAATACATTCGCCTACCTTTCCTTGCGGCCAAACGACACGACCTTCTTTTATATGTTGTGAATAAAGTAATGGGTAGCACCCTTCTTCCATTTCATCCCGCAAAACATCACGAGTTCGAAAATCAACAATAAGCCCAGTCTTCATCGGCATATTGAGGGAAGGAAGTGTTGCAGGCATTTTGTTCACCTTATCTAGCACATCCGACTGTTCTTTGTTTGTCACAAGAAACACATAACGATTTCGGCCAACAACGGAATCGTAAGGTGCATCAAAAGCTTCTACATCAGAAAACTCTGACGTTGACGATGTCGTCATTCGAATCGTTGTTGGTTTCTGACTCTGTTTCTTCAGTTTGATAATGATTGTTTCTTGTAGAACCGATTCACCTTCAAACACCTTATCACGACTCTCAAACAAATGAATGTTGGAAAGAATGCAATTTGAAAACACATAACGACGAAAATATTCAAAATAAGCACCAGAAGTCCATGACCGCGGTATAATGTATACCATTTCCTTCCCCTCTTTTAAATTACGGATCCCCATGCAACAAAATAACGAATACAAGTTAGGGGCGCCATAGCAAACCGACGACATAGACTTTGCCTCTGGAGAGTCCTTAGAAATTTTCTTATAAGGCGGATTCCCAATAATATAGTCATATCGATTAGGTTCCTCACCAAACAACATGTTTTGTTCAAATTGCTGAGTGGTAATATAATTCTCAACCTTGACCTCGTATTCAATATGGCGATATTCTTTAATGTATTCTAAGTTCTCAATCAGCACAGGCACAACCTTCGGGTCAGTCTCATAACATGTCACCTTAATGTTACCTTTGTAACCTCGCGAATACACCATATCTATCCATGCTGCTGTTAAGACACCTGTTCCGCAACCTGCATCAAGAAGTGTAATCTCAGGCAAAGTCAAATCCACGTCAAACAATTCTGCCATGAACTTTGCAGTAGCTTTTGACGTAAAGAATTGCCCATATTGCTTACGCTTCGATTTTGGAACCGAAGCAATAAACTTGTTTGTATTTTCGATAGCGAAATGTAGCATAATACTTCTTTCAGATTGTTCACTCTGTTATGTTGGCCTATTACCTCAATGATTAAAGAGGAATCCTATTATTTCATTCCTGCCAGCTTGGGCAAGAAGAACTTCTACACTTTACCTAGCTGCCTAACCTTTTTAGTTTGCAAAATTACACTTTTTTTCTTAATCTGCACATATTTTTTTCGTCATCATTAAACAATTACCATATCTTACTAATATACAATATATTACAAATTACTCATATCAAATAAAAAACCATTCTATATTGTAACCTTACCACATGTTTTAGTCCCCTAAGTAATAAACACAGCTGATGATTGTACCTTTGTCCTTGGATAGTTCAACAAGCACTGATACCATGGTAGATAGCAGGAAAAAGTGATATCATTATTGGAAACACAAAAGAAGCAAGCACAAAATATTCTCGGCATGCATTGTGGAGATGAACTATCAGATTCTGATGCAAAAACACAACTAATATTGGCTCATGGAGAACTTCAATCTGCCACCCTAAACCAAGGGTTTCTGGCTCATGAATCTGCCGATTTTGGCAACCAATTGACCGCCTTCATTAGGAAATGAATTTTGGATTCTGAAGGGCTTTGTAAGGCAAAAAAAGGTCGGTTTTGAGCATCAAAAACAAAAAAAGGAACATTTTTTTCATTTTCTAAATCGCTGAAATAATCAGTCAAGAAATGTTCGTACTTTTGCATCGGGTTTTGCGAAGGAAGAGCGCGCCCGACACGAGGAAAACAATTTGCAGCAAAAAACTGCCACTCTGGAAAAAATGTCGTATCTTTGCGCCCGGCTATGCAATGTCGAACACAGCTGATAAACCCTTGCAAACATGACGATTGCACCCGCTTCACAGCAACCCAAAACAACCTCTATTTCAGCTTTTTGCAACGGCACAACACTTGAATTATTATAAAATCCGACAACATGAAGAAAATATTTTTCGCATTTTTTGGGCTTCTAGCCCTGGCAGGCTGCCAGCCGACCCCCCAGGAAAACCCGCAGCAAGGCGGTGAAACAGCATCTGTCGACCAGGTGATTATGGCCCGCCGCAGCATCCGCCAGTACACCTCGCAGCAGATCGACTCCGCCACCCTCACCCAAATTCTCAAATGCGGCATCAACGCCCCCAACGGCAGGGCGCTCCAAGCCTACGAGATTCGCGTGGTGAACAACCCCGAGTTGCTCAAGGACATTACCAAAGCCGTATTGAACGACACCCCCGAGATGCAGCTGAAGCCCGGTGCCGACAACATTTTCTTTGGCGCCAAAACAGTGGTTTTTCTCGCCTGCGACCGAGGCTACGACATGTCGCAAGTCGACTGCGGACTGCTGGGCGAAAACATCATACTTTCGGCATGGGACAAAGGCATCGGTTCCTGCTGCCTGGCGCATCCCGTGCGGCTGATGAAGGAGAGCCCTTCCTGCGCCCCATTTATCGAAAAGCTCGATTTCTGCAAAAACTACGAACTGCTATACTGCATAGCCCTGGGCTACCCCAACGAATCGCCCGAAGCCAAACCCCGTCGAGAGGACATGATAAAATTCCTCTAGCGAGAAACAGCAACAAATACAAACAATCACACAACCACAAACACCATGAACGAACCCACGAATCCCAAACCCGTATGCGTGCATAGCCCCAAAATCGAGTGCCCGTGCCCCAAAGAGTGCCCCCGCCACGGCAAATGCTGTGCATGCGTTGCCCACCACCGCCAACTCGGCAAATTGCCCAGCTGCCTGCGCGACCTCGCCTAACAGCCTGCCGGCGAACCGCCACCCAGCCGAACACCCGCAAAGTACGATTGCTGCCCCATATACCCGATAGGCAAACACAATATTTTTCGCACCACTGCGTTATCCTAAACCAAAAGCATCGAAAACCAGCCAGAAATGGCGCCGATGCCTAACGAGGAATGCACACCCTCATTACACGATGTATAACGACAAACTTCACTCTACATGGACACAATCACAATACTCTGGGCCGACGACGAAATAGAACTCCTCAAACCCCACATCCTGTTTCTTGAAGAGAAAGGCTATCAGGTAATACCCGTTTTGAGCGGCACCGAAGCACTCGACGAGATGGAAGACAGCGCCAACCATATCGACATCGTTTTCCTCGACGAAAACATGCCCGGCCTTACCGGCCTCGATACCCTGGCTCGCATGAAAGCCTCCTATCCCCAGGTGCCCATCATCATGATTACCAAAAGCGAAGAAGAGCACATCATGGACGAGGCCATCGGCGGCAAGATTAGCGACTACCTCATCAAGCCCGTCAACCCCAACCAGATTCTGTTGGCCATCAAAAAACACACCGAGGCCCGCCGGCTGCAAAGCGAGCGGTCGACCATGAACTACCAGCAGCAGTTCCGCCAGATAGGTTTGGAACTCAGCGGCCGCATGGACCACGAGGACTGGATTCAGATATATCGCAAACTGGTCTACTGGGACCTCGAGCTCTCCAACACCGACGACGAGAACATTCACGAGATTTTCTCCTCCCAGAAAGCCGAAGCCAACCAGCTGTTCTGCAAATTCTACGAGCAGAACTATGTCGACTGGCTCAACAGTCCACAAGCCGACAAGCCCCTGCTTTCGCCCATGGTGCTGCGCGAGAAAATGTTCCCCCTGCTCCGCGAAGACAAGCCTACTTTTTTAATCGTGATTGACAATTTCCGCTACGACCAGTGGAAATTCCTCCAGCCCGCCATCGAGCAGTATCTCAAAACGGTCGACGACAGTCTGTATTATTCCATCCTCCCCACCACCACCCAGTTTGCCCGCAACTCCATGTTCGGCGGATTGATGCCCAGCGAAATCGAGCGCAAATATCCACAATACTGGGTCAACGAGGACGAAGAGGGCTACAAAAACCAGTACGAAAACGAGCTCCTGGACGAGAACCTCCGCCGCAACGGATTCAACATCAAGCATTCCTACAACAAGGTGCTCAACGCCCAATACGGCCATAAGCTGGTAGAAAACATGCCCAACCTGATGCAGAACAAGCTGAATGTGATTGTATACAACTTTGTCGACATGCTTTCCCACGCCCGCACCGACTCCAACATCGTGCGCGAGCTAGCCGTGGACGAGAAGGCCTACCGCTCCGTCACCCGCAGCTGGTTTGAGCATTCCCCATTGGTTGAGGCCATGAAATACCTCAGCACCAAAGAGGTGAACGTTATCATCACCACCGACCACGGCTCCGTACGCATCGACCGTCCCGTGAAGGTGAAAGGCGATGCCAGCGTAAGCGTCAACCTGCGATACAAGCAAGGCCGCCTGCTCGACTACAATCCCAAAGACGTTTTCGAGGTGAAGGATCCCACCAAGGTATTCCTCCCCCGCCGCCACGTCACCTCGCCCTACATCTTCTGCCACCAGAACGATTTCTTTGCCTATCCCAACAATTACAACCAGTATGTACAATACTATATGAACACCTTCCAGCACGGAGGAATTTCGATGGAAGAAGTGCTCATTCCCTTTATCACCTTACAGAATAAATAACAACTAATGAAAAAAAACCTTTTATTAATCGCATTTTCAATTTTCGCATTCACAGCCGCTGCCCAATACCAATTATTGAATCCCGGCTTCGAGAGCTGGGAGGGCTCCAGCACCACGGCCAAGCCCTCACATTGGAGTTCCTTCCCCCAGTCCGACGGCACCTTGGCATGGGCAGCACGCACTGCCCAGCATTATCACCGCAATGGCGGCCGTCCCGGCACTGGCGGTTCATCATACCTCACCATCTATTCCCGCTCGGTGTTGGGCGTGGTGGCCAACGGCAACATGACCACCGGCCAGGTGCATGCCGGCAGCACCACCGCGGCTTCGCCACAGAATTACAACTACACCCACCGCGGCCAATATGCCCACCCCTTTAGCGGCACCCCCGACTCGATGTATGTTTGGGCTTCATTCTATGCTGCCGACACCGTGGCTGAAGCATCCATCCGCGCCGTCCTCCACGGCGACAACGACTTCAAAGACCCCAACGACTGCTCTACCGACAACCTCTACAAGGGTTATGCCGTAGCGCGATTCGGCCGCACTACCAGTTCCAACAGCACCCCCAACTGGATTCAGTTCCGCGTGCCTTTCCTCTACGATGGCACTTCCACGGTCAACTACATCCTCATGTCGATGACTACCAATGCCATCCAGGGTTCAGGCCATACCAACGATTCTCTGTCGGTCGACGACATCGAATTCATCTACAGTGCTTGGCTGGATACTATTGCCATCAACGGCACCCCCATCTCCAATTTTCAACGCGACAACTTCGACTACGCTCTCACCATGGCTACTGCCAACGACTTGCATCAATCCGCACTCACCTTTGCCACCCAGGCTGCTGATGCCACCGTGGCTATCGACACACTGTGGGTTAACGACTACGAGATGCGATACACCCTGCATGTAACAGCCGAAGACACCATCACCACCCGCACCTACACCGTAACCCTCACCGCGCCCGAACCAGTCTGCAACCCCGTTACCGATATAGCTGCTACTGTAGAACTAAACACCGCCATCCTAACCTGGACCCCCGGCGAAGGCAACCTTGCCTGGGAAGTAGAGTACGGCCACGCCAGTTTCGAACTGGGCACCGGCATGATGCTGACCACCAATTCTTCTGCCTTGGCACTCAATGCCCTTGACTACGATCAAACCTACGAAGCATATCTGCGCGCCGTATGTTCCGACAGCCTTTATACCGAATGGAGCGAAGCCATCAGCTTCACCACCGATGAACCCCTAGTAGTCGACTGCCTCGCACCCGACTCGCTCATTGCCACACCCAGCCTTGGTCAAGTGTACCTGAGCTGGACGCCCAATGCCGAAGTGGTGCATCAGATATTGATTCTGGACAATTCCGACACCATCTTCACCGACACCACCTCAACGAACAACTACGAGGTAGGCAGCCTCTTTTATGACCACACCTACATTGCCAAGGTACGCCCAATCTGCGACACCGATAACGTAGGTCCCTGGGTGGCCACCACCTTCACCACCGAATACTGCGACATCAACACCGCCGAACAACAACAGCTGCGAATCTACCCCAACCCGGCACATGATGTACTGAACATTGATACTGAGATAGATTTCGACCAAATATGCATCTACGACATCCAAGGGCGCAAAGCACTTGAATCTTCCACTTGCAACATCAACCTACAAAGCCTTCCTGCCGGACTATACACCGTGGCTTTGATGCGCCACGGCCAAGCAATCACACTCCAACGCATCGTGGTTCGATAGGCATAAGCATAAAACGAGGGCGTAAGTTTTACCACTTACGCCCTTATTATTTATTGGCAACATCTAAAAATTGACTTTCAATGATTATGAGGCTTCTTTTGATCAAGATGCCAAATCATAGTAACTCAGGGGTAACTCAGGAGTGGCTCCGTCGATTATCCGTTCTGGAACGGATAATCGACGGACTATCTACGGACTCACTCCCGATTTAGTGCTGATTTACAACGAATTATTATAAACTTCCAATATTTGAATGATTATTCCAAATGATGGCAATAAGGAAATCAACCAAAAACCAAAGCACAAAATCATTAGAAAACAATTAATGGCAAACACCATACATTAATTCTTCCAACAAGTAAAAAATCCACTTCATTCAAGACGTTGATTTTTTTGATGTTGCCTATAGGCCTTTCATTGTGAGTGAGATGCGATGGCGGCGCAAATCCACTTCCAGCACTTTCACCTGCACATGCTGGTGGAGATGAACCACTTCGTTGGGGTCGTTGACGCGGCGGTTGGCCATTTGGCTCACATGCACCAGGCCGTCCTGATGGACTCCTACATCCACAAATGCCCCGAAGGCTGTGATATTGGTAACAATGCCCGGGAGCACCATGCCCTCCTGAAGGTCCTCGATACGGGTAACATTCTTGTCGAATTCAAACACCTCGAACTTGGCACGGGGATCCAGGCCGGGCTTGTCGAGTTCCTTCATGATATCCTGCAAAGTGGGCAAACCGCAATCGGCCGAAACATATTTTTGAATATCGATTTTCGAGCGCAGCTCCTTGCTGGCCATCAGCTGCTCGACCGTAGTGCCGGCATCGGCAGCCATCTGTTCCACCAAGGCATACCGTTCGGGATGGACAGCACTCCTATCCAGCGGATTGGCACTTTCGCGCACCCGCAGGAATCCGGCGCATTGCTCGAAAGCCTTGTCGCCCAGGCGGGTTACTTTTTTCAACTCCTTGCGGCAAGTAAAGGGTCCTTCGCTATTGCGGTAAGCCACAATATTGTCGGCCAATGCCGGACCAATGCCGCTCACATAGCTCAGCAGCTCGCGGCTGGCAGTATTCAGTTCCACACCCACGCTATTCACGCAGCTGACCACCACATCCTCAAGGCTTTCCTGCAAGAGCGACTGGTTGACATCGTGCTGATACTGGCCCACGCCGATGCTCTTGGGGTCGATTTTCACCAGTTCGGAGAGGGGGTCCATCAAACGGCGGCCGATGCTGACGGCACCGCGCACGGTAACATCATAATCGGGAAATTCGCGACGCGCCACCTCCGATGCGCTATACACCGAAGCGCCATTCTCGCTAACCATAACGGCAATAAGCTTGTTTTTGAAATGGCAGCGTTTCACCACCTCTTCGGTCTCGCGGCCGGCAGTACCATTGCCGATGGCGATGGCCTCGATATGGAAAGCCTCCACCAGCGCTTCCAGTTTGGCTATTGCCGCCCGTTCCTCACGTACCGAGGTGAAAGGATAGATGGTTTCGTTGTGCAGCAGCTGCCCCTGGGCATCCAGGCAAACGGTTTTGCACCCAGTGCGGAAACCCGGGTCGATGGCAAGGATGCGTTTTTGTCCTAGGGGCGATGCCAGCAGCAGCTGGCGCAGGTTTTCGGCAAAAACACGTATAGCCTCCTTGTCGGCTTTCTCCTTGAGAAGGTTTACAAATTCGGTTTCGATCGAAGGAGCCAGCAATCGTTTGTAGCCGTCGCGCACAGCCAAACGCACCTGCTCTGAGGAATCGTAGCGGCCGCTTACAAACTGGCGTTCCAAGCTCTCGTATGCGGGATCGTCGTCATCGGGCTGCACATGCACACGCAGCACCCCTTCCTCTTCACCGCGGAACATGGCCAGAATGCGGTGCGACGGGGCTTTCATGGCATTTTCCGACCAGTCGAACCACGACTCGAACTTGCCGCCCTCCTCTTCTTTATTCTTCACCACGCGGGAGCTGAGCATGGCCGTGCGGCGGAAAATATTGCGCACCTTGGTGCGGGCTTGGGCATTTTCGCTCACCCGCTCGGCAATAATATCGCGGGCTCCGGCCAAAGCCTCCTCCACGCTGTTCACTCCCTTCTGCTCGTTGATGTAGCGTTCGGCCATCTGCTCCAGATTGCAGCTGTACTGTTTCTGGATTTCGTTGGCCAGAGGCTCCAAGCCGCGTTCCACTGCCATCGTGGCACGGGTGCGACGCTTGGGCTTATAGGGCAGATACAAATCCTCCAGCTCCGTCATAGTGGCTGCTGCCATAATCTGTTTTTCCAATTCGGGTGTAAGCTTGCCCTGCTCGCTGATAGAGGCCAAAATGGCTTCGCGGCGCTTGTCCAACTCCTTCAAACGAATAAGCATATCGCGGATAGCGGTAATCTGCACCTCGTTGAGGCTTCCGGTAGCCTCTTTGCGGTAGCGTGCAATAAAGGGGACTGTAGCCCCCTGTTCGAGCAGTTCGATGGTCTTTTCGACTTGACGGGCACCCAAATTGAGCTGTTGGGCGATGATGGAGGAATAATTCATACAACTAATATTCAATTGAATTGGTACTAAAGTCACACCAGGTGAAGAAATGCAAAAATACAACTTCTTTCGGACTTTTCAAAATTCGGGAAGAAAAAAAAATAAGGCTATGTCACAACAAATGGTTGATTTTTAACGAGAAATAGCGTATAATAATAGGAAATAGTACCACCGAAGGAGGTAATTGGATATGCCTACTATCAAAGACGCATTAGACATTATCGGTAAATTGACTGTTGCAGAGCAGGAAAGCCTTAAAACAATGCTTTTAAGCCCTGCTTTTGTAAAGTCTTTGAATATTGAAGATTTTGTAGCAAAGGAACGCTTTGCAAATGGTCGTGTATGCCCTCTTTGCGGTTGTATCCATGTAGTTCGCAATGGTCATCGTAAAGATGGTACACAGCGATATGTATGTAAAGATTGTGGCAAGTCCTTCGTGATTGCTACGAACTCCATTGTGTCTGGTACAAGAAAAGACTTGTCCGTGTGGGAGCAGTACATTGATTGTATGATGAATGGCTTATCCATTCGTAAGACCGCTGTTGCTTGTGGTATTCACCGAAACACTGCTTTCCTTTGGAGGCACAAGATTTTGGATGCACTTCAGAATATGGCAGACGATGTTAC
>JAGHRY010000108.1 GCA_018066145.1 Candidatus Colimorpha merdihippi | reverse complement strand
ATTCAAAATTCTATGTATTATGAAAGATGTAAAAGCTTATATCGAAGCGAATAAAGACCGCTTCCTGAATGAACTTTTCGAACTGATTCGCATCCCTTCCATCAGCGCTGAGAGCGAACACAAACCCGATATGGTGCGTTGTGCCGAAAAATGGAAAGAATACTTGCTGAGTGCCGGCTGCGACAAGGCTGAAGTAATGCCCAGCGCTGGCAATCCCGTTGTATATGGCCAAAAGATTATCGATCCTGCCAAACCCACCGTATTGGTTTACGGCCACTACGACGTTATGCCCGTTGCTCCTCTTGAGCTGTGGCGCACCGAACCTTTTGAACCTGTAATCAAAGATGGCAAAATTTGGGCCCGCGGCGCCGACGACGATAAAGGCCAGAGCTTTATGCAGGCAAAAGCATTCGAGTTTATGGTAAAAACCGGTCAGCTGCCTTGCAATGTGAAATTTATGCTTGAAGGCGAAGAAGAAATCGGTAGCGGCAGCCTCTATGGTTTCTGCGAAGAACACAAGGAATTGCTGAAATCAGATGTGATTCTTGTTTGCGACACCAGCATGATTGCTCCCGATGTGCCCAGCATCACCAGCGGTTTGCGCGGTTTGTGCTACTGGGAGGTGGAAGTGACCGGTGCCAATCACGATCTGCACAGCGGTATCTATGGCGGCGCTGTGGCCAACCCCATCAACATCCTTTGCAAGATGATTGCCGGATTGCATGACGAGGATAACCACATCACCATTCCTGGTTTTTACGACGATGTGCTGGTTATCAGCGATGAAGAACGTGCCCTTATGGCTCAGGCTCCCTTTGATGAAGAGGCCTACAAGAAAGAGCTGGACATCAAGACCGTTCACGGCGAAAAAGGATATACTACCAAAGAACGCACCGGCATTCGTCCTTGCCTGGATGTTTGCGGTATCTGGGGCGGCCACACCGGCGAAGGCTCCAAGACGGTATTGCCCAGCAAGGCTTATGCCAAAATCAGCACCCGTCTGGTTGCCAACCAAGACTTCCACAAAATCAGCGACCTGTTTCAGCAGTATTTCGAGAGCATCGCTCCCGATTGCGTAAAGGTGAAGGTTACCCCCTGCCATGGCGGTGCTGCCTACGTTAGCCCGCTGGAGATGAAAGCCTACAAGGCTGCCGAAAAAGCCATGGAAGCCACTTACGGCAAACGGCCCATTCCTACCCGCAGCGGCGGAAGCATCCCCATTGTGGCTGGTTTCGAGAACATTCTCGGCGTTAAGAGCATCCTGATGGGATTCGGTTTGGGCAGCGATGATATCCATGCCCCCAATGAGAACTATCCTTTGGAACAGTTCTTCAAAGGCATCGAAACCATCCCCTATTTCTATGAGTATTTTGCCGAATAAAAAAATGCTACCTATCATGAAAAAGTATTTGGTTATTGCTATATTGAGCTTATTCCTTGTTCCTGCAATGGCACAGGAGCACAATTGCGGCAATTGTCCTCACCACCAGCAGCATAAAGGCCAGCAAACATCGGGCAAATCCTGCTGTTCGCAGCAGGCAAAAAAGACCATCAATGGTCTTCCGGCCGAAATCGTTAAGGCTTTCCCTACAGCCAAGAGCGTCAAGAAAGCCGAGAAAGGAACCGCAGTATACGATGCCAGCAAAAACCTTTTGGGCTACGCCGTTTATTCAAAACCCGCCAGCAATGGCATTCAGGGTTTTGCGGGCGAAACCCCTCTGATGGTAGCCATCAGTCCTAAGGATAAAGTGTTGTCGGTAACAATGCTCGACAATAACGAGACCCCAGGCTATCTGCAGAAAGTGGTAAGCGCCGGACTGCTGAAAGCTTGGGACGGAATGAAAGTGAAACGTGCCAAAAAGGCAAATGTGGATTGCGTTAGCGGCGCCACTTTCTCTTCGCAGAGCATTATTGCCACTTTCCGCGCAGCTATCAAAAACTGGTAACCCATGGGGTACCATTTTCTAATATTTGACAATATGGAGCAGGCGACACCCGAAGAGGTGGATCGCCTGCTTTATTTTGTTTCACCCCAACGCAAGGCCGACGCCTTGAAATACAAACACCTGGCTGGCCAGTATGCCTGCCTGAAGTCGTATGAGCTGCTTCACCAGCTGTTGGCAGAGAAAGAATGGATTCTACCAGACGAGCAACTGACCTTTGAATACAGCGAACATGGCAAGCCGGCATTATCCAGCCATTCCGATATCCATTTCAACATCAGCCATTGCAAATCGGCTATAGCCGTAGCTGCTGGCCGAGATCCGGTGGGCATAGATGTGGAGAGTTTTCGCAACCCTACTGTACAATTGCTCAAATACACCATGAACGACCATGAGGCTGACGAAGTAATCAACAGCCTGAATCCCGAACAGCGATTCACCGAACTGTGGACTCGCAAAGAAGCCCTGTTTAAATACTACGGTACCGGAATCAATCACAGCATCAAAGATATACTAGCAAACATGCCCGATACCATTCGGCTTGATACCGCAGTAAGCATAGAAAAAAAATACGCCCTCACAATTTGCGAGGGCATATCATAATCGTACCAATGTATTTTATTTCTATTCCGTAATGGCGAACTGAACATCGCCTATGCGCATATAGGCACCCATGAAGTCCATTGCGCCTACGCGGATGATGATGGTGCCCTCTTTTGCTTTGGGAGTAAAATAATACTGACCAAACTCTTCGCCTTTACGCATTTGGCACAAGTCTTCAGTAACCACTTTAACAATCAATTGCTTGGATTCAACGCCATCAACGGTAAACTGGATTTTGTTTTCAACACCAGCGACGATCTTTAATGAATCGGGGGTGACATGGATGCGGGGATCCATCTCGGGTTTGGTGGGGCTGCTGATAGTGGTGTAGGTTACTTTTGTTTGTCCGCTGATAGCGGGCTCCTGTGCCATAGCACAAAGTCCCATGAAAGCCAAAATAGAAAAGATTAATAATTGTTTCATAACGTTCATTATATAATTGATGATTAATTATTTTGCTACCACAAACTTATATGCTTTGCCGTCCAGGCGGTAGATATAGCTGCCTGCAGGATACTGATTCAGGTCAATACGATAGTTGGCTGTTCCGGCCGGAACCACCATGCTTTCAACCACAGCTCCCGTTGCTGTGAAAACAGTAAGGATGGCGTTGTAGGTAAGATTTGCAGGAACAATCAGATAATCCGTGGCGGGATTGGGATAAGCCACAGGACCAGCAAATTGGGTATTATCCATAATAGACACATCGGAAGCGGTGTCGGGATAGATATGGTGAATCATGGCATGGCCTTCGATGAAATCATATCCGCCAGCACTCTCCATAGATGATTCAGGGGTAAGGGTGAAGAAACCGTTAGAACTGCCGTTCCATCCCCAATTGATGTAATAACGACTCTCGTTGGCTGCCGATACGCCGCAAACGACAAAACAATGGTTGGCATCGCGATCGTTGCTTCGGGGCGATGAAGCACGATACAGAACCGGACGCCCATTGTCTTTTATCTCGCTCTGCAGCAAAGCATTCCACGAAGCAGAATCAATCCCGGTACGGGTTTGATAAGTAGCCTCCTGGCTATAGCCGAAATAGCGCCACAACGCATCGACACATTTAGAAGTAACAGCGCTGCTGGCCGTAGGGCCCCAATTCATCTCTACCGTAACGCCACAAGCAAACATCAGTTTGCCGATGGCACGCTTGGCTTCATAAGAGCTATTGGCCTTCAAAGAATTGGGCATGCTATCGTAGTTGAAGCGATTGCTGTCGACACGAAACTTGTACTTAATCATTTCATTGTTCCAGCGAGTAGAAGCGGTAGTATTGCCTTCGGTACCGCCAACCACAGGATACTTCCAATAATGTATCAAGGCCGACATAGCCGTTGCCACACATCCTGAAATGCAGTAATAACCATCTTTTTGAGGGCACATGATGTTGTAGGTGGGATTGGACTTATTCCCTTGTCCCCAAGTGGATTTAAGAAGACTGCCAGCCTTGGAATGGTCGAAGGCCAGGGTATGTGATCTTACCTGCTGCCACTGCTTCATAACAGAGGCCGAGGGTGTGGCTTGGCTGTCTTGATGTTTCATGACATGGAGGGCATAGCCATCCAGGATAGCTTGGCAGGCGGGATTCTCAACGGTATCAATAAAACCGCAATCGCTGTAAGCTAACACCGGGTCGACACATTCCGAACCCGACACAACAACAAATCCATTCGAGGCATTGAAGACATATAATGCCGGTATGGCAAGCGAAGGATTGTCAATTTGCTGGGCCAAAACAAGCTTCTCGGGGTCGATGGGCGCTTTGGCCTGGGTGGCAACGGTAAGGTAATAGGCACCAATTTGGCGGGCTTCGTGCTGCGAAATATTCTGTGCCTTAGAACAAGCAGGCATTCCTGATGCAACCAAGAGGATGCCTGCAACCAATAGATGTAATAATGATTTCAGCATATAATGGGTTATTTATTTTGAACTAAACGAACCGAATGTCCATTGGCGCGGGCGGCTGTGGACATGGAGAAACCGCTGGGAAGGAAATACAGTTCTTCGGCAGTAGCATCGGTATAGTAGGTTGAGGTCCAATAGCATCCATATTCATTAATCAAGGATACCTGGCGCTTATCCCGATACCCTGCGGCAGGAAGGAAAACGGCTCCCGCGGCCTGCATCTGATTCCAATCGCCAGCAGAAAAAAGGTTGGTGGCAAAACCGTTCTTGCTTCCTACATGGAATTCCAAGCCGGCCGGCAGCTCCCATTTATCGGGCAGCAACACAAAGCCACATACGCTCGAACCTTGCGGCCCTACGTTTTCAATCGTGGCCAGTCCACGCCGAAGCGATGCTCCTTCGCGCAAGTAAATCAAATAATTCCATTCGCGACTTTCCAGCACTCGCCATTGGCCCGCCTGATTGCCAGCATTCATAATGGGATTATGCTCGCCCCAATCATATTGAGTACGGCAGATGTCTACACCATAGGGGCCATAATACTCGTTGGTATCATTGGTGCTATAAGGTTCATTTCCATTGTAACCAGATGTGGCCCATCCAAAAAGGTCTATCCATCCGGTATACATGGTATCGATATTTCGATTATCAACGCCCACTACATCATACTGGTTGTTGGCAAACCGAAAGGTTTTTGATGATGCCTGATACTGCAAATTGCCCATGGAAAAAACCACGGTAATGCTATCACTAACAGAAAACCTGGCATTGATGGCTCCTTCGGTAGGATAAAGGGGACGCTCGATTTCAATGGTTTCGGGTTTGCATCCTACCATCAGCACCAGCATCAGTGCAACAAATATTATTCTCTTCATAGCGTTTGATGAATTATGTTCCATCCCAGGCATTATTTACAAGTGGTACATTATTGTTTGGGCGAATTAGTATTTCGCCCAAAACTAATTTAAAATAACGACATTGTCAAATAATTATTGTCTATTCTGCGAAATATGGTTTTTTATTCGTATCTTTGCAATATAATATAT
>JAGHRY010000246.1 GCA_018066145.1 Candidatus Colimorpha merdihippi | reverse complement strand
TGTTTTGGTGTTCGGGCGGGGTTCGGCCCTTGTTGCCCCCGCGTGGGGGGGGTCGCTCCCGGGTACCTACCTCGGAGCTACTTCGGAGCTACAACGAACCAACAAGGGAGTTTCGGGTATGGTATTGCCAGCCGCAGGCGTTATTTTGAGGCATCGGAGGAAAATGCAAATATGCGGGGAGAATTGGATTTGAACGAGCAAACAAGGATGAGTTCGATTTGAGATAGAGGATGTTTTCGACTTGAGCGAAGGGAGCCATACGGACTCGAAGCCGGCTACACCTTCGCTCCACGGGTGGCACGGCAATGGAAACGGCCATAATAATATTTTTATATATATGGATTTTTTTTCGTAACTTTGCATGTTTAATTTTTGCACTTAAAAATGGCTGATAAGTATAGCAATCGTAGTGGTACTGTGAAGATTATCTTCCTTGTTGTCGGCGTGATTTTCATCGCCCGGCTTGCTACTTTGCAGCTATTCGACAAAGAATACAAAGAAAAAGCAAAGAACCAATCGCTCCGCAATATCACCCAATATCCTGCCCGCGGACTGATGTATGACCGCAATGGCGGACTGCTCGTTTACAACGAGGCCGTTTACGACCTGATGGTTATCCCCCGCATGGTCAAAGACCTCGACACCAACTATTTTTGCAACGCCTTGGGCATTTCGCGCGAAGATTTTCTTGCCCGCATGGAGAAGGCCTACTCTTACTCGCCCTACTCGGCCTCCATATTCATGAAACAAATCTCGAAAGAGGAGTTTGGCCGCTGGGAAAACCTGCTATACAAATTCAAGGGTTTCTATATTTCCAAACGCACCCTGCGCCTGTACGAGCGTCCTATTGCGGCGCATGTGCTGGGCTATGTGGGCGAGGTGAACGAACACGACCTGGAGGAAAACCCCTATTACAAGCGGGGCGACTATATCGGCAAAAGCGGCCTGGAAGCCTCGTACGAGGAACAGCTGCGCGGCGTTAAAGGAAAGAAAATCATGCAGGTGGACGTTCACAACCGCGAGATTGGCTCCTATATGCACGGCCAGCTCGACACCATGCCCCTCGAAGGCATGAACCTATATACCACCATCGATGCCGACCTGCAAGAGTATGCCGAAAAGGTGATGGCCAACAAGCGCGGCTGCATCGTGGCCATAGAGCCCGCCACCGGCGAGGTGCTCACCCTCCTTTCGGCCCCCTGCTACGACCCAAACCTGCTGGTGGGCCGCATCCGCGGCGAGAATTTCGTCAAGCTCAACGAAGATATTTCCAAACCGCTGTTCAACCGCGCCCTGCAGGCACAATATCCTCCGGGATCCATCTTCAAGGTGGCGCAGGCCATGATTGCGCTCCACCTGGGCGTGATTACCCCCAGCACCGGATTTGTTTGCGACAAGGTGCTCGGCTGCCACAACCACCCCAGCGCCCACAGCGTGCAGGAAGCCATCAAGATGTCCTGCAACCCCTATTTCTACTACACCTACCGCCGCGTTATCCAGCAGGGCCGATACAAGAACATATACAAAGACAGCCAGTACGGCCTCACCGTTTGGCACGACTACATGAACCGCTTCGGCTTCGGCACCCGCCTGGGGCTGGACCTGCCTAACGTCAAGCGGGGCAACATTCCCGATACCGCTTTCTACAACAAATGGTATGGCAAAGAGCGGTGGGCTTTTACCACCATTTACTCCAACAGCATCGGACAAGGCGAGGTGGAGGTGGTGCCTATCCAGATGGCCAACCTGGCCGCCATCGTGGCCAACAAGGGCTTTTTCTACACCCCCCACCTGGTGCGCTACTACGGCCCCGACTCGATACGCAATCCCGAATTCTACGAGCGGCATGAAACCGGCATCGAGAAGGAGTATTTCGAAATTGCCCAGCGCGGCATGTATGATGTGGTGCACGGCGCAGGCGGCACCGCCCATAAGGCCGACGTGCCCGGCATCGCCGTGTGCGGCAAGACCGGCACCGCCGAGAACTACGGCAACGACCACTCGGTGTTTATCGCTTTTGCCCCAATGGAAAATCCCAAGATAGCCGTGGCCGTGTATGTTGAGAATGCACAAGGCGGCGGCGGCACCTGGGCAGCCCCTATTGCCAGCCTCATTATCGAAAAATACCTCAAAGGCGAAGTCGAGCGCAAAGATTTCGAACACTACTATATGGAAATCAACCCCTGCCAGAAACTGCCGCTGACCCGCCGCATCAAAAAACCCAAGAAAAGATAACCCGCCATGCAGAACGACACCACTACTCGTTTCGACTGGATTACCATATCGCTCTATCTGATCATTGTTCTCTTTGGTTGGATCAACATCTATGCCGCCTGTTTCGACGACATGCACTCTGCCGTTCTCGACTTCTCGCGACAGCATGGCAAGCAGCTGATATGGATGGGCATATCCTTCCTTTTAGCTGTGGCCATCCTGCTCATCAGGCCCCGCGTATTCTCCAATACGGCATACATCATCTATGGACTGGTGCTGGTGCTGCTGGTGCTCACCCTGTTTATAGGCTCGGTGACCAACGGCGGACAGTCGTGGATTGATTTCGGCGCCTTCAAGCTGCAGCCATCCGAATTTGCCAAATTTGCTACAGCCCTGGCGCTATCAAAATATGTTGGCGACATCAATACCGACCTCAAAGTGCGCCAAACCCAAGGCATACTATCCTTTATCGTGCTGATTCCCGCCTTGCTGATTCTGCTGCAGCACGATACGGGTTCTGCGCTGGTTTTCTCCTCCTTCCTGCTGGCATTCTTCCGCGAAGGGCTCTCGGCCTACATCCTTATCATAGGCGTGTTGGCCGTGGCGCTGTTTGTTGCCGCCCTGCTGATCAACAAATACCTGCTGATGGGCATACTGGCAGTTCTATGCCTGGGATATCTTTTTGTATGGCTCTCCAAACGCACATCGAAAAACTATTGGCATACCGCCATCTTTTTTGCTGCCTGCTGCCTGTTCACCCTATCGGTCGACTTCACCTTCGAGCATGTGCTTGAGAGTCACCAACGCGACCGCATATACGTACTCTTGGGCAAGATTGAGGACCCCAAAGGGGTTGGCTACAATGTCAACCAAGCCAAGATAGCCATCGGCTCCGGCGGCCTTACAGGCAAGGGGTTTCTGAATGGAACCATCACCAAGGCCGACTTTGTTCCGGAACAGGAAACCGACTTTATCTTCTGCACCGTAGGCGAAGAGTGGGGTTTCCTCGGCAGCCTGCTGCTCATTGCCGCCTACGTGGGGCTGCTCGTAAGGCTCATTGTGCTGGCCGAGCGGCAACGATCCAACTTCGCCCGCTTCTACGGCTACTCGGTAGCCGGCATCCTATTCTTCCACTTCTTCATCAACATCGGCATGGTCCTCGGACTCGTGCCCGTTATCGGCATCCCGCTGCCATTCTTCAGCTATGGCGGCTCCTCGCTTATCGCATTCACCATGCTCCTATTCGTTTTCATACGCCAGGATGCCGACCGCAACTCACTTTTCTAACTTACCCCATTAACCTTTTTCGAAAATGGCAAAAAAATCAAACGACAACGAAATGCGCTGCTCATTCTGCGGAAAACCCGATTCGCAAGTAGCCCTCATGCTTACCGGCCTCAGCTGCTTCATCTGCAACGAATGCGTCGAATATGGCCACCAGCTGGTTCAAGTAAACCTCGGCGAGTCAAAACCTCGCCACCGCAACACCCCCAAGGGCAAAGCCATCCCCACCCCGCAGGAAATCAAAGACCATCTGGACCAGTATGTCATCGGCCAAGACGAAGCCAAGCGCATCCTTGCAGTAGCTGTATACAACCACTACAAACGCCTCCACTACTTCGAGAACCACACCGACTCCAACGATGTGGAAATCGATAAATCCAACATCATCATCGTGGGCGAAACTGGCACCGGAAAAACCCTCATGGCACGTACCATTGCCCGGATGCTCGACGTGCCATTCTGCATTGCCGATGCCACCACCCTCACCGAGGCCGGCTATGTGGGCGAAGATGTTGAGAATGTGCTCGTTCGCCTCCTGCAATCTGCCAAATACGATGTGGCTGCCGCCGAACGCGGCATTGTATTTATCGACGAAATCGACAAAATTGCCCGCAAATCAGACAATCCGTCCATCACGCGCGATGTATCTGGCGAAGGTGTGCAGCAGGCCCTGCTCAAGCTGCTCGAAGGAGCTGTGGTGAACGTACCTCCCCAAGGCGGACGCAAACACCCCGATCAGCAGATGATTCAGGTCAACACCCGCAACATCCTGTTTATCGCCGGAGGTGCCTTCGACGGCATCGAACGCTCCATCGCCTCCCGTCTCAAATCCAACGTTATAGGATACAATGGTACCCGCGTGCGCGAAGAAATCGACAGCCACAACATGCTGCGATATGTACTTCCCATGGACCTCAAGCGGTTCGGCCTTATCCCCGAGCTGGTGGGCCGCTTTCCCCTGCTAACCCACCTCAATCCCTTGGACCGCAATGCCCTCCGCATGATTCTCACCGAGCCCAAGAATGCCCTTACCAAACAGTACCAAGCACTGTTTAAGATGGATGGAGTAAAGCTCACCTTCGAGCGCGAGGCGCTTGATATCATTGTGGATACCGCTGTAGAATACAAACTTGGCGCCCGCGGACTGCGTTCCATCATGGAAAGCATCATGAACGACCTAATGTTCGACCTGCCTACATATAAAGATGGCGCAACCGTCCGCATCACAAAAAAACTCGCTTTGGAGAAAATCAACAAAACTGCGATTAACCCAACCTTGAAATAATCCTCAAAAACAAACAAATTTTACCATCATGAAAAAATTACTCTTTGTAATGTTCGCCATGGTACTGCTCGCAAGCGGCGTCCAGGCTCAAAAGAAAACCACCAACAAGCCCAACAAGCCCAATGTAGGCGTTGATGGCAAAAACGCCAATGCCATGCCTGTCATCAACTTGCAAGATATCATTCTGCCTCCGGCTCATGTAGGCATGGATGTGCCGCTGATTGAAGCATTGCGCGCCCGCCAAACCATCCGTGACATCATGGACGAAGAACTGCCCATGGAAATCATCTCCAGCCTGCTTTGGAGCGCCTACGGCTTCAATCGCTACGACGAGCAAAAACGCGTGGCTCCCTCGGCCGTAAACGTACAGGAATTCGACATCTACCTTTTCACCAACCAAGGCATCTATCTGTACGACGCACTAAAACAGATGCTTCGCCCTGTAGTAGAAGGCGACCATCGCGCTCTTATCAGCGCTCAGAAACATTTTGCTGTAGCCCCCGTTTCGGTAGTAATTGTGGCCAACTACGACCGCATGGCAAAATTCAAAGAGACTGCCGACCGCGACTTTTATGCTGCCGTTGATGCTGGCTATGTAAGCCAGAACATCTACCTTTTCTGCGCATCCGCACACTTGGCTACTGTAGCCTGCGGCGGTATCAACCGCGACGACTTGGCCAAAATCCTCAATCTTAAAAACGGCAAAGCACTCCTCGCCCACCCCGTAGGCCTGCCCGTAAGAAGATAAACAATATACTATAACAACAGCAAGAAAAGGCTATTGGTCGACCATCGACCAAATAGCCTTTTTTATTCACCAGTCGAGCAACCTGCTTCACTACTTGTTCTCAATGTAAAAGGAACTCATCAATCTAAGCCAAATCATATCTCAACCTATTCTTCATCTATCACTTTCCGAATACCTTCCCCAAAAGATAGCGTTCTAAATTGATAACAAATAGCTACTACAAAAAAAATCATAATTTAAAAAAAAATCGTATCTTTGCAATTTGAAAATAATAAGGAAAATTTTTTAACAAATAGATTTTCTACAATAACCCAGAAT
>JAGHRY010000282.1 GCA_018066145.1 Candidatus Colimorpha merdihippi | reverse complement strand
TCCATATACTGTGTATTGAATGAATTATTTTGTTAATTTTTTTTCTCCCAACAAAATGTCAAATGCCCGAATAATCTGTATTTCCATTCTGAAAATCAAATTATTATATCACAATTCACCTTTGTCTTCTTTACGGCTATTGTTGCAATAGTTACTTGAATTCAAGGTCCACCGAGAAAGTAACTGGCGCCGTGATAGGTATACCCGGTTTCATCGTCGCGTAGCACGCTGCATATGAGTATTCGGAGGCAAAAAAGAGGCAAAAATATCGCAAATGAAACCCTGAGGAGACGCTGTGGCTACGTTGTAGCTCCGAAGTAGCTCCGAGGTAGCTCCGAGGTAGGTCCGACTGCGAGTCGGAGCTACCTCGGACCTACCCCGGAGCTACTGCGAACCTTCAAGGGTGTTTCGGGGAGGAGAATGGTTTTGGATTTGGATGGGGTAGGGCGCTAAGGATGATTTCGCGGGTTGCGGAATATGGATATATTGCGGCTGAGGGGCTGATGGCAAAATAAATTTTGCCATTTCGATGGTCTTTTGTATCTTTGCATAAAAGTTATGGATTTCGATGATTCATTGCAATGGATTGATTATCATTTCGTAAGTGCAATTGAATTGTCGAAAGGCATTACTTCATTTTTAGGATTTTTATAATCAAATCAACGCACTCAACTAGCATATACAATATTTTTTTGTGTTTTTGCAAACGAAATGCCTTTTATAGAAAAAATACGCAACTATCGGAGTCTGTCTATTGTAGGTCTCGAAAAGAACACCGGAAAAACCGTGTGTTTGAACTATCTTTTGAATAGATTGCATGATTTGGACGTGACTACTGCGGTAACATCCATTGGAGTGGATGGAGAGCAGGTGGACGCCGTTTATGCTACCGCTAAGCCCGAAATTACTCTGTATGAGGGGATGCAGTTTATTACTGCCCAAAAGCACTATTACCAAAGGCGGCTGGTGTCGAGGATTCTTTCTGTTGACGAGCGGCGCACTTCTTTGGGCCAATTGGTGACGGCCGAGGTGCTGTGTTCGGGGAAGGCTTTATTGAGCGGTGCCGCCACTACGTCGGTGCTGAAAGAGCAAATCAATCATTTCCGCACTCAGGGTGTGCAGCTGACGATAGTAGATGGTGCTTTGTCGAGGCTGAGTTTGGCTTCGCCTACCGTAACGGAGGCCATGATTTTGGCTACAGGGGCCGCCGTGTCGCCCAATGTGCAGCAGCTTATCTCGAAAACCCGCTTTGTGTACCGGCTGATTGATCTGCCCGAGGTGGATGCTGCGGTACGGCAGAAGCTGGCCCATATTACTTCGGGTATTTGGGCCATTGATGGCGATTTGGAGGTGCACGACCTGGGTATCCGGTCGGTGTTTTTGCTGGGCCGGGGTGACGACGATTTGTTTCGGTTTGGGACTCGATTATTCGTTGCCGGGGCAGTAAGCGACAGGTTGTTCAAATATTTGTCGAATCAGCCGAATATAGGCGATATTGAACTGATTGTGCAGGATTTTACCAAATTCTTCGTGTCGCCTGAGGCATATGCCGATTATCTGAAGCGAGGCGGAAAGCTGTGGGTGCTGCAGAGGAGTAATTTGATTGCGGTGTGTTTGAATCCTACTTCGCCGCAGGGATATCGGCTGAATTCGGCCGAAGTGTGCGCACAATTGTCGGATGCATTGGGGTGTCCGGTATATGATGTTGTGGCAGGAATATGATGAGTAATAATAAATAGAATAATATGAATGAGGTAATTATCATGGGTTCGAATCACCACAATACGCTCGGTTTGGTGAGGAGTTTTGGCCAGATGGGGGTGCGTCCTCATTTGGTAATCGTGTCGGAAGGGGATGAGTGTTTTGTGGCTAAAAGCAAGTATGTGCAGGGTTGCAAGAGTTTTAAGGACATTGACGATTCGTTGCGATATGTGATGGAGAATTACTGCGACCCCAATGGACGTAATGTGCTGGTGACATCAGCCGAGGAATTTACCGAGGCAATTGATGATAACCGCGACCGATTGCTGCCATATTTCCACCTTCCGGTTTGCGAAGAAAAGGGGAGGGTTAGGCAATTGATGGATAAGGCTGAAATGACGTCTTTTGCGGAGCGCTGCGGTATTACGGTTCCGGGCTCGTGGGTGGTTAGGGACAGGCAGATGAACGAGGCGATAGAGTTCCCGTGCATAACCAAAGCATTGTCCAGCACCGAGGGCTCAAAGTCAGATATGAAAATCTGCCGTAGCCGGGCAGAACTGGAGGCGTGGATAAGCAATCCGGAGCATTGTGCCAATTATATCGTGCAGCAATATATAAAGAAAGAGCGCGAGGTGTGTGTGTTGGGTGTGGTGCTGCAGCACTCGCACGAAGTGGTTCTTTCGGGCTACGTTGAGAAAATTAGGGCTTCGTCGGGCGGCGGTACGCTGTATGCCGTGCTGAAGGACAAATCGGACTTGGGCGAAGAAGCAGAACGCCTGGTTAGGATGATGCGCGAAACAGGGTATACGGGCCTTTTTAGTGCGGAGTATATTGTTCGAGATGGAAAGTATTATTTCCTTGAGGTGAATTTCAGGAATGATGCAACCTGTTATGTGTCAACAGCTGCCGGATTGAACCTGCCTTTCTTGTGGTATAGAAGCTGTATTGAGCCGAATATTGTGATTCCCGAGATGAATCAAATGCATTTGCCGTGCTATTTTATGACTGAAATATCCGACTTGCGGAATCTGAAAAATAGTCGTAAGATTACGGTGTATCAATGGATTCGCGATTTGCTTAAGGCTGATTGTCTTTTTATTTTCGACAAGCACGATCCGAAACCGTTTTGGAGTTTGCTGAGGTCGGTGGCAAGCAAGAAAAAGGCTAGATAACGTATTGTATTTCCTTCATCTGGCAGGTGATTTGCTGGCCATCATCAGTTTTGAGCACCAGGTGGCCGAATTGATTGACATCTTGGATTGTGGCATGTATTGGCTGATTGTGGAAGATGTATTGTTTGCGTTCACCAAGGTTGAGCAGCTGGTTGAGGTAGTCTTGGTCGGGGGTATGGATATCGTCCAAGAGGTGCTGATATTGTGAGATAATGTGGGTGTTTAATTCGCGAAGTGCAATATCGAGATTGAAGGTGGAGTCGGTTAACTGTTTAAGCGATACCGGGTTTGGTATCCAATCGGAGAAGTGGGTTTGATTCACGTTCAGCCCTATTCCGGCAATAGCGGCAGAAATGCCGCTGGAATTGACTTTCGTGCTGATGAGGGTGCCGCAGATCTTACGATTGTCGACGTATATGTCGTTGGGCCATTTGATGTGGATTTTGTACTGATTCGGCACTATCGAGCGCAACCAGTTGGCGATGCCTATTGAGATGGATTTTGTGAGTTGGAATTGGTGGGAAATGGGAAGGAAGGTGGGTTTAAGAATGAGGCTGAAAGTAAGGTTTTCGTTGGGATGAGACTCCCACACATTTCCCCGCTGCCCGATGCCGGCAGTTTGGGCCTTTGCAGTAATAACAGTAAACTCCTCGCACCGGTTCAGGTCGAGGAGTTCACAGTATTTATTTGTTGAGGGTAATGAATCGAAAGAAATAATATTCATTAAACGGTCATGATTTCTTTCTCTTTGGCAGCAAAGATTTTGTCGCACTCGGCAACAAATTTATCGGTAATGTCTTGAATCTCTTTTTCTACCTGCTTTACTTCATCCTCGGGAACGGCTTTGTCTTTGAGTTTCTTGACTTTGTCCATTACGTTGCGGCGAGCGTTGCGGATGTTTACCTTGCTATTTTCGACTTCGCTTTTTGCGGATTTGGTCAGTTCTTTTCTTCGCTCTTCGGTCAGGGGAGGAATGGTGATGCGAAGGATGTCGCCTTCATGACGAGGGGTGAATCCCAAATTTGCATCAAGGATGGCTTTATTAATAGCCCCGATAATGCTTTTTTCCCAAGGTTGGATTATGATGCTGCGAGGGTCGGGAGTGTTGACGTTGGCAACCTGGCTAACCTCGGTAGGGGTACCGTAGTAATCTACTTTTACGCCATCAAGCATAGCTGGATTGGCTTTGCCAGCGCGAATTTTTTCTAATTCCTTGTTCAAGAAATTGATAGCTGACTGCATGCTGTTTTTTGCTTCGTCGATGCAGGCTTTTGATAGTTCGTTCATGGTATTTGTATTTTAGAGTTATTCAGTAAAGATAATTATCCCTTAATCACTTCGGTGCCAATGGGGTCGCCAGAGACTACCTTCAGCAGGTTGCCGGGTTGGTTCATGTCGAAGACGTAGATGGGCAAGTTGTTTTCCTCGCAAAGGGCAAAAGCCGTGAGGTCCATAATTTTTAGTTTTTTTCCGAGAGCTTCTTGGAAAGTAAGGGTGGTGAATTTTTTGGCAGTGGGGTCTTTCTCGGGGTCGGCAGTATAAACGCCATCTACTCGAGTTCCTTTCAAAATAACGTCGGCCTGGATTTCAACAGCACGAAGGGTGGAGGCGGTGTCGGTGGTGAAGAAGGGATTGCCGGAGCCGCCGCCAATAACCACAACACGCCCGTTCTGCATGGCTTCGATAGCTCGACGGCGCGACATCTCTTTGCAAATGGGCTCGATGGCCAGGCCGCTGAGGAGCTCTGTTTTCATGCCTTGTTTCTCTAACTCGGCTTGTAAGGCCATGCTGTTGATAAGGGTGGCCAGCATGCCCATATAGTCTCCCTGGACACGGTCCATGCCTTTGGAAGCTCCGCTGAGTCCGCGGAAAATGTTACCGCCGCCGATGACGATGGCTACTTGCACGCCTTTTTCAACTACAGCCTTGATATCGGTTGCATATTGCTCCAACATTTCAGGTGCAATGCCGTAGCTTTGTTTTCCCATAAGCGATTCGCCGCTTAGTTTTAGAAGAATGCGATTGTATTTCATGTTGTCAGTATTCCCGTAATTAGTTATTTATGTTGTTATTGTAAAAAAAAATGTCTTTTTTTGAGACTACTAAAT
>JAGHRY010000295.1 GCA_018066145.1 Candidatus Colimorpha merdihippi | reverse complement strand
ATTTTGAATAATATCAAAAAAAAGTGTATCTTTGCAAAATTAAAATTAGAATATATAAATATAAAAATATTGACTATGTCGAAGTTACTTCTTCTGGGCGACGAAGCAATCGCTCAAGCATTTATTGATGCAGGCGGTAGTGCCATCAACAGCTATCCCGGCACCCCCTCCACCCAGATTACCGAATATGTTATCAAGTCCAAAGAGGCTGCCCAGAAGGGCATCCGTGCCAACTGGTGCGCCAACGAGAAAACCGCTCTCGAGGCTTCGATTGGTGTGGCTTATGCAGGCAAGCGTGCTATGACTTGCATGAAGCACGTGGGTATGAACGTATGCGGCGACCCCTTCATGAATGCCTCTATCATCGGCACCAAGGGCGTTATCATCGTTGTAGCTGACGATCCCAGCATGTTCTCTTCGCAGGACGAGCAAGACAGCCGCTACTATGGCCATTGGGCTATGATTCCCATGCTTGAACCCAGCAACCAGCAGGAAGCTTATGATATGGTGTTCTTCGGTTACGATCTATCTGAAAAGATGGGTACCCCCATCCTGATGCGTATCCCCACCCGTTTGGCCCACAGCCGTGCCGGTGTTGAACGTCGTGCTGCTCGCGAGCAGAACCCCATCAACTATCCTACCGATCCCGCAAGTTATGTGTTGCTGCCTGCTAATGCAAAGCGCCTCTATCGCGAATTGATCGATAAGCAGCCTGCATTTGTGAAATCCTCAGAGGAGAGCGGTTTCAACCAGTATATTCCCGGTACCGATAAGAGCCGTGGTATCGTTACCACTGGTATCGCTTACAACTACCTGCTCGAGAATTTCCCCGGCGGCAAGTGCCCCTATCCTGTAGTAAAGATTACCCAATATCCTCTGCCTACTGCTATGCTGAGCAAACTGTATGACGAGTGCGACGAACTTCTCGTGCTTGAAGATGGCCAGCCTTTCGTAGAGGAACATCTCCGTGGTGCTTTGGCTAAAGGCAAACCCGTACATGGCCGTTTGGATGAGACCATCCGTCGCGATGGCGAGATGAACGCAGAAAAGGTTGCCAAAGCTCTGGGTATGGAAGTTGTCAATGGTCCCGCAGTTCCCGAGGTGGTTACCAATCGTCCTCCCGCATTGTGCCAAGGCTGCCCCCATATCGACAGCTATCAGGCCGTTATCGATGTGCTTAAGAAATATGAGAATGGACGCGTTTTCGGTGATATCGGATGTTACACCCTGGGATTCAACATGGGCGGTATCCACACCACCGTTTGCATGGGTGCTTCTATCACCATGGCTAAAGGTGCTAGCGAAATGGGCATCTTCCCCGCATTGGCAGTTATCGGCGATGGTACTTTCGGCCACAGCGGCATGACCGGTCTTATCGACTGCGTTAACGAGAAGGCTAACGTTGTTATCATGATTCTTGACAACGACATCACCGCTATGACCGGTGGTCAGCCCTCCAGCGCCAACCAAAAGATTCGCAACATCTGCATTGGCCTTGGTGTTGAGCCCGAGCATATCCGCAGCATCGTTCCTCTGCCCAAGAACCACGACGAGTTCATGCAGATTCTCGAAGAGGAAATCAACTACAATGGCGTCAGCGTCATTATTCCCCAGCGCGTTTGCATCGTCGAGAACAAGAAACGTATTGCAATGAAGAAATAAATTGAAGTGATAAGTGATGGGTGAAAAGTGATATGACATATCATATTGTCAGTTCGCAATCACTCATCACAGTTCACCCATCACATAAACATTAAAATCATGAAGAAAGACATCATACTTTGTGGCGTAGGTGGCGATGGTATCGTTTCCGTAGCCAAAATCATCAGCGATGCAGCCCTTAACCTGGGCATGAATGTAAAACAGAGCGAGATTCACGGTATGTCTCAGCGCGGTGGTAGCGTGTTTTCACACCTCCGCATCAGCAGCGAGCCCATCTTTGCCGATGTAATCCCCGAAGGCAAAGCCGACATCATCCTCAGCTCCGAGCCTATGGAAGCCCTTCGTTATCTGCCTTACCTTGCTGCTGATGGTTGTGTTATCACCAATTCTGATCCCTTCATCAATATCAAGAACTATCCTGAGATTGAGAAAGTCAACGCTGAGCTCGCAAAACTTCCCAAATGCGTCAGCTTCAACGCTAACCAGATTGCTAAAGAGCTGAACGCTCGCGGCAACATGGTGCTTCTTGGCGCTGCTGCTCCTTACCTTGAAATTGCTTTTGAGGAATTGGAAAAGGCTATCCAGAATATCTTCGGTCGCAAAGGCGAGGCTGTGGTAAATACCAATATCGCCGCTATTCGCGCCGGCCGTGATGCAAAATAGTTATCGCCAGCAAAGCTAGGCTTTGCCTAGTTGCAATAGAAGACCCCTTCTCGCCAATACCGAAAAGGGGTCTTCATTTCCCACTTGATACGATGAAACGAATATTCATATTATTGTTCGCTGTATTGTTTGTCAATATCAGTCTGGCTCAGGCCCCTGTGCACCTTTTTTTACCCGAAAACCCTACGGATGAAGAACAGAAGGCTGCACAGCTGCTTCAGAAACATTTACTTGGATCAGTCATTAGTGTCGAACCTACTGTTATTGACACCCAGGCAATCTCGCTCTTTGTGGGAAATACCAATTATGCCAGGCAGCATCTTAATCGTTTGAATGAATTGCGCGACGACGGTTTCTGTTTGAAGAGCAATGGCCGTGTGGCTGCTATATATGGAAACAAAAGGAAGTCGGTGCAATATGGTGCGGCGCATCTGCTGGAGTTGATGGGATATCGTATGACCTGGATTGATTACCAGCCCCAACCTCGTGTGGTTGAACAATTGCCTATTGCTGATGAGGTGAACAATCCCAGTTTTGCCCATCGAGAGATGTGGTACTACGCCCCCTATCATAGTCAGGAGTATGCCGACTGGCACGGAATCCATTTCCGTTCTGATTTGCAGTGGCGTGATAATATGTTTGTACATACGTTTCAGAAACTTGTCCCGGCCAATGTGTATTTCGATAATCATCCCGAATGGTTTTCCGAGATTAATGGCCGCCGGGTGCGAGATGGACAGTTGTGTTTGAGCAATCCTGAGGTATTAGAAGTGCTATGTGCCAATTTGGCCGACAGTATGACCCACCATCCCGAAGACCTGATTTGGTCCGTTTCCAATAACGACAATATCAATGGCTGCCAGTGTGCAGCATGCCGCCATGCCGACTCGCTGTATGGAGGACCTAGTGGCACCCTTATTCATTTCATCAACCAAGTGGCTCGTCGTTTCCCCGACAAGATAATCTCTACACTGGCCTACCAGTATACCCGCCGAGCGCCTATAGCCGTTGATGGACATGTGGAAAAGCCCGATAGCAATGTGAATATCATGTTCTGTTCTATCGAATGCGGCAGAGAGAAATCTCTGGTCGAAGACTCGGCTTTTGCCAAGGATATGAAGGATTGGGCATCGCTAACATCGAATATCTATATGTGGGATTACGTAGTGCAATTTCGTAACTTTTGGAATCCTTTCCCCAATTTGCATGTCTTGGGTCCCAATTTGCAGTTTTTTCGCGATAATGGTGTCCGTTGGATGTTTGAACAAGGTTCTGGAAAACAGAATGTCACCTCATGGATGGAATTGCGGCAGTACCTATTGGCAAAGTTGATGTGGAACGCCGATGCCAATCCCGATTCTCTGATATACGACTTCTGTAGCCATTACTATGGTCCAGCATCGGAAGAAGTAATATCGGTTATTGCAAATATGACGAATTCAGTGCTGGGGAATCCTGGCAAACGATTGGATATTTACGGCTATCCCATTGATGCGTCCGACACATACCTCACGCCTCAAATGATGGAAATCTATAGTCGCAAAATATCTGATGCGCGCAGCCTCATTGATCCAGATGACACACTCTTGCTTCACCGATTGCGTTTCTTCGAACTCTCGCTCGATTATGCTCGCATTGAACTGATGATGGCCGGCATATTACCGATGGATAGTACTTTTGCCTCATTGACGAATCGATTTATGAATGATGGAATGACATTGGGAATAAACATTCTTCATGAAATGGGCTATAGTCTGGCGCAATATCAATCCGATATAGACAATTATCTTGCAAAATCTGTTCGGCCCAATCTGGCTCGGGGGTGCAAGGTGTCGCTGATGTCAAATCCTCAGCCTCATTACTATGCACTAGGAGCAGAAGGACTAACAGATGGCCGCTGTGGTAGTTTGGATTATCGAAATCGTTGGCTTGGATTCAATCCGGATACGATAGATGCTGTGATAGATTTAGGGAAAAAACATGCGCTATCACAAATCAGTCTTGATTTTTTCTTTTATCCTTTGTCGTGGATTTTCTTACCTCAAAGGATTGAATACTATTATTCAAATGATAGACGACACTGGAAATTGATTGATAGCATCAGCCCCGTCAATCCTGAGGTTTTGGCAGTGCCGCAGATTTGCACATTCTCCACAAAACGGTTTGCTCGTAAAGCACGATATGTGAGAGTGGTGGCTATACCAATGGATTCAATTCCATCATGGCATCGTGCTACAGGACAACATCCATGGATGTTTACCGATGAAATTATTGTTAAATAGATTGAGGTTATTAGTCTGTGAATTAGTTTATCTATGTAATTCAAATAAATCCAATAAAGAATGAGAAAAATTAGTTTATTTTTGACCATTGCAGCTTTGTTGACATTGGGAAGTTGCAAGCATGAAAGAACCACCTATCAGGTGAATTACCGATTTGATAACACTGAAATGGAATCAGAAGCGCTGGTAGTTTATGAGTGCGATTCGATAGGTAGAGCCAATGGCAAATGGCGTAGTAGCCATCACAAATTCGATACTATTATGACTGCTGAGGGCCAGCGTATTATGGCTTACGGAAGTTTGGATGAAGTGGCTCGCCCTGGATGCAGTCAGCTTTGGGTATATTGTGAACACATGGATGGAACACACACATTTATGCTTGATACGGTATTCAATCTGCGGCTGCTTGAGGATAATGTCATCGACATTACTCCCGAAATGGAATGGGTGGATAAACCTATCGCGAGATAAGTATAATCTGTGCCGGAATTAATTCAATGCGGAAATAATATTTGGCTTCATCAGATATACCACCCCTGCGAATCAACCCTCTTAATTCAGTATCAGGAGGCCTTGGTTTCACCTTCATCCATCCAATTGTTTTATTAAGATTCATTTGGATGGATGAAAAGGAGAAACCTCTCTCACATTAGACTGAACGAAAGATCCTCTCAACTGGCCGGGCAGATTCACTTATTATCTCACCCATAGAATTCCTATTTAAGTCCCAAGCAAAAACCTCCAACCAATTTCCCTCAATCAGCAAATGCCATAGTAACTCAGGGGTAACTCGGGAGTGGCTCCGTCGTTTATCCGTTCTAGAACGGACATAGAGCGGAGTATCTACGGAACTACCCCTTAGTTTATGCTGATTTACAATAGATTACATTGTATTTCGGGTAGTTGAAAAGTTGTTCCAAAGGATGGCAAAAAGGTAATCAACCAAAATAATAAGGCACACAATCATTAGAAATCATTTTTTTTGTACCTGCCATACATTAATTCTTTCAACGAGTAAGTATATTATTTCAAAAAAAGAGCGTAACCTGATGGTTGCGCTCTTTTTATTAGTATGTGGAAAGATATTATTCAACAGGGATATCTTTATTCACATTTTTGCAGCCGGCGATTGCGTAGTAGAGGATGAATGCCAGCATGGCAATTACCAGCCAATAGCTGGTCATATAGCCGGTGGCACGGGCAATCCAATCCTGAATGAAAGGCATAACGCCACCGCCGACAACCATCATCATGAAGATACCAGAGGCCTGCTCGGTATATTTGCCCAGACCTTCGACTGCCAGGTTGAAAATGCCACCCCACATGAGGGAGGTGCAGAGTCCGCAGAGTACAATAAATAAAGCACTAACGGGAACCACTACCATGGTGAAACTGCCCCCTTGGTAGCCAGGCATCGACATGGTCATGCTCTTGGGCAAGAAGATGGCGATAAGGAGGAAGATGATAGCTACGGCAGAGACTACAGTAATCTGGGTCTTGGAAGAAACCTTGCCGCTGATGGCGGTGCTGGCTAATCGGCCAACAAACATAAGCAACCAGTATACTGCGGCAATAGCGCCACCGATTACTGCTGCACCTTCGCCCAAACCGGCACCCTTAGCAGTAGGATCAGAAAGGTAGAAGTTGAGTTCTCCGGGGATGCCTACTTCGACACCTACATAGAAGAAGATAGCAGTAACGCCCAGTACAAGATGACGGAAGCTCCATGCACTGTATTTGTCTTTACCTTCAGATTTAGACTTGTTCTGATTGGGTTCAGGTATGGCAACAAAGTAGATGATGATGAACGAGAGCAGGAACACGCCCAAAGCGATGAGCAGAAGAGGACGTACGTTGGCTAAGGCAGTGTCCTTTGTAAGGGTTCCTATCATAGCACCAGCAAGCAATGGGGTGGCGGTACCTGTAAGAGAATTGAGGGTACCACCTGCCTGGATAAGCTGGTTGCCGCGGTTGCCGCCACCACCCAGAAGATTGAGCATGGGGTTGACTACGGTGTTGAGCATACAAACGCAAAAACCGCATACAAAAGCGCCAAGCAGATATACAACTAAGGCACTATAGCTGACATCCATAAAACTGGATGCCATTTGGATAAGCATGCCAAAGAAACCAACAGCAAGTGCTGTGAGGGCGGTTTTTTTATAGCCAATGCGTGAAAGCATTTTGCCGGCAGGTATACCCATAATTAGGTAAGCGGTGAAATTCATGAGGTTGCCAAGCATACCCGACCATTCCATTCCATCCTTGATCTTCCAGATGTTACCGAAAGGGGCAGCCATATTGGTGACAAAGGAAATCATGGCAAACATGAAGAACATTGTCACAATGGCTACTACATTAGTTTTTTTCTTTTCCATAGTTGATATTATTTATTGTTTTTTGTGCGATTAGTAAGCTACCACCTTGCTTGCATATTGTTGATCGATAGCAACGACATATACTCCACTGGCAGGCATGAGGATGGGGGTGCTGTCATAGTGGTTGCTGGAGAAAATGGTTCGTCCCATCATGTCGAAAACCTGAACTTGACGTCCATCGGCATTGACAATATGAAGGTTGCGTTGTTGGATGTAGGTGATGGTGTTGTTGTCATCGTCAATGGTAGATATACCGGCGGGGTTGTCATTATCTTCAACAAAGTAGGCGTATTTCCGTGTATTTTCAACCACCCAAATGTTGTATGGATTATCGGTAGTATTGTCGCTCCAATGGTCGAAGCGGTATCCCTCTTTGGGCGTAGCGGTAAGTACGGCCAAAGAACCAAATAGATACTCTCCACCACCAGCGACTGTGCCATAGGAACCACGATTGGGAGTGGCAGAAACAATATATTTGGTGTTATCCTTTGGCATGATGGCACGCAGCATCCAAGTGCCATGAATGGGGGTGCTCAATTGTGATAATGTATTCCATGTACTGCCATTTGTGCCAGAAATCCATGCACCATTCTCTGTTCCACACCAAGAAGAGAGTGCCGCAGGAGCATTATTAGCCGAATAGGTGTTGCATTTGATTGTCAGCCATAAAGATTTGCCAGGTGTAACATTTATGGTTTGCCCAAAACTAGCTATGATCCATTTGTTAGTTTCGCGACGATTTACTGTTTTTGTGGTGGAATATATGAGGGTGTCAGGGGTGTCGTCACCCTGATAGATGTTGATGGTGTAGGTATCAGACTTGAGACTATAGAATTGTGCTCCATTGATGCCGGGGTGGCTAATAAGTTCTTCGGGAGTTAGTCGAATGCCCCAAACAAATCCGGCCCCATAGTTGTGTGAAGCTACATACTGTCCGGCATCGTAATGTAAGGTGTCATCTCCTAACGTGGCAAAATTGGCAGTGATTCGTTTGTTGCCCAATACTGTGATGGTGCGAGGATTCTCATAGCTACCATCGCTCCATTTGACAAATCTGTGGTTCGGCGTAGGAATTGCTGTAAGGTCGAGTTTTGTACCAAAAGCCACATTGGAGTCTACACCATCAATGTAACCATAAGTGCTGTCGTTAGGCATGATGACGTAAGTATAGGTATTGGCATCTTCGCCGCCTTCATTGGCACATGGGTTGACAATAATGAATTGTTCTCCCTCAATAAAAGAGCCTGGTTCGCTACGGTTAATCCACATCCGATTGTCGGTATTATGTACAAAAAAGCGGCATTCGCTATCATTGTCGCCTTTGTGCCAAGTGGCAATAATGGTGTCGCTGCACACTGGGATGGTATCGATTAAGTATGAACCACGACGGATGGTGCTGGTGCCAAATGGTACGCCATTGGTGTTGGCAAATGTTAGGTATGCTCCCTCCCAGCTATCTCCTTGGCTATCATACATGTTTACAATCAGATTGCACATATCACTCGAAGAACAGGCATGCTGATAAACTGTAACGTAGGCCGTGTCGTGACTGTGCAGTATGGTAATCGTTCCTTGACGAGGTGCGTTGGTGTTGTTGGTCTGGGCTGTGATAGTAATCACGGTTGAGCTTGCGTTTCCACTACCTGTTGAGGGAGAAATGGTAAACCAATTTGCATCGGTTGTTGCAATCCAGCTTTGGGGAGAGCTGAAGCTAAGAAATGAGATTTCTTTGTCTTGTGAATCGCTGCTTAAGATAACCTCTTCTGGAGCATGGGGAACAGAGAGACTGTTGGGTTGAACGCCTAGCAGGGCTTGGTTGGACTGGTTGAAAGTGTTTGACGAGTTGGTACCAGTGCCGCCACCGCCAGGATTGAGTGCCCCCATAGAGTAATATCCATTATACGAACCGCCCCATCCCCAGTTAACATGGAACTGATGAAGGGTGTTGTATCCGTCAAATACGAAGGCGTGGCCAGCAGATGCATCGTATCCGGCATAGATAACTGGGCGGGCTGCATCAATCTCTTCTACCAGCATCTGTACCCAGTCATTGTCGCTGTATGAGCTGCGGTAAACACCATGGAGGCTATTGCTATAGTCGAAATAGGTCTTCAGCGCAGCTTCTGCGGAGGGTGCGTATCCGACCACTTGTGCACCACTGCCACTGGGTGCAAAATCCATATTGCATGCAACGGCAAAATGATAACTTAATGTGGCAACGGCATTGATTTGTGTGCTAGTGCTTGAATAACCCAAAGCGTTAGGCATGTTGGCCCAATCGTAGGTGGTGTTGCCAAAGTCGGCACTCAGGGTTCCATACCTTGAAATGTAGCTGTGGGAACCGTAGCCTTGGATTGGTTGAGCCCAATATTTCATGACTTGCACCACGGCCGTAGCCACACAACCGACAGGACAGTTGGCTGGACAAAGGTTGTTGTACAAAGGACTTTGATTCCAGGTAGTGCTCATCAGGGGTGATACAGAACTGGATGTCTTGGGAAGTGACCAATTACCGGTGCGTAAAAGATTCCATTGGTTGCTAATATAATCTGCAGTTGAGGGGTCGATTTCGACTTGACCAGCAGAAATGGCTGCAATCTCAGCGTCATATTGGTTCAACCAGAAGCGGGTTTCAGGCCCAAGATCACCACCTGCATTGGTAGTAGAATATGCCAAAATGGGGAAAGCTTGATCTTCGGCAGAAACGATGATGAAGCCATCTTCATCGTTAATAGTGAAGATGTACATTGTTGATAGGCCTGTTTGTTCTACCAAATTGATTGATTGTGCCTCTTGGTTCGTATTTGCCAACCAAAAATTGGCTGCAATTCGTGAGGCTTCTTTACTAGTCACAGGACCTGCTATCGCCATGGTGGCGGAAATCAGCAGCGTGATGATGGCTAAAGATTTTTTCATTTGTTTAATAGTATTGGATAATTTAGGATTTTAGTGCTTCGGAACCGCTGACAATCTCGATAATTTCGTTTGTGATAGCGGCCTGACGAGCTTTGTTATAGCTCAGTTTTAATTCTTTTAGGAGCTCTGTGGCGTTGTCGGTGGCTTTCTGCATAGCATTCATACGTGCGCCATGCTCTGCTGCTAGCGAATCCAGCAACACGCGGTAGAAGTGCGACCGTAACGTCAAAGGTATCATCTGTTTCAGAATCTCTTTCTTAGAGGGTTCATAGATGAAATCGTTGTTTAATGACGCAGTTTCTCCACCTTCGTGAGAAACTGCGTGTGGTACGACAGGTAGAAACTGCTCGGTTGAAGGAATTTGAACGAGCGAATTCTTGAATTGGTTGTATATCAGTTCGACGTGGTCGTATTGTTTTGTGCAGAACTTCGACATGATGTCATCAGCAAGGGTGGCGGCAGCATCAAAATTGATATTGTCAAGCATATCGTCGAAAGATGCCACTACGTTGTCAAAATATTTTGCAAAATGTTCCGATCCCCGTTTGCCCAAAGTAATCATGCTGAGATGTGTCGATTGTGCTAGAGACTGATAATAATCGATGCGGGACTGTGCTTGCTTGATTACATTGCTGTTGAATGCACCGCAAAGGCCCTTATTGGATGTGATGACAACCAATAGCACTTCTTCTTTCTTTCGTACCTCGTGATATGGGGTCTGTATGCCATCTCCGGTATCAATATCAGAAATGATGTCCAACAATTGGTTGGCATAAGGGCGCATGCCGATAATGGCAGTTTGTGCATGTCTGAATTTGGCAGCAGATACCATTTTCATAGCCGAGGTAATCTGTTGTGTAGAACTTACCGAGGCAATGCGAGTGCGGACTTCTTTTAAGTTTGCCATTATTGGGAAATGTATTTGCCAGCCATGTCAAGGGCTAAGTTCATTAATGTATCAAGATCGGAATCGATGAGTTTGCCTTGGCGAAGATTATCTAAAATGTCAGCATGGTACTGGTGCAAGTTAAACAGGTATTCAGTTTCGAAATTACGTACCTTGTCGACAGGAACATTTTGCAGTAATCCCTTGGTACCGCAGAAAATGATGGCCACTTGGTCTTCTACAGGCATGGGACTGTATTGGGGCTGTTTCAATATTTCTACATTGCGAGATCCTTTGTCCAAAACGGCTTTCGTAGCAGCATCAAGGTCAGAGCCGAATTTTGAGAAAGCTTCCAACTCGCGGAACTGGGCTTGGTCGAGTTTCAGCGTTCCAGCAATCTTTTTCATCGACTTGATTTGGGCCTTACCACCTACGCGTGATACGGAAATACCTACGTTGATAGCAGGACGTATGCCAGAGTTGAATAGGTTGGTTTCCAAGAATATCTGGCCGTCGGTAATCGAAATGACGTTGGTCGGGATATAAGCCGAAACGTCGCCAGCCTGTGTTTCGATAATGGGCAGGGCAGTAAGCGAACCGCCTCCTTTTACCAATGGTTTGATGCTGGCGGGGAGGTCGTTCATCTGACGAGCAATCTCGTCGCTCTGGATAATGCGGGCAGCACGTTCGAGCAAACGGCTGTGCAGATAGAATACATCGCCAGGGTAAGCTTCGCGTCCCGGTGGACGACGTAGGAGCAACGAAACCTCGCGGTATGCTACGGCTTGTTTGCTAAGGTCGTCGTAGATAACCAATGCGTTACGTCCTGTGTCACGGAAATATTCGCCGATAGCAGCTCCCGCAAAAGGTGCATAGAACTGCATGGCTGCTGGGTCTGAAGCTGTGGCTGCCACAACAATAGTGTAGTCCATGGCACCTTTTTCCTCCAGATTTTTTACCATATTGGCCACGGTAGAACCTTTCTGTCCGCAAGCGACATAAATACAGTATACTGGATCGCCGGCTTCGTAGAAACTTTTTTGATTGATAATCGTGTCAATTGCGATAGCGGTTTTACCAGTTTGACGGTCTCCGATAATCAATTCGCGCTGGCCTCGGCCAATGGGAATCATTGAATCGATGGCCTTGATGCCAGTTTGTAAGGGTTGTTCTACAGGTTGACGATAGATAACGCCAGGGGCTTTGCGTTCCAGAGGCATTTCGTATAGGTCGCCGCTGATATTTCCTTTGCCGTCAATTGGATTGCCAATAGTATTGATAACGCGTCCTACGAGGCCTTCGCCTACTTTGATAGAGGCGATTCGTTTAGTACGGATTACTTTGTCGCCTTCGTTGATGGTGGATGCTTCTGCCAGCATCACCACGCCTACATTATCTTCTTCGAGGTTTTGAACAATGCCCTGTTCTCCAGAAGCGAACTCTACGAGCTCGCCCGATTGGGCATTGTTAAGACCATAGATGCGTGCGATACCGTCACCAACAGATAGGACGGTACCCACCTCTTCCAAGGCAACATCAAGGTCTACTTCAGCCAATTGTCTCTTCAGAATAGCTGATACTTCAGCAGGTTTAATTTCTGACATATATAT
>JAGHRY010000177.1 GCA_018066145.1 Candidatus Colimorpha merdihippi | reverse complement strand
AGGTTGAGGTGTACGAAATGTATGAAGCTTGCATACCCTTGAGATATGAGGTTGGTTGGATACAGGTTGATAAGGTGTGATAAAGTATGGTTGATTGAATCTTTTTTTTAAAACCTATTATTTTTGTTGTATATTTGCAAAATAATTCAGCTGTCTTGAACAGAATGTAACAAGACGATACTGATTGAGTTAGGAATAAACGTAGCATGCGAAAATGGACCAAAATAGTCAATTGGTTGCTGTTGGCACTGTATATCGGATACTTTGCCGGCACCTCTTTCTTTGTCCATAAGCATCAATTATTAGGACGAGTCGTTGTCCATTCGCATCCTTTTTCTACTCCTCGACATGGCCATTCGGCCAATTGCTTTCAACTTCTGGATCTGCTGCAAGACCGAACCTCGACCGTAGGGGTGGATTTGACATTGCCAGATTGCATTCAGCTGCAATATTTTCAGATTGATACCATGTTGATAGATTCTTCAATGATTGAAGGGCGAACATGGTCGTCGCAATTGCGTGCACCTCCTGTAATATAGGAAAATAGCAGTCTTTTTTTGAATGGCAGGATACCGCAGGATTACGCAATGTAGATGGCGTAATCTGCGCTGTTGATGCCATGATTCTTATCGTATCCTTAGTATTATTTTGCTTTGCCCAGGAAATAGTGTATCCAGGACCGAGTGATAGAAATTCAGCAATATTTAATTATGAAGAAATTATTCTTATGGCTGTTGTGTGCCATGTTTTTGACAAGCTGCTCCAACACCGGTAATAGTGAGACGGAAGTAGCCGAAAACGGCGTGAAACTATTCGGCGATACCCTTCAGGTGGCCTCGGATTCGCCTTTGATAGACAAAATTGTGGTTGAAACCATTGAGGCGCAGGATTACGATCTGATGCTCAGCTCTACTGGTGTGGTAACCGCCATTCCGACGGCTTATGCCGAAGTGTCGGCCCCATTTGGTGGTCGCGTAGTGAAATCGATGGTGCACATCGGACAATATGTCAAAGCTGGCGCTCCGCTTTTTGAAATATCGGCTTCAAACTATTCTGAGGTGGTAAAAAACTATATCCAAACGAAAGGTGAGATGGAGCTGGCCCGCAAAGCCTTGGATCGTGTGCGCGATCTACACCAGAATCGTGTGGCTTCGGAAAAAGACTTGGATGAAGCACAGCAAAACTATGCCTTGGCTTTGCAAGAATACCGCCACGCAATGGCTGTGGCAAAAGAATTCCAGATAGATCTGGAGGCAGCTGCTGTAGGTCAGCCAATGGTGGTGCGTTCTCCTATTAGTGGCAAGGTGCTGCGCAACGAACTGGTAATGGGCGAATATATCAAAGAGGATGCCGAAGCCAAAGTGGTAGTTGCCGACCTTAGCAAGGTGTGGGTGAAAGCCAATGTAAGCGAGATGGAATCTCCTTATGTTGCCGGGATTCAGAATGTCGAGGTACGGCTGGCTTCGCGCCCCGATAGCGTTATTATTGGACGAGTGGCTTATACAGATGGTATGCTGGATGCCGAAACCCGTACCATGCAGACCTACATCGAGTGTGTCAATACCTCGGGAAAGATGATGCCCAATATGTATGCCAATGTACGTATGTCTCTGAAAGGACAGAAACATATTCTAATAGACAAATCATCAGCACTTCAAAGTAGCAATGGCCGCTATGTGCTACGTCGCATAGCCGAAAGCACCTATGTGAAAACCCCAATTGAAGCCCAATCTGTCGAAGGAGGACAGCTACTGGTAACCAACGGGTTGTCTGAGGGTGATGAGATTATTACAGATGGTGCATTTTATTTTATTGACTATAAATAGTACCGATAAATGATTAAGAAAATGGTAAATTGGTCGCTGGACCACAAAGTGCTCATGATTTCCATCTTCGGCGTATTGTGCATGGTGGGGGTTGTGGCATGGAAAGCCCTGGCCATAGACGCCTACCCTGATATTTCAGACACAACGGTGCAGGTGGTGACTCAGGTGCCTGGCTTGGCAGCAGAAGAAGTTGAACAGCAAATCACCGTTCCCGTAGAGCGGGCTGTGAACGGCTTGCCTGGACTCAGTACTATGCGTAGCAAGAATACCTTCGGATTATCGACGGTGGTGCTTGTTTTTGACGACGGGGTAGACGACTATTGGGCTCGACAAAGAGTGACTGAGCGGTTGGTGGGGTTGGAACTGCCCTTCGACGCCGTCCCGGAACTGAATCCGCTCACTTCGCCTACTGGCGAGATATTTCGCTATGTGGTGGAAAGCCCCGATGGCAGTCACGATCTGCGTAGTCTTACCGACATCCACAAATGGACTATCATACCTTACCTGCGTCAGATTTCGGGGGTGGCAGATGTGAGCAATTTTGGCGGCATAACTACACAGTATCAGATCGAACTGAATCCCGACCGCTTGACTGCTTATGGTATCAGTTTGGATGATATTACTGAAAAAATAGAAGAAAATAACCTGAATGCCGGCGGCAGCATGCTTTCGGAAGGAAGCTTGAGCTATGTCATTCGAGGAATCGGATTGGTGAGTGATTTGGAAGGATTGGGCAATATTGTAATCAAGTCCCATCAGGGTTCGCCGGTCTTTTTGCGCGATTTGGGCGAATTGAAATACGGTACTCTTGAGCGTAAAGGGGTCTTGGGCTTCAGTGATGACAAGCGCGATTACGATGAAGCGGTAGAAGGTATTGTGCAGATGCTCCGCGGTGAGAATCCCTCGGAGGTGTTGGATCGAGTGCACAAGGCTGTGGACGAATTGAATGATGAGGTGCTCCCGCAAGGCGTTAAGATCCACCCCTATCTGGATCGCACACATCTTGTGAGACAAACCCTCAATACTGTATCGCATACGTTGCTGATAGGCATGCTGCTGGTGGTGCTGGTGCTCTTTATCTATCTGCGTGATTGGCGCGGTTCGGCATTGGTAGCTATTACCATTCCTATTGCATTATTGGTAGCTTTTGTGCTGATGAAACTGACCAACGTCCCCGCCAACCTGCTCTCGTTGGGTGCTATCGATTTTGGTATTTTGGTTGATGGCGCCATAGTGATGATGGAAACTATTTTAAAGGAGCGTGAACGAAATCCTTTGCAACCACTGGACGAACAGGTGGTAAAACATCGGGCCGCACAAGTGGGCAGGTCGATTTTTTTCTCTACAATTATCATTATTACTGCCTATATGCCTTTGTTCGCTTTCGAACATGTCGAACGCAAGCTGTTCACACCGATGGCTTATACGGTGGGTTATGCCTTATTTGGCGCCTTGCTGTCAGCCTTACTGTTGACACCCAGCCTATCCTATATGGCTTACAGAAAACCCCGCAGGATGGTACACAACCGCTGGATGCAACGACTCAATGAGGTCTATGAACACACCATTGAGAAGGTGGTTGCAAAAGGACGTATGATGATTGCCATGTTGGCTATAATCCTGCTGGGCTCGGGTGTTTTGGCTCTTACTGTTGGCAAAGATTTCCTGCCGCCTTTGGACGAAGGTTCGATATGGGTACAGGTACAGCTGCCTTCGGGTATTTCCATAAACCAGGCTAAAAAGATGTCGGACGATTTGAGGCGAACCTTGAGTCGTTTTGATGAAACTTCGTATGTGATGACTCAGCTCGGCCGTGATGATGAGGGTGCCGAGTGTTTCAGTCTTTCGCATATCGAAGTTGGCATTGGTTTGAAACCCTATAATAAATGGGCCAGCAAACGAACTAAGGCCCAACTGATTGAGGCAATGTCCGATTCGATTGCTAAAATGCCTGGCTATCAGGTGGGTTTCAGTCAGCCTATCATCGATATGGTGATGGATCAGATTGCGGGTACCCATAGCGATTTGGCATTAAAGATCTATTCGGAAGATAACGACGAGAGTCGTAAGGTGGCTGCCCAAGTAGTGAAACTGCTGTCAGAGATTCCCGGAGCCACCGATGTTGCCATCGACCAAGAACCGCCTACTCCGCAGTTGCAGATTAGCGTAGACCGCGAGCGTATCGCCCAATACGGTCTCAACGTGTCGGATGTGGCGCAGTTGATAGAGCTGGCTATTGGTGGCAAGGCTATCGCTCAGATTTATCAGGGCAGCAAGGTGTATGATGTGACCTGCCGCTATGCCGAAAACTATCGCGATACGCCAGAGAAGATTGGCGCCTTGCTGCTGACTACTGCCGATGGTGCTAAAGTGCCCCTCTCGGCGGTAGCCGATATTCGGATGGATCTAGGTGCTAACACCATCATGCGTGAGATGAATCGGCGCTATTCTTTGGTCCGTCTCAATCTCCGAGGTGCCGACCTTACTACTTTTGTCAACGAGGCCAACCGAAGGATCGCTGAGCAGATACATTATAATGCTGAGACTACAACCTTACATTGGGCAGGCCAGTTTGAAAACCGCAATAGGGCTTTTGGCCGACTTGGTCTGGTGGTGCCTCTGGTGTTGGCGGTGATGTTCGTGCTGCTTATCTTCGCATTTGGCAAGGTGCGGCAGGCAGCATTGCTGCTGATAGTGGTGCCTTTGGCTCTCTTTGGAGGATTGTTGGCACTGAATGTGCGGGGTATGACCCTCAATGTGTCGTCGGCTGTTGGTTTTATTGCTTTGATAGGCGTGGCCATTCAAAATGGACTTATCATGATATCGCATATCAACAATCTGAGGGCAGAAGGGGTTGATTTGCGAAGCGCAACCATCCGGGGCGCTTCACATCGTATGCGTCCCATCCTGCTCACCGCTACCGTGGCTGTGCTGGGTCTGTTTCCTGCCTCTATTTCTACCGGAATTGGCAGCGATGTACAACGTCCATTAGCCACTGTTATTGTGTATGGGTTGCTGTTCGCTACGGTAGTGACCCTCTTTGTGCTGCCCACCCTCTATTATTTGATTGAAAAACGATATGAACATGAATAGAATAGTGTTATCCTGTCTGTTGCTTCTCGCGGCCATGTCTACCGCTTCGGCTCAGACGCTGAATTTTAATACTTATATTGATTCTATCCGGTGCCGTAATGCCTCGTTCCTGGCTCAGCAGCTGAATGTCGATATCAGCAAGGCTGAGGTGCAGGCAGCACACGCCACTGACGATCCGGCTTTGTCGGTAGAATATGGCAATAATAGCGATTGGAATATTGAGATGGGGCAGTCTGTATCGGCAGAGATATCCAAGGCTATTGCTCCTGGCAAGCTAGCGGCCAGGGTGGCTGTGGCAAAGCAGCAGTTGACGGTATCGCAGGCTGAGTCTGCCGACTACTGGCGGAATCTAAAAGCCGATGCCTCCATAGATTTCTATAACGCTCTGCTGGCCAAAGAACTACTTTCCATCGACTCACAAGCCTACCAGAATATGGCAGCCCTAGCCGCTAGCGACAGCTTGCGGTTTGTCAAAGGTGAGATATCGGAACTTGATATGCTGCAGAGTCGGCTGGAACAATACCGTGCTCACCAGGAACTGAATTCTAAACGTACCGACTATATGAATGCGCTGCTAGTGCTCGATCAGCAGCTGGGGGCGCCAGCACAGGGCACCCGTGCTGTGATAGGCTCTTTGGCAGTACCTACCGAAATGTTCAGTCTGCCGCAACTGCTCGAACACGCTTTCAATTCTAGGGCCGACCTTGTGGCTGCAGAACAGTCTGTGGTGCTTGTGCAAAAAGAGGAACGGCTGGCTTTAAAAGAACGTCGGTCGGATGTGGAAATGGCTTTAGGCGCCAACTATAATACCCAGGTGATGAATGAAGAGGCTCCGGCACCCCAGTTTGTTGGCTATACGGTAGGACTGTCGATTCCGCTCCCTGTGGCTAGCGTGAATGCAGGTGTGCGAAAGGCTGGAAAACTAAGGCTGCAGCAGGCCGAATTGGAACGACAATCGTTGCGTAATGAAGTGCATGGCGAAGTGTTAAGGGCTTACAATGTCTATCTGGCATCTCTTCAGAAGGTGAAATCCTACAGCGAGCATCTGATGTCTAATGCCAATAAGGTTTTGGATGGAAAACTCTATGCCTATCAGCGGGGCGATACCTCGCTATTGGAAGTGCTGTCGGCTCAGCATACCTATAATGAGATTCAGGAGGAGTATGTCACTTGCCTCTATGATTGCATGGTCGCCTTGGCGGAGCTGCAGCGTAGTGCCGGATTGTAGTTATGCGCTTATAATTAAGGTGAGTTCTATATCGATACTTTCTAGTGATTCCGGTGAACGTTTACTCGCTGGTGTTGTTTTTTTTTCAGCGGTGCTCAAGACCAACCTTTTGTCAGTTCGAGCGGTTTTCGTCGCAAAAAGAAGCATCGGAATCACAGAAAAATGATCATTGGCTTCATTTCTTTCGAACATGGTTTTTATTTAATTCACCTTAATGCTTTTTTATTACGAATTGCCCTATTGGTTGAGATGGGGCGTTTTTTTTGAACCTACGAGATGAAAACCGAGTACCTGGAATCAGCATCGCTAAAATGTCAGTTACTGATGACATCAAGGATATCACTCTGCTGGAGGTCGTTGGGGTTTGTGCCTGGCTGACCTTGTGGAACGGGGACTCCAAGGCTGTCGAATAGGTTGGTCCAATACGAGGGCATGGTGCCATCGGTTGCTTTGAAATTCATGGGTTGTGCCTGAAAAAGATGGTTGCCTTGGAGGTCGAAAAAGCTTTCGTATACCAGTTCGCTGCAGTACATGCGGCCGTTGTCGTGTTGAAAGTACAGGTCGTATGGTTGACCAAGAAAATGGTGTAGGCAGGATTGGAGGCGCAGGGTGTCGAATGGGACATTAAGGCGGCAGCATGTGAAGCGGCTATACTCCTCTGGCAGCGAATCGAATGGTCTACAAATGACCCCTCGTGTAGGAATGGCCTCCCATAGGTAAATGGTAGAGTCGACACACTCGATAATGCCTACATGGGTGTATCGGCCGGTGGCTTTGGAAATAGCATTGCCCATACCGGCAGTGTCTTGTACGAAAAACAGGTCGCCGTTGGCCAGCCCTTCCAATCGGTTGTGAATGTCGGCGCAACGCGATTCGTTTTGCTGTTGACTATGGCAGCTGCAGAACAGCATCAGCATTGCTAGGCAAAAAGCGTTCTGGATATGTCGGATTTGATGCATGTTTTGGGATAGAGGCTATTCGAGGTGCTTTGTACGATAGGGAATGGTATTAGGTTGTAGGCGGCAAGATGAGGTGGGGTGCATCACATCGGCATGCCAGCAAGGCAGGTGTTCGGGCAAGGTAATGTGGTCGAGATTGGGACAATAATCGAAATCGACAGGCACATTGCCGATGCGGCGGACGAAATTCTGGTAGATGTCGATGTGAGAACTAACGGCATTGAGGCGCCATCGAGGGACCCATTTGCAGTACTGTTCGGGGTGGCTGATGACTTTGTGTATGGGGGTGTAGTCGCAGTAGTAGAGGATAGGGTGGAAGCCGAAGTCTTGCTCGAATGCCCGTACGAATTGCCGCAGGTTGGTATTGAGCTGGGCGGTGTCGCTGAGGTCGTTATAGCTGCGCTCGATGTCGATAACGGGTATCAGGTCGTAGTCGGGGTTATAGTCCAGCACTTGCTTGAAGCGCTGATATTGCTTTTTGCCCGACACATCGCATCGAAAATAATGGTAGAATCCTACATGCAGATTGCCAGCTGTAGCACCCAAATAGTGATGGTGCGACATAGGGTCGAAGAAATGAACGCCTTCGGTGGCTTTGATATAGCAGAATAAAATATTAGGGTCGGCATGGATCGAGTCCCAACAGACGTTGTTGTGGTGGGAGAGGTCGATGCCGTTGTAGATGCGTATCTGTTGCGCCCGACTCGCATAATGGCACAACAGAAAGCATACCATCAATATAGATAGCAGTTTTTTCATTGCATGAAAGGTGTCGATTCCTTTGTGTGAGAATGTGTTAGATTCTGTCGACTTTCATGAAATTACTTTGTCCGTCTTGTGGGTCGGCATGGAATCCGCCTGTGGTGATGACGATATCGCCGGTGTGGAGCTCCATCCATTCGTGGGCAGCCTGCTTGGTGGTTTCGATGGCTTGGCTGTAGCTTTCAATGTGGGGGACGCGCTTGCAGTAAACACCGTAGTTGAGCGTGAGGGACCGCATGATTTGTTCATCGTCGGTAAGGGCGAGGATGGGACAGATGGGTTCGAGATTGCTCAGCAGTCGGGCACTTACACCTTTGACTGTAGGAACAACAATCAGTTTGGCTCCCAATTCGTTGGCCGTGGCTGCAACACTGGTAGACATGATTTCGGCAATAGTGCTGGGGTGGGGCTTGGCGTAGATGTTTTTGTAGTGGTGGGAGTCTTCGGTATGACTGCAGATTTTGGCCATGACGCTGACGGCTTCGACAGGGTATTCTCCTGTGGTGGTTTCGCCAGAAAGCATAACGGCATCGGTTCCGCTAAAAACGGCGTTGGAAATATCGGTCACTTCGGCGCGCGTGGGGCGGATGCTATGTTTCATGCTTTCAAGCATCTCGGTGGCCACGATACATATCTTGCCATAACGGCGGCAGGTGGATATGATGCGTTTTTGGTAGATGGGGAGGTCTTCCATGGGCACTTCAACTCCAAGATCGCCGCGGGCCACCATGATGCCGTCGGCCACTTGGGCAATGGCATCCAGGTTGTCCATACCCTCCTGGCTTTCAATTTTAGCAATGACCTTCATGTCGGCTCGGTTTTGCGCCACCAGTACCGAACGTACCACCATGATGTCGGCAGCGGTGCTGACAAAGGAGCAGGCAAGGAAGTCGCCCTGATTCTGGCATGCGTAGATGATGTCTTGGAGGTCGGTGTCGCTTAGGAATGGAATTTGAAGGCGTACGCCGGGCACACTCATGCTTTTTTTGCTGCCCAGCGTTCCTCCCATGCGGACGATACAACGGGCCTGCTGCGAATTGTGGCCGACCACCTCGAGTTGCATGAGGCCGTTTTCTAATAATATCTGGTCGCCGATGTTCAGTAGGTCGATTACATGGGGGTGATTGACCGAGAATTGCTCTTCGGTGCCAAGAACCGAATCCTTAACGATGTTGATTATGGCTCCTTCCACCAATTGGATTTCTCCATTGGCCATCTCTCCACAGCGTAGCTCAGGGCCTTTGGTATCGTACATGATGCCTATGTTCATGCCCGTGCGACGGCGCACCTCGTTGACGGTGGCCACTACCGTTTGTTTTTCCTCTTCGGTAGCATGGGAAAAGTTGATTCTAGCGACGTTGGCTCCGGCCAACACCATTTTTTCGAATACATCGGGATTGTAGCTCGATGGGCCAATACTGGCAACTATTTTAGTCTTTTTCATTAGTGACGGAGGTAATTATTGTAGGAGATGATGATTATCTTGTAATGACTAACCGCAAGCGGCTAAGAGATCCATCGGTTAAGGTGGCCTCAATGGTGTAGATGCCGGTGGACAGTTGGCGCAAGTCGGCCTGAACGGCAGCAGGAAGGGTCATGACCTTACGTCCCATCTGGTCGAAGATGATGGCAGACTGTAGCTGCTGGCTGAATTCGAGGTGGCCGCTGGTGGGGTTGGGGTAGCAGGTAAGCGTGATGGGGATGGCGGGATCGATGCCTTGGTTCTCGTTGGTAATGGTGAGTAGGAGCACTATGGTGCTATCACACCCTTCGGTGGTTTCGTAGGTGTAGCTGTAGGTGCCGCTGACATAGTATACGTTGTTGTTCCAGATGTAGGGTGCCTCGTCTTGGATGGCTTCAATGGTGTCGCTAACGCTGTAATGAACTGTGAGTTGGAGCGTAATCATGCTGTCGCAGCCGAGGGTATTCTGTAGGGTATAGGTGTAAGCGCCTGATTGGGTGTAGGTGTTGTCCCACAGGACAAGTGAATCGCATACGGTAGCCTCAACGTTTTCCTGTGTGCTGTTGTTGATAGTGAGGTGGTATTGGCAGTAGAGCGGGCATTCGCCCTCGGTGGTCAGTGTGTCGGTAATGATGGTCGACTGGGTATAGATGGTTCCATCCCAGAAATATTCATCGCAGGCGGTGATGGCAGTATCGTAGGTGCGTTGAGGGAGAACGACATAGTTGATGAATACCAGGGTGTCGGAAGTGGTGTCGATGGCATGATAGCTGCCTGGCACAAGGGTGTTGACGGGGTTATCCATGACAAGGTAAGGTTGTCCATAGCATAGTGTATCATCTATGGTGAGGAAGGAACGGGCCTGCTGTGGGAGCTGGATTTCGTCAATCCATACGCAGTCGCTGCCAGTATTGACAGAACCGTCTTTTTGGTATGCAAATAAAAATGTATGGAAGCCTGGCTGGATGGGGAATGCAATGCGGGTCCAGTCGATGGTTCCGGATGCGCTGTGCATTTCGGTTCCATCGATGTAGAAATGGAACTTATCGTAGTTGGCTTCAGAGGAGACTTTATAGTAGAAGCTGATGCTGTCGTCAGTTTCAAAGTTGCGTGATAGGGTAAGCTCTGAGGTTTGGTTGTGGGTAAGGGTGGCAGAAGAACGGGCCGAGTAGGATCCAGCCTGATGTTCGGCATTGGTGATAGTCCAAGGATAAGTTCCTTGAGACCAGCCGGAAAGGTGGTAGGTCATTCCTTCGAATGTTTCCTTTACGGGCATGCCAACCAAGAGTAAGGTTGTGGCATTCTCGATGTTAAATAGATTGCTAAAGCGTACCTCCAGGGGAATGGCAATGTCTATTGGCATGGTAGAATCTATATCTATAGTGAATTGGCGAATGGCATTAGCATTGACGGCTAAGCCAAGAGGAGTGGTGTCTGCAGGGGAGATGTGAACCTGCCAGAAAGGACTGCAAAGTTCCATTGTGGAGGCTGGCATATCGAAATGGCCAAGATTGCTGACTGCCACATTGATGGTGTAATGGCCGCCAGGCAAAACATAGTTCGGCATATCGGTAAAAACGATGGCAGGATTGGGAGCGATGCATCTCATAGTATTGACTGTCAGAACGGTTGCAGCAGCGCTGTCCCATTCGGTGGTGGCGGTGATGTCGAAGTTGGTCATATCGGGCATCAGGGTGGCGAGTCTTATTGTGACTATGCTGTCAAGGGCGATGGTGTCGCCAACCGAAATGGAGTCGATAACGAGCGAATCGGTAAGAAGGGTGACGTCGGGGTTGTTGCAATTGAAATGCACGATGATGTTGGTTGCGGTTTGCGATCCCAGGTTGAGCAGTCGGCCGGCCAATGGGCTTTCGGCGCCCGCCAGCACCTCGGTATTCGCCATGGTGGCAACTACATACGGGCCATCGGCAACAATCAGATCAATACTCTTGAATGTGGTGCGGTACTGCTGGGCCGAAACGGCAATCTCGTAGCTGCCCATTACCAGCGAAGCAGGCAGCGTAAGGGTTGCCGAACCAGTGTTATCGGCATAGGTTGATGCAATTAAGGTGTGGGTAGCGGTATCGGTGAGGGCGATATAGGCGTAGGGTACGGCTTGCAAAGTGAGTAGGGTGGTGCCGCAAGGAATTGCCGAAGGAGCAGTTATGGCAATGGTGTCTGCCTGGGTAATGTAAGGCATCAGCGATGGGTCGCCCATCAGCTGATAGATTTCCCAATAATAGTGTTTCATTGTTGTTGAAGAGGTTCCGCTTTCAACGATGGCGTTCCCGTTGAATACCATTGCACCTTGGGTTTCAATCCATTGGTTGTGCGATTCGCCATGGGTATGGCATACTGCATCGTAGTTGCCCAGATGGGTGGAATCGTATGCCATCGACATTGATGGGCCGATGGTAGAACTGGTTCGCAGGCCTACTGCCCAATAGAAATCCTCGTACCAATAGGTGCTGTTGGTTCCTCCAATATAGCCTACGGCTCCACAATAGTTGCCCTTGCGCAGCAGGGCTTCGCCTAAGCATGTTTGGGTTTCGAATTTATTGGTAAGGCAGCAGTTTCCAATCATCAGACCGAATTTCTGCGTGTTGGTCATTTCGCTGGCATGGGTGGCAGTAAAATTGGGTGTGCCCCAGCTGGTAGCGCTGCCATGGGCGGAGTAATTTATCCAGCCGGCCCCTTGATTATAGTAGCTGCGCACAGTGGCAGAATTGGTTGAAGAATTGCTGCCGACGGTAAGGTTGGAGGCTGAGGGAACGATGCTGGTGTTGTTCTTGAAGTAGTGGATATCCGAAAAGCCATGAGCGCCATTGACGTAGTTGGTGATGGCATAGTCCATAGCGGGGTCGGCATGGGTGTAGCCATAGTCGGTGACAGTACCTCCGTCGACACCGGCCACCATTACGGCACGATTAAGGAAGGATGGATCGGCAAAAGTGTATTGCTCATACATGAGCGTTTTTTCTATCTGCGGCGTCAGTTGGCTGATATTCTGTGCTGAAAAACGACCATAATAGCAGTCGGGAATGTGGTCCCCGGCAGTCCAAGACATGAAGTAGAGGTCGGTGATATGGCTAGAACCAGATGAGATGGCTACCGCACCTGATGAGGCCGGAATCTGCTCATGGTCGCCTACCAAAAGCACGTATGTGGGAGCGGGATTGGCTGTGGTGGCATTGGTATACTGGCTTTGGAGATAGGCCATGATGGAAGCGTTGGTGGAGCCTACGGCGGGATTGTCGGTGTAGACGATATCGGTGATGAATCCTTTGCGTTTTTTCCATGCCACAAAGTCGTCGAGCTGATTGCGGAACATACTGTGGGCAACAATCAGGTAGCGGATGGGGGCGGCGGTGCTGACATTCTTGGGGTAGAGGCTGTTCAGCGTATTGCCGGATGAGAATGCCGGAGAATGGTAGCGCTCAAACATTTGCATGGACCCTGTGCTGTCGGCTCCATTATAGCGTATGGTGATGACTGCGTGGCGGCAGACGATGATGCTGCCCTCTACGGCATTATATCTGATGGGAGAAATTTGAAGGCGGGCAAGGTTGCGGTCGCGTGCTATACCTACATTCTCCATGATTGCCAAATCGGCACCCGTGTAGTTATTGCGAGCATAAGACTCTTTGTTCCAAACCAATGCATGCCGGTTCGTGTCGGATTTGCTTCGCGAGGGTTGCAGCGGCATCAACGGATGTGTGGCACCGAGGCTGGCGAGCAAAATTGTGTCGTATTGCGGCTGGCTCACTTCGATTGAAAAGCTGCGGCACAAAGGCGTCTCGATTAATCTCGTAAAAGTTGGCAGGTTCGCCTCGCCTATTTTCTGCGAATATTGGGCACCCTCCATCTGGAGGAGCGAGAATTGCTGCCCATCGAAGGTTACCTGCTGCGACCAAAGAACAGGCGAATCGAATGTTACTTCTAGCGATTGAAAGTTATCTCGTGATACTGCAAAGGTCGTGTTTTGGGCCTGGATTGATAGAATTGAAAGTCCCAAAACAAAATATGAAATAATGAATTTTTTCATATTATCATATATT
>JAGHRY010000032.1 GCA_018066145.1 Candidatus Colimorpha merdihippi | reverse complement strand
GTACATGATATTTAGTTAATAATTGATGGTAATATATTATTTGTTAGCAATTTATTTATTTCAGCCACAGTCTGACGCACAATTGTGGCACTAACTGCGATATATCTTCTTTAGTTCGGCCTGCGAGAACATTTTGTAGCGGGCCTGCCAGTAGAGCGACTTCTCCTGGTCGAACCGGCGCCTGTCAATTTCGCTTTCCTTGCCCATGCGGTGGAGGATGGCATTGTTGCCATCGCCCATGTGCTCTGCCCAGGTAAGCTCGGCAAAAGGCGAATCCTGGCGCTGCCCGATATGGTGCAGTTCGTAGGGGTCGCCATTGCTGTCGCGCGGAGGAAACCCCTCCCCTATCAGGTCGGCATTGTTGTAGTCGGCCCAGCGCGCATAGTCGGCCAGCTTTTGCTTGAGCCATTCCTGGCGGCAATTGAAAGCGGCCCAGTCGATATCGCGGCGTATCAAGGCCGGACGGCCGCCCACCAAAGCCTCCTGCAGATGGGCGTTGCGGTAAATATTAGCCTCGGCCATAGAATCTATGTGGTCGATGATGGCGCTGCTCCATCCCGTTGCGAGGCGCAGACTTGCTTTTTCGATAACAGAAAGTGACATACGCTATACTATCAAATCTTTGGCAGCAACCTTGGGAACATAATGCACCCCATCGGTGCGATAATAGGCATGGCTGTCCTCGGGTGCGATGGGCGTTAGCTCAATCCGCTCGATGCCCTTGCCGATAGCCACAATCATCAATGGGCGATACGGCAGATTCAGCTCGCGGCTCACGGCATCGGGATTGAAAGCCCCTATCACCAATCCGTTGAGCCCCATTTCCACCGCCTTCAGCAGCATGCTTTGCAGGGCGATACCCAGGTCGATATCCACCATTTTGTTTTCCTCCACGGTGCTCATCACCACGATAAAAGCCTCGGGCTCAGTGCCGGGGAAAGGCAGGTGGAGTTCGGGGAGGGCAGCTCCAAGCTTGATGTTGTTCAGCACATGCTCAGCCCCGGTATCGCGGGTAACCAAACGAAAACGTAGCACCTGCTGGTTGCGGGCCGAGGGAATGCGGCTGCACACCCCTACGATACGTTCCAGCTCTTCGCGTTTCACCACATAGTCTTTCAAATATCCGCGCTGGCTGCGGTTGCGCAGCAGCAGCTCGTCCAGGGGGTGCCCCACACGTTTCACCTTTGTGCGCCCCGTGCCGAACACCTCGTCATACCGTTTCTCAAGATAATTATCTGCCATATATTTATTATTACCAAATTAAAAAGGATTTATCTCATCCCACTTCAACGAGGCCACAGCCGCAGCCAGCGCCTCATCGGTGCCGTAGCGAGCGGCACGCGAAAGGTCTCTTACTGTGAGATATTGCGACGAAATCTGGAATCGCCCGCCCTGTTCGCGGTAATGAATCCAAGCAAATCCATCGGCTGCATCGCCTGCCGACAAGGGCTGCCCCAAAAATCCGTCTACCACGCCGAAACCCTCTGCCGGAAGAACCGCACTAGCCAATCGCTCATCGCCGGGATCGAGCACCAGCCGATAGCTCTTGGCTGCCACCTGCGGCACTCCCTCTGGGCTTACGCGCTGCCAGCAAGCAAGATATATGATTTCGTCTCCCGGGTGGTAATCGTCATTATTCTCCAAAATAGCCTCAGCCCAATCGCCCACAGTGGCATCTGATCCCGAGGCAAAACCATCCAGACTGATGTTGGTACGATAGCCGCTGCCCGAAAGCACCACCTCCACCGATGGCAGATAGCCGTCGGTAACGCGGTAAGGGGCCAGCACCGAGGCATAGTTCTGCCGCCAAAGCTCGGGCAAGAACACAGGGTAGGATCCGTGGTAATTGGCCGACACAAAGGCATTGGTGTCGGTATGATTGGGGGCTTTAATCTCGAAAGCGTTCGGCAACTCCGGCTTGATTTGGGTGAAAAAACGAGTCAGATGGTTCAGCAGCAGGCGGCCGCGCTGCTGCTTGGGGGTTCGAGGATTGACAACAACATCAGGCAACTGAACCATAACGGTTCCGTGCTTGGTGTTACGACATCCCACCCTACCCAACTTTCCGGAGAGATTTCCTGACGATTCTTCTTTCAGTATAGCCATAATTCACAACTTGTTACGGTTAATAAACATTTTTTTTCAAAATGCAAAGATACGATTTTTTTTGTTCATAGCCAAATCTTATTTCCACTTTTCCTCCAAAAGTCGCTCCAACGCGCAACAACCCCCGCAGTAACCCCGAGGTAGCTTCGGGGTAGCTCCGACGGAATGTCGGACTTACCTCGGAGCTACCTCGGAGCTACTTCGGAGCAACAAGGAAGAAACGGTTGCGAGACACTGAAGGCTGAGGTAGATGGGCTGAATTTCGGAAAAACGAATTTATCTAGTCACGTGGTCCTTAGGGCGCAAATTTACAACTCCAGCAACCGACTACAGCGACTCCTCATTACTGAATGAACTCCGTTGAAATTGTAGAACATATAACCCAGGTACTAGGCCACATACATCTGATCGGTAATGAAATATATGGCCTCAACCATGACACCAAAGGCAAGGCCTATGCCTGTCAAGACCAACATAGAGGTCAGAAAAAAAATGAAATGTACAAATGCGAGAGACTTTCCTTTGTACTTCGAACGTCAATCAGAGTGACGGAACCAATTTTCTTATATTTTGCCACCTTATTCGTGATAATGCACAACATAATAACGAAAAGAATGAATAATTTATTTCATTATCATTTCAATGGTTCGGTAGAAAAAGTTAACAATTAGGCGGCAGGAGCCGCGATATTAAAGAGTTCTTTGACAATTTTGGCATTTATTGACTTGTTCGGACGGAAACCCGATATGACAAAAAATCGGTTCAT
>JAGHRY010000051.1 GCA_018066145.1 Candidatus Colimorpha merdihippi | reverse complement strand
AAATAAAGTATTAGAAAACATAGAATTGATAAATTTGCCTGATGATTCTGTAGTAGAGCAATTCAGGGATTTTATTGAATGGTCATCCCCTATGATATTTAACGAATATCTCTTTATGCTCGGTTTTAAACCATTCACGCCGCCCCTTGAGAGACGGGAGCTATCTCTCGATGAAACAAAGAACATGTATCTAGCATGGCAGAATGCTAAATTGGGCATAACTTTGGAAGCATTTTGTGGGTTAATTGGCGGTGTGCCACATAAGGATTTTCCTACTGGATACATTCAGGCCATAGGACATGCGCCTAGCAAGTAATTGCTCGCTTTAATATGAATTATTCAGGGGGGGCGAGTCAAACTCGCCCTCAGACATTTTTATAAATGCCGATATTTGGTCCTTGCCATGTGGAGTATAAGGATTCCGTCTTCGATGAAGCCGAGACATTCGGGCATGGTAGGCAGAGCGGTAAAAAAACTGGAGGAATTTGGCAAAGAAGTGGCCCGGACGAGTATCCCCACGCCATGGCGAAAATGAAGATTCTCACGCTACATGATTAAAAAATCAACATATCTTGCTGATAACGTATCCGCCTTTGCGAGCAAGTATGATTTTATCAATCAATTCATTGACGTCATCAAAACTGATAGAAACTTCACTTGTAGGCGCAACTATGCTCTCAGCGATGATGTTCTTTACAATTTCCTTAGCTTCATCAATCGAAGTAACTTTGTGATGATTATATGACGAATTATCTACCGCTGCTTCGACCTGAAGATCGCAGCCATTTAGCTTAAGGGATGAGATTTCAAGTAGGGACTGATTTGTATATTTTGCTTCAAAGATAACCTTGAAATCTAGCGCAAACTTTCGATCAAAAATGTATGGTAAATATATTATGCGCTTGGGTTGGCATTTCAAAGTAGATGAAATATATCTCCCACATGAAAGGAAATCCTTAGCTTCTAATGCTGAAATAACACGCGAATAATGTGACGCTTTAAAAGATTTTCTCAAAGCATTATTTTTATCGAAGAATATTTCGTAAGCGATGCCATTAAGCAAATGGCATTTTTCTTTGATTAGAACTAAATTGCAATATTTGAAGTTTGAAATGAAGGATTGACAAGCTATGCAATCACCTTCGGCTGCTTGACAAATATTTCTTCCCATCACAAACAACTCATCTGCCGAGAATGAAGTTAGATCTGAGTTTTGGAGACGAGTAATTGCATCTTTTTGAATGTACCAATTATATGATTTTAAGTCATCTATTATCTTTTTTGCCGTTAGATTTAATGTTGAAAAATCTTTGTCTGCCAAAGCGTTTTCATTATATGCAATATCTTCATAATATATGCCTGGATTCAACTGGAAATCTTGAATTAATGAAGAATGTTCCCAGGGAATCTGTAAATGATTGTCGTTTACAAGTGATTGTCTTACTTTTTTAAATATGGTTTCAATGGGCTCTCTTTGCAATGGTAAATATTCAATTAAGGCACGGGTATATATGCCACCATTATTTTCCTCTGCTCTTTCCCCAGGCGATGTACCAAAAGCAATGATCGTATTTCGAGGTGCTTTTATTGACGTATATCTTCCGTCAGTTCCTCTACTTCTTTCTAAGGAAGTCCTGCATGCGTCAAAAATAATTATTTTTACTACATCCGGATATTCTTGTAGTTGATCTAGCAATAATTCGAGAGTGAACGATTGGTTTATTGCGCCAATTGGTGTTTCGTGTCGATCGAAATCCACTGGTAGCATGAGAGTTTCCCCTTTCATCTCCATTCCGTGTCCTGCAAAATAGATAACTATGGCTTCTGTAGATTCGTTGTTGATTTTGCAGACGAAATCTCCTATTGCCGCTCCCATTTCGCTTAATTTTAAGTTATTATGTATTAATACTTCGAAGGATAGTGACTCTAGGACGTTTTTGACGTTTATACTGTCTTTAACTGCTCCTTTAAGAGGTTCCAGTTTTTCGTATTCATCGTTTCCGATACATATTGCTAATCTCTGTTTCATATTTTTTTGCGTTGTTTATTTGGATTGTTATTTAATTTTTGCTAATATAATAGATTTGAAACAAAATTAGATTTGCGTCGATTTCTTTTCCTATCCAATTTCCTCATTACTTAATTCGTTTATGTGAGTTTCAAGTTGGAAGGCTTACCGCCTATTGGATTATCTATAATTTGACTAATTCTTACAACTTTTATTTTGATGTCAAGAAAAATTTGATTGTATTACAGACAAATCTATCGTAAGGCGCGCTGTTACAGCGCGATAATTTTTTTCTGGGCTGCAAAGTCTAATATTGCGTTTAGCATTTACACAAACCCTGCATTATGTATGTGTTAGAGAACCACCATGCGATGCCCTTCGGGAAGGCAAGTGTGCCTTTGAGGGCGGCGGTGCGGTGATTTTATGCTGCGCAAGCGGGTGGACGGTGTTTACAGCCACAGGTGGTGTTGTTGCCAGTGGGGTGTGGCGAAGCCTACTTCTTGGGCAATGCCGGGAATGGGGCATGCGTCGAACAAGGCGAAGAGGCGGGTGCGCCAGGTGTTGTCGGGAGCAATGGCTCGGAGCATCAGATGGCACAAGAGGATGGCGGTGGCTGTGCATACGGGCGACTGGAGCAAGCAGTCTTCCTCTGTGTCCTCCGCCATTACCCACGGCTCGTCGGGCGGGACCTGATACTTCCATGCCGGGCGTTCGGGGGCTTTCAGGATAGGGGCCACGGCGCCGTTCGCGCGCTTTTGCACCCAATGTCGGTTCCACACGCGTCCCTGATGGGCGCATTCGTTGCGCACGCGGTGCAGGAGAGAAATGGCCGATACAAAGAATTCACTGGAGGAAAAACCCAGCTCCGCCGCAATGGCAGCCACCGTTTCCATCTTTAACCCGGCGGAGAGGAGCACGCTCAAATTGCCGAACGTGGCAAACTCCATGAACACCCAAACGGGGAGGAACGTTGCATCAGTGATGTGCTTTTCATGGATGTAGTGGTGTGCCGCCATGCTGCCGCTGGCCCGATACGCGGCATTGACTTTCTCCATCAGCTCGATGAAATGGGAGCGGTGCACGCCCCCGCGCTTCCCTCGCTTTGCAACCTTGAAGCCCTTGCGGTACAGATGAAGGTCGTTCTGGGCATTCGGGCTCTCCGGCGACAGGGCCGAGAGGTGTGCAACCACTTTTTCCCGCAACGCCACCTCGATTCTGGATATGGCCTCGAACAGCAGCAGGCTCAGGCGGCGGTCGAACTGGTAATATGCCCATATCCGTTCCCAGCACGTGCCGGGGCGGAATGATTTCGCGCGCTTGGTCGGTTGGAAGGCAAGCGGGCTTCTGAACTGATACCAGTATGCGGACAGGCGGTAGTAGTTGACGGAGGCAAGACGCCCGCTGATGGTCTTCCGCAGCTCGTCGTCGCTCAATCCGCTTGCGCTTCCCATGCCGCGGGAAACAAGCAGGTACGCCAACTCGTCATGGGTCTTTGAATATCGCTGCGGCATGGATCTTGGTAAAAAGGTGGCCCGGAATGAGTTTCCCCACGCCGGGCCGAAATATGTGGATTTGTTCGCTACGGCAACGCAGCGACCTCGAAAGGCGTTGATTCGCAGCCGCCCCACGGCTG
>JAGHRY010000016.1 GCA_018066145.1 Candidatus Colimorpha merdihippi | reverse complement strand
GTATTAATATATAAAAAGTATTTTTTATGTCAGGACACAACAAATGGTCAAAGATTAAAAGAGCCAAAGGCGCAGCTGATGCCAAGCGCTCCAAACAGTATTCCAAAATTTTGAAAGAGGTAGCCGTAGCCGTTCGCGAAAGCGGTTCAGATCCCGACAGTAACCCCCGTCTGCGTCTGCTCATGCAGAATGCTCGTGGATGTAACATGCCTAAGGACACCCTCCAGCGCGCCATCTCTAAGGCTAGCGATAAGGATGCTGCCGTACTGCAGGAAATCACTTTCGAGTGCCATGTAAGCCATGGTATCGCTCTCTTTATTGAGTGCCTCTCCGACAACAATATGCGTACTGTTGCCAATGTTCGTTCCATCATGAACAAAAATGGCGGCACCATGGAAACCAATGGCAGCCTCGGTTTTGCTTTCACCCGCAAGGGCGTTTTCCTGGTTCCCCGCAAACCCGAAATGGATGTTGAAGAGCTCGAGATGAACCTTATCGACGGCGGTCTTGACGAGATGGAGGTTGATGATGAGTATCTCACCCTCTACACCGCTTTCGAGGATTTCGGCAACATGGTGAAGACCCTCGAAGAAATGGGTATCGAGTGCGAAAGCGCCGAACTTCAGCGTATCGCCAACACTCCCCGCGAGGTTGATGTTGACACTTGCAAGAAGGTGATGAAGGTCATCAATATGCTTGAAGAGGACGACGACGTTACCAACGTCTTCCACGATATGGACATCCCCGAAGATTACGAGGAAGAATAGTTCTATATGAAGCTATATCTTGTACCCACTCCTGTAGGCAACCTCGGCGACATGACTTTTCGTGCCGTCGAGGTGCTCAAAGGCGTGGATTTGGTTTTGGCCGAGGATACCCGCACGTCGCGTGTTGTGATGCAGCATTACGGCATCACTACCCCATTGCAGGCTTATCATATTTTTAATGAACATCAAACGCTCCATGGGGTTATTGACCGACTGCTTAGCGGTATGGATATTGCCCTTGTGACCGACGCCGGCACCCCAGGCATCAGCGATCCGGGTTTTTTGCTGGTACGCGAATGTGTGAAAAATGATATTCCCGTTGAAACCCTCCCTGGCGCTACGGCTTTCGTTCCGGCTTTGGTAGATAGCGGCTTGCCTTGCGACCGATTCACCTTTCTGGGTTTCCTGCCCCATAAGAAAGGCCGCCAAACGGCTATCCGGCAGCTGGCTGACGAGACCCGTACGATGATTATCTATGAATCGCCTTACCGTTTGGTCAAGTTGCTTGAAGAACTGATTGAGGTTTTGGGCGAAGACCGCCAGGTGAGTGTCTCTCGCGAGATTAGCAAGCTGCATGCCGAAACAGCTCGTGGTACCCTTCGCCAGGTGCACGACCATTTCGCTGCCAAAGAGGTAAAAGGCGAAATCGTTGTGATACTCGATGCTGGCAAAGAGTAAATCTAACCGTCAAATCTTATAATTACCTACTAACACCCATTTTCCCTCCCCATGCCCCTGGATATCTTTATCTGCCGGATAATAAGCGCTCTGATTGCCGGAACGGCCATCGGATTGGAACGCCAGCTGCGTAGACGCAACGCCGGTTTGGCTGTTAATGCGCTGGTTTCGGTAGGAGCATGCGTATTTATTCTGTTATCCGAAAGCGTCATCTATACCGCCATTCAAAATGGTGGTCCCGTTAATAACGACAATCTGCGAGTTCTTTCGCAAATCGTCACGGGCATCGGCTTCCTTGGTGCTGGTGTCATAATGAAGGACGGCTTCTCCGTCCACGGCCTCAACAGCGCCGCCACCATCTGGTGTAGCGCCGCTGTGGGAAGCCTATGTGGCTACGGCATGTGGCGCCATGCTGCCATAGCTGTAGCAGTCATCCTCTTTATCAATTGGATAATCAAAAATATTGAAGTATTTGTTGAGAAGAGGCACGACCACGAAAAATGAAACTTTTTTACTAGTCCTGCGTATAATGAATAATGCACTTTTGCAGCCTAGGCTGCGGCATTGTGCTGCAATCTTGTTCTGAAAAAACATTTTCATTTGATACGCTGATGAAGAAATATTATACACCTGAAGAATTACTAGAGATGGATATAGAACTCGACAAACTCGAACAGGACAACCCGTCCGTCCGAACTGAAATCATCCCCCTCGTCTCCAAAGACGACGAATCCTTTCTGCTATACGAAGATGGCATCGCCGACACGCTTCCTGTGCTGCCAATACGCAATAATGTCCTCTTCCCGGGCGTAGTGTCGCCAATTACTATCGGTCGAAAAAAGTCGCTCGACCTCATTCGCGAATGCGAAAAAAACGATTCGCGCTTGGTGGCTACCACTCAGCGCAACGATATGGAAAATCCTGGCGTTGATGACATTTTTACTGTTGGTGTCATCGTTCGCGTTATCCGCATCATCAATATTCCCGGCAAAGATCACATCGCCGTCCTTCAAGCCACACAGAAATGTGCTATCAGCAATATCGTGGATATCGATGGCCGCTTGATGGCAAATGTCGCCCTCATTAAAGAGGATGACGGCCCCATGATCCAGCGCCTTTTCCATGCATCAATCCTTCAGCTGCGCAAACGATTCTCTGAGCTCCATAGCAAGAAGATGAACGGCGAAGGCCCCAGCAGCAAAGATATTCTTAACGCCTTTAAGAATATTCAAAGCGACAGAATCTTCCTCAACTATATCGCTTCCCACCTCGATGTTTCCTGTGAAGAAAAACAGATGGTACTCGAAGCTCCCAATTATGCCGAGCGTCTGCATCTGGTGTCGGATTTCATTGAGGATATGGAATCTTATTTCCGCGTCAGCGAAGAAGTCAACCGCAAGACCCGTCGGGAAATGGACCGCCAGCAGCGCGAGTTTTTCCTCAACCAGCAAATGCGTGTTATTCAGGACGAGTTGGGCGGAAATCCTGTCGATGCCGAAATCAACCGTCTCTTTGACCGCGGTCGCGAAAAGGATTTCCCGTTTGAGGTGAACGTTGCTTTTTGTAATAGTCTCGAAAAACTTCGCCGCACCCCTCCCCAAACTCCCGACTATACCGTTGAGCTCAATTATGTCGAACTCCTTTTGAGCCTCCCATGGGGAGAATACAGCAAGGACGACCTTCGCACTTCTCGTGCGCAGAAGGTGCTGGATCAAGACCACTTCGGTCTTGAAAAGGTCAAACAACGCATTATCGAGTATATTGCCGTACTTCGCCTCAAAGGCGATATGAAGAGTCCCATCCTTTGCTTTGTAGGTCCTCCGGGTACCGGTAAAACTTCGCTGGGCAAGAGTATTGCTACTGCTATGAAGCGTAAGTATGTGCGTGTGGCTCTGGGTGGACTCCACGACGAGGCCGAGATCCGCGGCCACCGCAAGACCTATGTGGGCGCCATGCCTGGCCGCATTATTCAGAATATAAAGAAGGCTGGTGTCAACAACCCGGTATTTGTACTTGATGAAATCGACAAGGTACAAGGAATGAGCAATCATGGCGATCCTACTTCGGCACTTCTTGAGGTTCTTGATCCCGAACAGAATAGCGCATTCCACGACAACTATCTTGATCTCGACTACGATCTTTCCAAGGTGCTCTTTATCGCTACAGCCAACAGCCTCAGCTCCATCCAGCCTGCCTTGCTCGACCGTATGGAGGTGATTGACCTTAGCGGCTATATCCTCGAAGAAAAACTCGAGATTGCCAAGCGCCACCTCGTTCCTCGTCAGTTGCAGGAACATGGTCTCGACAAGAAGGCTCTTAAATTCGATACCAAGGTTCTTACGGCCTTGGTTAACGACTATACCCGCGAAAGCGGTGTGCGCCAGCTCGACAAGGCTATTGCCAAACTGGTCCGCAGCCGTGCTGTGCAAGTGGCCGAAGGAAAGGAAATCGACAAGCAGATTCGCCTTGACGAACTCAAAACTGTGCTAGGTCTCCCAATCCACCAAAGCGACCGTCGTGGTGATGCGCCACAGGTTGGTGTTGTCACCGGACTTGCATGGACCCAGGTGGGCGGCGAACTCCTCTTTGTCGAGTCCAGCCTCAGCAAGGGTAAAGGTACTCTCACGATGACAGGCAACTTGGGTGATGTGATGAAGGAGTCGGCAACCCTAGCCTTCGAATATCTCAAAGCCAACGCCGCCCAGTTCGGCATCGAATACGATATGATTGAAAATAGCAACATCCATATCCACGTACCCGAAGGGGCTACTCCCAAAGATGGCCCTTCTGCCGGTATTACTATGTTTGTGTGCATGGTTTCTGCTTTCACTCAGCGCAAGGTGCGCTCCGATGTGGCCATGACGGGCGAAATTACCCTTCGCGGACTTGTCACCCCGGTCGGCGGCATCCGTGAGAAAATCCTTGCCGCCAAACGTGCCGGCATCACAACACTCATCCTTTGCGAGGACAACCGTCGCGATATCGAGGATATCCCTGCCCAGTATCTCCAAGGGCTCACCTTCCATTATATCCGCCAGATGAAAGAGGCTCTGCCTATAGCTTTCGAGTCATGAGAAAACGTCTCGTCATCCTCTTGGCACTTTTGCCCCTGATGGTCGTCGCACAGGACTTGCGTCCCCTCCGCGTCGACCTTCAGGATAATGTAAAGCTCCCATGGGGATTATCCAATCTTAGCGTTGTCGATGGGCAGCTCCATGCCCTTAGCGGCGATGTGGCTGTGCGTGCCCATCGACGCAATAGCTATGTATATGCGCTTATTCCCGACACCCTTGTAGGCACTATTGGCGAACCATTCTCCTATGTTGTGCGCAACCCCCGCGACAGCCATTTGTATTATTCCCGTGTTAACGATGATAATGGCCGTATTGCGCTGTACGAACACGTGAAAGACCGCGGCCGCCGCAATCGTCAGGTTGAACTGCGCACCTGGTTTCGTGAAATTCTCCACCCCACCTTCTCTCCCGATGGAAATATGCTGGTTTTTTCTGCCAAAGGTAAGGTAGGACTTGGCGGCTACGACCTCTGGTGTTCTTTTTGGAACGGCAAGCGGTGGTCCAAACCACTCAATCTTGGCGGCGTTATCAACACCACAGGCGATGAAGTGTGCCCCGTATTCTATGGTCATTATCTTATTTATGCCTCCAACGACACCGCCGATTCGGCAGCACCATTCTATTTCCATTCAGTACGCATGCCCCGGGGCGCTTCTACCGAGAATATCCTTTTCGATCAGTTCCAGGTGCAAACCCTCCCGTCGCCCATCAACAGCGGGGCTGGCGATAAAGAGTTGGCAATCGATACTATTGGTAATTGCGGTTATTGGGTTTCGCGTCGTGGGGGCGAAGAAGCGCTATATTCCTTCCAGGGATGTTTGGCTGGCGTGCTGTTGCGTGGCACTGTGGCTTCGACCCAAGGTGCCCCGATTATGGGAGCCGAGGTACGTGTCCTTGTCGGCAACCGTCTGGTAACCTCTATCATTACCGACTCGTTGGGCCGTTATCAGCTCTTTGTACAACCCGGCAGCTATCAGCTCGAGGCTTCGTGCCCAAACTATTTTATCAGCCGCCAGGAGGTGATGGCCATGCGGGTCAACGAAAACAACCTGGTTTATGAATTTCCGTGCGACATAGCCATGTCATCCCTTCCTTTTGGTGAAACAGTCGAATATGCCAATTTCTACCGTCAGGGAGCCGATGTTGAGATTTCTGCCGAGGGACAAGCCTCCATAAAGCCATTGGTCGATTTCCTTCGCGACAACCCGCAAGTGCACCTCCGCATGGCTGTTTTTTGTGATCAAACAACCGATTTAGTGGTTAATAATATGATTATTGAACGCAGAATCAGTTACTTATACGATTATTTCGCATCCGTTCTTCCCAATAAGGGTCAAATTTTGATAAAAAATGGCAACGAAATGCAAAAAAACGAGGCAACTGGGAGCGGTGATAATAAAATTTTTACCATGTTGATTAAATAGGTAGTTGGTTGAATAATAGTGATTTATTTATGTGTGTTGGTTGCAAAATGAAACTTTTTTGAAAAAAAATTTTGCTAATTCAAAAAAATGTTGTACTTTTGCAACCGTTTTCGAGAGGATGATAATCACAAACGAAACAAATTGTTCGGGGTGTGGCGCAGTTGGCTAGCGCACTTGCATGGGGTGCAAGGGGTCGAAAGTTCGAGTCTTTTCACCCCGACAATTAAAAAAAAGGACTTAGTTTTCTAAGTCCTTTTTTGTTATATACAGTAGTTTGGGGTAGTGGAAATGATATAATGTGATGTCAGGCATGATCAATGGCAGATTTCTGCTTTTGGAGGTCTGTATTGGTCGAGAAAAAATGGAGAGGGTATTTTTATCAATTGTGGCAATAATATGTATTATTCTTCGTTATTTCATCCAACGACACTGTTCCTATGGTAAAACGAATGATCATACTGTTGGTGGCCCTGTTTATGGTTTCGGGCATGCTCTCGGCGCAAAACTACGACGAGCCGCAGCGCCGTCGCGACCCCCGCGAAGGTGGCCAATATCAGCCCCAGCAGATGCGTACCCTTGATGGTGACCAGTGGCGCGAACGCGAGCGACAGAAGCGTGAGGCTGCCAAAGCGCAAAACAAAGCCATGCGCAAGCAGAAGGCCGCTCAAAATAAAACCAAACGCCGTGGCAACTATTCTCGGTGGGGTAGGGGGCCTCGGGTCGGTTTCGACCCCTATGGCAGCCTCCTTACCGATCGCAGGCTGTATGGTCGCAACAACCAGTACAACAGTGTAGGGATTAATGTGGGTGGAGTGTTGGAATACCGCCAGCCTATAGGTCGCAGGTTCAATTTCAATGTCGGTTTGGGCTATCGGTGGACCTATTACACCTATAGCCATCTGGACATCACCTCCGACGATTTCGATGTGAACGGATTTGAGCAGCATCGCGACTACCATTCCATTCTAGCGCCCATGAAGATTGCCCTTGTAGAAAAGAATAACAAGCGCATGTGGTATGCAGGCATCACTCCGGCCACTAACATAGGTATGGTGAGCGTTCCTACCTCCAGTTGGAACATCTTCCGCCTGGACGTCACTTTGGGCATGCAGAACCGGTTGAGCATCTTTTCTCCCGGTGTAGAAGTCTACTACAACCTTCTGCCTACATACAACGATGGAGTGGGTATCCCTATCCACGAATTCGGTCTCCGTTTATCATTCTAGAATTTCCTTGTTAGGGGAAATCAGGATTGCCTCCAACATTGTAAGCAGTTGATTTCGTTTTTTCGCTTTTTTGCGGATGTGGCTCATTCTTGTTGTGGCTGAATTTCGTAGCAACAACGAAAAGCGGTACACCCTCTAATCAGTCCGAATCAATAAAAAAACAAGCCATAGGATTAATATGGCTTGTTTTTGGAGAAGTGTTAGTGTAAAGTTATTATTCTGCTGAAGGAAGGTCTATAAGGGCTGGTCCATTGGATGAGGATTGCCAGCTATTGTAAGGCCAAGTGTCGTTTTGGTTGCCTGTTACCCAATAGTTGAGGCTAACCAAAAGGCTGGAATAGGAGGTTTGATTTGTGCCATCCCCAATTTGATTGCCGGGCTCGGTGGTGATGGTAGTACCATCAATGTTTCCGGCTCGGGTTGTATTGGTTGAGGGAAGAAAATAGCAGTTTGAGGTTTTGTTGGAACCATTTCTTCCAAAAATTCCGCCACGGCTGTTGTCGGGACTGCCGCTGACGATGCCGTCGGAATAGCAGTTCTTTATTGGACAGTTTGGGGCTGTTGAGGCTGAAACGTAAGCGTAACCTAAAATACCGCCAACATAACCCTTGCTGCTGCTCAAATGGGTAACGTTGCCGTGGTTAACACAGTTGGCGATGAAGAAGTTTGCATTATTGTATCTCCATACGCCGCAGATGCCTCCAAGGCCGACATTCTTATTGTCGGTGGAGCCGCTGACGTTGGTTACCGTGCCGAGGTTCTCGCAGTTGATGATGCGGATGAATTGAGGAGTGCCACCGGTAGTGTGCATAACTCCAATGATGCCGCCAGCTCCACAAGTGCTATTTTTTATTGCTGTGGATGTAATAGTTCCGGTGTTGACGCAATTGTCAACAGTTAGGCTGATAGAGCTGATGTGCTGGCCGATGATTCCTCCGGTACCGCTGTTCTCAACTGTGGTTTGAATACCAAAAATATTACCGCTGTTGGTGCAATTGCGGATCACAGCCTTAGCGGGATTTGTCCCCCAAACAGATCCGACGATGCCTCCGGCATGGGCGGCTTTAGTTGCTTCGAAGCGTATCGTGCCTTCTGTATGGATGGCGGTGCTGATGTTGGCCTTGTTGTGGCAGTTGATAATAAAGGCGGTATCGCTGGCTGTGGTATCGGTAAAAGATTCATCGCCATTGATGCCACCGCAGATGCCGCCAATAACGTTCACCTGTTTGCCGTAAATGTGGTCGATGGTGATGTTTCCGGCTACGGTAAGGTTTTGGATCTTTACCCGTCGGGAGCAACGGCCGATGAGGCCTATGTCGCCGCAAGGGTCGGCAATGCGGTTGTAGGTGACTGTGTGGTTGTTGCCTTCGATTGTTCCGGCAAAATTAGTGCTGCTTCCGAGAGGAATAACGGTGTTGTTTCCGCAGTCGATGTCGTTCATGATTTTGAAGGTGCCAGTGCGGAATTTATACCCGTTGCGATAGCCTGAGATGTTGTCGGTGATGTTGTTGTTGATTACATGGGCGGCAAAAAGAAGGTCTTCATAGGAGTAGATTTCGTAGGGATCCCAATGACCGGGAGTAATGGTGTAATTGGTTGGCTCGGATACCGTTACAATCAAGCTGGGGGCAAGGGTGTTGGGGCTGCTGCTGTTGCGGACGCTGTAGTAGTCGATGTTGTATTGTGGGTCGGTGAGGTTGGGGGCAAAGGCGTCGATAGCCACGCTGAGGCTTTGGGCGGATTCGAATGGGGGTACGATTACATAAAAGCGCTGCGTGTCGTTAGCTGTGGCAAAAGTGTAGTCGCAGGTAAGTGTAGCGGTCCGATTGGAAGTATCGCTATTGCTGCCAGGAGTGGTAAGTTTGGGTGTGCTGGTCCAGTCGAGGGCGAAAGTGCCCCAAAGGGGGTCGCGGCTGGATCTGACTATGATTTTGCGGACGGTGAAGTTGTCGACAGGGGCTGTGATAACGACCTCGAGGAGCGAGCACAGGTTGTAGAAGGTGAGGTTGCCGCTGCCGGATGTTTGGGCAGCCATAGGGGCAATGATGCGGGGGCGGCCAGCGCCTGTTCCGTCGGGGACTGTGGTGTAGACTTGGTTTTTGGGAAGGTTGATATAGGAGGTGGTGTTGTCGGTAGTAGGGTAGATGGCTTTGTAGCCGTTGCTCGAATAATCGATGTTGTTGAGCATATATCTTCCTCCTGAAACCGAAATGGAGTATAGGGTGCCGTTGACGTTGATGAGGTCATGGTTCTGAAAGGTGCCGTAGTCTTCGGTGCTAAGATATACTTTGCTGTTGCTGCGGAGGGGCGAAATTTCGCAGTTGAAAGAGACGGTGTCTTTTTGGCAGGCACCGAAAATGGCCATGATGGGGATGATAAAGATGAATAATTTTTTCATATTTCAATATATAGTTCTGTGGCTATTCTGTTGGGGTTGTTGGGGTGTTCCAGTTCCAACCCCAATTGTTTTCGTTTCGTCGGTACTGATATTCTTGGGGTTCGATGTGTACAGTGAGGGGGTCGCCGGATCCGGCAAATCCTTGCTCAATAAGGTACTCATACGA
>JAGHRY010000257.1 GCA_018066145.1 Candidatus Colimorpha merdihippi | reverse complement strand
TGACTCACTTAGAATTATGAAAAGGACATTATTATTCTTATTAATAGCTCTGCCCTCGTTACTATCTGCGCAGACTCTAACGGCCTATCGCGGCCAGGTATCCAACGGCTATAATTTTTGGGTAAGTACGCCTAAAGATTATGATTCCCTTCAATCGAACAAACCCATCATCCTGTTTCTTCATGGAGCCAGCCTATGCGGCAGCAACCTTGAAAGAGTACGCCGATATGGACCATTGCACGCCCAAGCAATGGGACGGCAGATAGACGCAGTAATCATCGCCCCGCAAAATCCCGGGGGCGCATGGAATCCCGACAAAGTGAACCGAGTGGTAGACTGGGTATTTGACCATTATGCTGGCGACACCAACCGATTTTATGTGTTAGGCATGAGCCTAGGTGGTTATGGAACAATAGACTATTCGGCAGCCTACCAGCACCGCATAGCTGCCGCCATGGCTTTGTGCGGTGGAGGAAATCCCAAATCCTACTGCGGATTGAACGAGCTCCCCCTTTGGATTCTTCACGGTACTGCCGACAGAGCAGTAACTGTAGCACAGTCGCAAAAAGTGATTAATGCCATGAGCAAATGTGGCGACAGCCCCCGACTGAAATTCACCAAACTACCCGGTGTAGACCACGGCGGATTAGCTCGAGCCTTCTATATTACAGAAACCTACGACTGGCTGTTTGAGCATCGGCTCGACACCCCTGGTCGCCCCATCAACAATGACTACGACATCACTGTCGACCGCTTGCATAATGCTTACAAGGACATCAATCGCAAAGCCAACCAGCTTATTGTTCGCAACAGTGGAGCTTCTGCCAAAAGCAACAACAGCGAGACTAACGTTAACGATAACAACACTGGTGAGGTACAATACCATACCATCCGCAAAGGTGACACCTTAGGTGCTTTAGCCAAAAAATACCATACCTCTGTAAGCAAGCTTTGCAAACTAAACGGAATATCGCAGAACACAACTCTTCGTATCGGCAAAAAGTTGAAAGTGAGATAATAGCATCAACATTGAAATGCTCTTAATTCAAACAACCATTTAATAAGAATATTATTCCAGCATAAATAGCAACACCATAGAGGGCAGCTGTCAAACCAAAGACATCTGCCCTCTTTATTTGTTCACCAATAGATTATTATAACAACCCTTTGGCGGAATTAATCCAGCTATAAAATCTAGAATCTTGAACGCCTTTATGTGTAATGCATCAAAAAATCCATTCTAGATTCTAGATATGGTTGATGATTTTTCATGGAGCTTATGGGGTTAGCAGCTGATGTAGTTAATGAAACGGCCGCTGCCCAATCCCCAACTTCAAAACTCCATTAACTTCAAATCAACAGTAAGCAGGTTCGCCCTAACGAAGCTCATTCTACGGGGTTCCTTCGGGGCCAGTCCGCTCCTATCGAACGAAGCCACCCCGTAGAATCCCCGTAATATGAGTGTTCCTTGGGCGGAGGAAGTGGGTGTCTTCGAGAATCAATTCCACCAATAGGTTGTAACATAAAATGGAATGGGTAAGAAAGTTATTTACCATTCTTCAGAAGACAATTGAGCCCCCCAAAAAAAGAGGGACACTCACTCAAAACCACCTAAAGCGGCAATGCTAACGCCGAACGTAGTGTGCATAAGCGAAAGAAAGACCTGTTTCAGGATCAACCTGACGGGGTTCTATCTGATTGAGAAAGAAAATATCAGGGTCAATGGACGGAAAGTAAACATCGGCATCAAAATCCTGATAGACCCAAGTTACATACAAGTTGTCTACATAAGGCATAAATTGCTGATAAATGGCGGCACCGCCCATGATAAAGACCTCGTCTTCATTTTGCACCATACGCGTAATTTCTTCAATGCTGTGGGCAACCTCTAGGGTACCAGTGGCTTTATCTGAAATTGGATATGAGAAATCAACATCACGTGTGAGGACGATATTGCGGCGCTTGGGAAGCGGTTTCTTGGGCAACGAATCAAAAGTGCGGCGACCCATAACAACCGTATGTCCTGAAGTAAGCGATTTAAAGCGTTTGAGATCGTCGCTAATATGCCACAAGAGATCGTTATCCTTGCCGATAGCCATATTTTGGGCACACGCCACGATAAGTGAAAATGTAGTCATTGTTTTATGTAGGCTTTAAACATTCAACTTTTTGTTCGTAGGTGTTCAGCGGAGAGCTGTGGTCAGCGACCGAAGTGGAGCTAACAATATTATTGCCACCGAAGTGGGGCTAGCCTAGTTTAACCGCTTCGCACCTAAATTCAAATTGCAAAGATACAAACTTTTTCTTATTTACACACAATTTCTATATCATGATGTTGCATCGGATTTGCAATCCGCAGATTAATTGTCTTATACGGAAATAACTTGACACTTTGGGATTATTAGAGATCACATGTAGTAAAACGGGTAACGGTTGTGCTTTACGAAATCGAAAAAACGAAAACGAAAACGAAAATAATGGCTGCCGCACCTCGGTTCTGCGCCGGCGGAAAGTAGGGGTGTCAATACCATGGACACCCCTCTAGTCCAACCGACTTTTACATTGCTGGCATTACTCAGCGCCTTGCACACGTCGCTCAAGTCAAACAGCATCTTGTCGTATTCGTCACCACCAGCTGACCGAACATGTTGCTGACAAAACGTTGAATATTGTCTGCCGAAATTCTATGGCAATTACTACAAAAAGGCCTTTCGTAAGAACTTTTCCATGTCATTTTCATGGACCGACTTCAACTTCGATGAGAGTTCCTGTACTTTTGTTTACGTTCCATAGACGGTGAACGTTTCGTTCAGCGTCCTAACCTCGTACTCTACAGAATCGCGAATTGCCTTTTGTGGGTTTGAGTAGTCCAAACATGAATATGATTGAAGTATTTATTCATTCTAGGGGTGTTTTGATTAATTATTCTGCAAATTTGGGCGTTTTTTTTCAAATAGAAAAATAGAGTTTTTCTTCATTTTTTTGATGGTTTGGCAGTCGGTTTTGGTGGGAAAAAGGGGCTTTTTGGGGGGTGTTTGTGAACATTTGAATTTTGAGAAAAATACAACGCTATGAAATATAGTACTTTGCAGAGATGTTCACAAATTCACAAATTCACAAGCGCTATGTTTTTTTGCTACTATGCTTTAAAAAACAATAGAAATATATAATATAATATAATAA
>JAGHRY010000092.1 GCA_018066145.1 Candidatus Colimorpha merdihippi | reverse complement strand
GGTGTGAAAAAGAAAAAAATGAGTATGTGGATTTTTTTTTGTATTTTTGCATTTTGTAAAAATGAATAATATAATAATAACATTATGAGTGCTACTGCTATAGGCGTTGTTGCCGTCGTTATCATTTTGGCTTCGTTCGTATTGCGAGGCGAAAAGAAAATTCGTTTGGTGAACCTTGTAGGTTCGATTTTCCTGGTGGTATATGCCATCAAGCTGAGTCCGGTCAACCTGCCATTGTTTTTCCTAGGCGTGGGAACGGTCTTGGTGCACGGCATTCAGTTTTGGTGGATGTATAAAGAGTCGAAATCGGCCCGAGCCCTGGCACAAGCCGAAGCGCGAGCCGAAGCTGCCGAAGCCAAGATTGAGGAGCAGAAGAATCACGCAAAAACCAATAGCGATAATTAATATCAAAATCCTATTATTTCCTATGTTGAAAAAACTTAGAATTGCATTGGGTGTCCTGTTTTTTGCAGGCATCGTAGTACTGTTTGCTGTGCCCGAAGCCCAGAATTATGTGGGCTGGCTGGCCAAGATCCAATTCCTCCCTGCCGTGATGGCGCTGAACCTGGTGGTAGTGGTGGGCATATTGCTGGTGTGCCTGGTGGCAGGGCGCTGGTATTGCTCGGTGGCATGCCCCATGGGGGTGCTGCAGGATTTTTTCTATGCTATCGGAATTAAAGTAAAGAAAAACCACATGCACTATAGCAAAGGCCTGCCCTGGCTGCGCTGGACTATGCTGGCCGTATTTGTGGTGCTGATGGTGCTGGGCATTAATGGCGTGGCCATTCTGGTGGCTCCTTATAGTGCCTTTGGCCGCATGGCCAACACGGTGTTCCACTGGCAGGGAATGAATGTGGTGGCATGTGTGGCCATGATTACCTTTGTGGTGATAGCAGCATTGTCGGCCGTGTGGGGCCGCTTGTGGTGCAACACCATCTGCCCTGTAGGCACGGTGCTGGGCACCGTGGCCCGCTTCAGTTTGCTGAAACCCTATATCAACGAAACCAAATGCGTGCATTGCGGACGCTGCGCCAAGAATTGCAAAGCTATGTGCATTGATGGCGAAAACCGCAAGATCGACTATTCGCGCTGCGTTAACTGCATGGATTGTATCGAGAATTGCAATGTGGGCGCAATCCAATACGGCCGTCCTGCGAAGGAAGAAAAGCATGTAGACGGTTCGCGCCGCAAGTTTGTGGTGACCACCGCTGCCGTTACTGCTGCCATGGCCCTGGAAGCCCAGGAGAAGAAAGTGGATGGCGGCTTGGCTGTGATTGAAGACAAGCAGGTGCCCGAGCGCAAGGTGCCCCTGAAGCCTTTCGGTGCCCAGAGCCTGAAAAACTTCAGCACCCGCTGCACCGGCTGCCAGCTGTGCGTGAGCGAGTGCCCCAGCAAGGTGCTGCGTCCCTCCACCGGATGATCCACCCTGCTTCAACCCGAAATGGCTTTCGATAAAGGCTACTGCAAAACCGACTGCACCCGCTGCAGCGAGGTGTGCCCTGCCGGGGCCATCAAGAAAATTGACGAAATAGAAAAGAGCGCCATCAGTATCGGCCATGCCGTAACGGTGCCTCAGAACTGTTTGCTGGGTCAGGGCGTGGCCTGCAACGCTTGCTCGCGCCATTGCCCCACGGGTGCCATCACCCTGGTGGATGATGCCAGCACCGGCCATAAGGTAGTGGCTGTGAACGAAAACACCTGCATCGGCTGCGGCGCTTGCGAACACCTGTGCCCGGTGCGCCCTTTCTCGGCCATCTATGTTGAAGGACGCGAAGTACATACTACCGTATAATAAATCCAAATCGTCAAAACCCTTGATGCCAATGAAACGAATCTCATTGATATTGCTGCTGATGTGGGCGCTGCCTGCATTCGCGCAGTCGTGGACCATCGAACAGGTGCCCAACACGCGCTTGCAGAGCGACTCCATACATGTGAGCGACCCCGATAGCTTGATTGACGATGCCGACGAGGCACGCATCAATCTGGCCTGCATGGGGGTGCGCGACAGCGTGGACATATTTATTGTAGCCCTGAACTCCATCGGCGACGACGACCCCCGTGATTTTGCCACCAACCTGTTCCGCAAATGGGGAATCGGCGAGCGCAGCAAGGATAACGGGCTGTTGCTGCTGATGGTGTACGACCAGCACGCCATAGAGATAGAAACGGGCTACGGCACCGAGGGCATACTGCCGGACGTCATCTGCAAAAGAGTGATAGATGAGGCGATAATCCCCCTGATGAAAGAAGGCCGCTACAGCGCAGGCATGCGCGAAGGCGCTTTCGGACTGGTGAAACTGCTCGGGGGGAGTAGCGATGTGCCAGGTGTAGGCATGGTGGCCGATTATGGCCAAGTGCAATACCCCACGGCTCCCGAACCTACGCTTCAGGATAGTTTTCCTTGGGGATTGATGGGATCTATTGCTTTTGTAACCATGTTTGTGGGATTCTTCAACATGGTAAAAGGGTGGATTCGCGGTCGCAAAAACAAAAAGAAAGGTGCTGCCGTAGCGCAAAGCAAAAGCATGACGCTTGCCGACGGCACTAATTTTGTCGACGGCATCAATGGCAAATCAGCCCAATGGAATGGCAACGCCTGGGAGCACCATGGCTGTTTGCGCTATGTGGTGCTGTGCCTTTCGGCATTAGCCTTTTTCTTATTTGGCTCGGTCCTTATTGAAGGCGGCAGCGATCCTAGTAGTTATGGCAGAAAAATGTGGCTGGTGCTGGCCTTGTGGCTGACGCTGGTGTGCGTGTGGCACAACCGGCGCTCCATTCGCCAAGCCAAATCCAAGGCTGCCAGCGCAGTACGTCCGAGCCAGATGTACGAGAAAGCCATGAACAACGGCGTATCGATGATAACCATGATTTGCGCCCCTTGGGTGGGATACTTCTTCTATAAAATGTATAAGCGCTACATCAAAGAATCGGCCGACCTATGCAACTGTCCAGAATGCGGACAGCAGATGAAACCGGTAGATTTGCTGAATAGGCTTACCGACAAACAAAAGAAGGAGAATGAAATCGGGTCGATGAAGTATCGCCACTACCGCTGTTCCAACGGCCATGAAACCTTGGTGGCCGACAAAGGCATTGCATATACGAAATACTCGGCATGCAGCGCCTGTGGAGCCCGAACCAAGAAAGAGATAAAAACCGTTACGCTGAAAGAAGCCACGCACTACAGCAGCGGATTGCGCCAAACCACCTATCATTGTCAGTTTTGCGGCCACGAAGAAGTGGCGCAAGTGAGCATCCCCCGGCTGCAGGATACCAGCAGCAGTTCGGGTGGCAGCAGCTCGGGCGGCTGGAGTGGAGGCTCCCATAGCAGCGGCGGCTCTTTTGGTGGCGGACATTCGGGTGGCGGCGGTGCCTCAGGCCGCTGGTAAGCAAGAAGAGCTTTGTACAATCATTAATATTAATATTATGAAAAAGAAACGATTTGACAAAAGATACCTTCCGATGCTGTGGATTGGCCTGGCGTTGTGGCTGGGGTCGATGCTGGCATCGTATATCATGGACAAAATGGGGTATGCTCCTGCCGGCCAGGAAACCCTGATGGAATATGGCAAAGCCCTGTTTCAGATGTCGCCTTTCTTCACCCTGATGCTGTTATGCTTCTTTCAGCCTATATTGGAAGAAGTCAGTTTCCGCCTGTGGGGTGTGGGCAAACGTTGGATGACCATTGTATGCCTGGTGCTGATGACGGTGTTTACCGTCAGCGAGATGCACCTGTGGGGCCTCCTGGTGGTAGGTGCCGTGCTGGCCGTGTGGCTGCTGGTGAGAGACCTGTATATACAGCGCTGGATCAATGCCGTGCTCACTTCGGTAGGCTTTGCCCTATGCCATATGTCGGGATTCAATGGATTCTCGTTAGGATCCGCATTGGGCCTGGTGGATATTTTCGGCATGGCGCTGGTGCTTAGTTGGCTTACCATCAATGTCAATTTTTGGCTTTCGGCGTTGGTACATGTGGCCAACAACAGCTTGGCCATCATCCTGCCATTGATGATGGTAGGCGATCCGGTGGCTTATGAGGCTAACGGCATATCGATGGAAATGGTGCCGCAGAAAGCCTTTACCGATATCGAGAGCCTCGACATGGAATCGCCCGAATTGAGTCTGCTCGACTCTGCTACCACCCAATTCTATATGGTGGGAGAACCGGCAGAGATAGCAGCCAAACTGGCATCGCTGGGCACGCAGGACGACGCGCAGTATGATTGGGTGCCTGAAGGCCAAAGCCTGGAGGAGCGTGTGATGCTGAAAGTGAAATTCGACACTCCGCGCAAACCCGATTTCAGCCAGCTGTTCCACCAATATGTGGATATGGTGTGCGGACCCATGGAGAAATCGTGCCATATAGCCACTGACACCGTAATGCTTAAAGAAGTGTGGCTGAAATATGCCGACGGTCACGAAGAACTGATGAGTATGGACTGCAAGGATATGGGAATGGCATGGACACGCCTGTGCAGCAATTCTTTGGGTATAAGAGGAAATAGCATTATCCAAGAATTTGAAATGGCCGAAGATTCGACTCTGGTGAACAAATTCTACTGTCTAGAACGCAGCAATCCGATACTGGATATGCTGCACGGATATGATGCCGCCCTTGACGACATGTTAGGGTTTAAGATTGAATTGCGCGACGCCAAGCCGGTGCAGCTGACCACCATCAAGATTACCGATAAATAAAAAAACAAATTATTAAAAGAATACACACTCTCATAATATATGAATAGACGCGATTTTTTGAAGAGTTTGGGTGCTGGCACCCTGGCAACTGCTGCCATTGCAGCCGGATGCGATAGCCCCAACAAGACACAAGCCGAAGGTTTCGAACTCGGCGAAGTTCCTACCGACCAGATGACATACCGCACCGGTACACATGGTGAGAAGGTGTCGGTGCTGGGTTACGGACAGATGCGACTGCCGACAGTAGAAGAAGGCAATCGTGATAGCGACCTAGATCAGGACCGCATCAACGAACTTACCGACTATGCCTTGTCACATGGCGTCAACCTTTTCGACACCGCCCCCCGCTACTGCAAGGCCCGCTCCGAAGCAGCCATCGGCATTGCCTTGAGCCGCCACAACCGCGACGAATATCTGATTAGCACCAAACTCTCCAATATGAGTCCCGACACCCTCAGTTTCGAAGGAAGCAAGGCTATGTTTGAGGAATCTCTGAGAAGGCTACAGACCGATCATGTGGATTTCTACATGCTCCACTGCGTAGGTCTTCCCTGCAAGGGTGTCGACGGCGAGACCATGGATCCTATGACCGCCTTCAAAGTGCGTTTTGAAGAAAACGGCATGCTTGATTGGCTGATGGAGCAGCGCAAGCTGGGCCGTATCCGCAATTTGGGATTCTCGTACCATGGCGATGTGAAAGTGTTCGACTATGCCCTTTCGCTCCATGGCAAGGTTCATTGGGACCATGTGCTCATCCAGCACAACTATATCAACTGGCAGCATGCTGGCGATTTGGCAGAAGATGGCGACAGTGGCGATGCCAATTCTGAGTACCTGTATGGTCAATTGGCCGAGCGCAATATTCCCATATTCGTGATGGAACCTCTGCTGGGCGGCCAACTGGCCAACCTGCCTCAGTTTGCCGTAGACGAGCTTAAGCGCCGCGCCCCCAATCAGAGTTTGGCTTCGTGGGCATTCCGCTTTGCTGCCAACCAGCCTCGTATCCTCACCGTGCTGAGCGGCATGACCTATATGGAGCACCTGCAGGACAACATACGCACCCTCTCGCCCCACAAGCCATTGAGCGAAGATGAACTGAAGATGCTTGCCGATATAGCCAATCGTTATGCCGGCATGTCGCTGGTGCCCTGTACAGGCTGCCAGTATTGCATGCCCTGTCCTTACGGCTTGGATATTCCTGGCATTTTTGCCCACTACAACAAGATGCTCAACGAGGGTAACGCCATTAAGGATCTGGCCGAAGATGCCTCATCAGAAGAACGTCGCGCCTATCGCAAGGCCCGCCGCGCCTATCTAAAGAACTACAACAAAGCCGTTGACCCCGACCGCCAGGCCGAACATTGCATTGCCTGCGGCCGCTGCTTGAGCGAATGCCCCCAGCAGATCAATATCCCTCGTCAGATGGCGATGATTGAAAAACTGGGATAAAGAGAATATTAATACTAAACAATAATGAATATGCTTTTTATTGGAACCACCGAAATAATTGTAATATTAGCCGTAGTGCTGTTGCTTTTTGGCGGGAAGAAGATTCCCGAGCTGATGCATGGCGTTGGCAAAGGGGTGAAGAGTTTCAAGGATGGAATGAACGGCATTGAAGAGCCTAAGAAAAACGATCCCCAGCTAGACAAATAATATTGCATAAACGAAAGTCGGCATGGACTTTTGGGAACATTTGGACGAGCTTCGCTCGTATCTGGTAAAGGCGGTGGTGGCCGTGGTGTTATGCGCCGTGGCCGCCTTTTGCTGTAAAGAATGGCTTTTTGCCATCGTTATGGCACCAAGCAGCCCCGACTTCTTTATCTATCGCACCTTCACCCGGTTGACAGGCATCAGCTCCGATTTCCATGTAGATATGTTCAACCCCGAATTGGCCCAACAGTTTCTGGTACACATGAAGGTGTCGCTATGGATGGGACTGCTGATAGTATCGCCCTATGTGCTGTACCTGCTGTTTCATTTTGTGGCTCCAGGGCTTTATGCACACGAGCGCCGCTATGCCATACGCGCAGTAGGCGGAGGCTATGTGATGTTTCTGCTGGGAGTAGCACTCAACTATTTCCTGATATTCCCATTGACCTTCCGCTTTTTGGGCACCTACCAAGTGAGTCCGGATGTGCCCAACCAGATAGCCCTTACCTCGTATGTGGGAATGCTGCTGATGCTGTGTTTTTTGATGGGCGTGATGTTTGAATTGCCCATCTTGTGCTGGCTGCTGGCCAAGATAGGGGTGCTGAAGTCGCATTTTATGACCAAATACCGCCGCCATGCCATAGTAGTAATATTGATTATTGCCGCCGTTATCACCCCAACGGGCGACCCGTTCACCCTGACGCTGGTGGCGCTGCCCATATACGCATTGTACGAAATGAGTGTTGTCATCGTCAAAAAAACTGTCAAATCGTAAGACTATGAAAAGAATCTTCATCTTTATCCTATTGGCAGGCTGTGTTGCACTGTCGGCAAATGCGCAGCAGGCTGCTCAGCAATTGGCTCAACGCATTTTGGGCAGCAAAGCGCGGCAAGTAGAGTTCCATACCTACAAGCAGTGGAATGCCATTCAGCACAATTCAATAATAGAGCCCAACCCCGCGAATGACAGTTATACCTTTTTCCAAAATGGGAATAAAGTTTGCATCGTAGCCAATAACGACATATCGATGTGCATGGCGTTGAACCACTACTTGAAAGAGTATGCCCATACCACCATATCGTGGTATTCCAGCGACCCTATAGAACTGCCCTGCCGTCTGCCCAAGGTGAAAGAACGCGTGTATCGGAAGGCCGACGTGCAAGCGCGTTTCTTCCTGAACTATTGCACTTATGGCTACACCATGGTTTGGTGGCGATGGGAACAATGGGAGCATTTGATTGACTGGATGGCACTTAACGGCATCAATATGCCGCTATCGCTGACCGGCCAGGAAGCCGTGTGGCAGGAAGTGTGGCGCGAGTTGGGTATGACCGACGAAGAGATACGCGCCTATTTCAGCGGTCCTGCGCATCTGCCTTGGCACCGGATGGCCAACCTCGATGGCTTTGGCGGACCGCTTCCACAAGGCTGGATTGACGGCCAGAAAGAACTGCAAAAGAATATTGTAGAGCGTGAACGCCAGCTGGGTATGACACCCGTGCTGCCAGCCTTTGCAGGGCATGTGCCGCGGCAGATAGCCGAGCGCTACCCTAAGGCCGATGTCCAGCGGCTCAGCAGCTGGTGCGGTTTTGAACCTACCTATTTTATGAACTCCACCGATAGCCTGTTTGCTGTCATCCAACAGAAATACCTGCAAAAACAAACAGCCCTCTATGGCACCGACCATATCTATGGGCTCGATCCCTTCAACGAGATGGATCCTCCAAGCTGGGATCCCGACTATCTGGCCGGAGTGTCAAAGAACATATATGCCTCGCTTCAGCAAGTGGATGCCGAAGCCCGATGGCTGCAGATGAGCTGGGTGTTTTATTACAAACGCGGCCAGTGGACTCCCGATCGGCTCAAAGCCTATCTTACTGCCGTGCCGCAGGGCAAGATGATATTGCTTGACTATTTCTGCGAAAAGACCGAAGTGTGGCGCCTTTCGGAGGCTTTCTACGGACAGCCATTCATCTGGTGCTACCTAGGCAACTTTGGCGGCAACACCATGCTCGTTGGCGATATTCCCGCCATTGGGAGCAAATACGACAAAGCCATTCATGACCAGCCCGGCAATATGATAGGGGTAGGCTCTACGCTGGAAGGTTTTGATAATAGTCCGCAGATATACCATTATCTCTTCGACCATGCTTGGGCGGGAACTGATTCGGCCAGCCATACCCGCCATTTTGCCCAGCAATGGGCCGATGCCCGCTACGGCGGTTCGAATCCCTATGCCCGTGAAGCATGGCAGCTGCTGATGGATTCGGTGTACAAAGATTGGTCGTTCTATGGCTTGGGAAGCCAAATGGTGGCGCGTCCCACCCTTTCGGGCCATGGAACCTATTACACCAAACCTTATTATTCATACGACAACGCCACATTGCTTCGCGCCATACGGCTACTGCTGGTGCAACCCTCGTCACGGCAAGCCTACCGTTATGACCTGGCCAACCTGTTGTCGCAATGGCTGGGCAACCATTTTATGGAAGTGCGCGATGCTTATACCGATGCCTATCGACGTCACGACCTTGAATCCATGGAGCACTATTCCCAAGTTGCAATAAAACTGATTGTCAAATCTGATCTTCTTTTATCGGAATTTTCACCTATAGGATTGTGTGACTGGACTTGCAGCGCCCGCTCATGGGGCAAGGATAAAGAAGAGCAAGACTACTATGAACAGCAGGCCAACACTTTGATTACCATTTGGGGAGGTACGGTGTTAAACGACTATGGCAATCGCGCATGGGGGAATTTGCTTTCGCAGTACTATTTGCAGCGCTGGAATAAATTCTTCCAAGCTGTAAAAGATGCAGAACAAAAGGGAATACCCTTTGACGAAAAACAGTTCGATTCCATCCTCTCGGAATATGAAAACAATTGGCCGAAAACGCGATTCACATATTGTAAAGTGGAAACCGGAAAAACAATAAAACATGCGCGGGAAATCTTGAAACTGATAGACAATCATGCCTATGATGTGCCCAATCGGGCAGCCAAAGTGTTGGGCGACTACATGAGTCAATTCCCTGAAGCACAGCTGCAAGACATATATAAAGCCTGCTATCAGGATGTATATGGTCCCGGCCATATCATCAAAGACTCCGCCTCGTGTGTGCAGTATATCGTCAACGAACTCTCGCAGATGAAGCCCGAATCGCACACTTACCCCGACTACGAATACATTGGAGTGGAAAACAATTTTGTAAGAGTCAATATTCGCTTGATACAAGATGGAAAAATCGAGCTGGGCAGATTTGTGCAGCTGCTGATGCAGAGTGCCAAACTATCGTATAAAATGCCCCTATACGATTGGCGAGGCCAATGGGAGCGGATTGAAAAAGTGGTTCGCCAGGTGACGCCTCAACCTAAGAACTTCGACCAAGATGCCACCCTATTGCGCTCCTTTATGGACAAAGGGCAATATGTGGTGCATCACTCGGCACACTTCAACCAGGTATACGATCCCCACTATCGCATTATCCGCCGCGATTTGTTCGAGAAGGAAATCCTCCCTTTACTTAAATAAAAGTGAAGATTTTTTCCAGTAATAAAGAACGTTTGGCTAGGAATTTAGTTAAAAATTTGTTATTGTAATTTTTTATTCGTAATTTTGCAAAGCCTTTTTCGAAAAAGGGAATAGTGCAAAAATGAACATAATAAATTAAAAAATAGATTTATGGCAATACATATCGTAAACCACCCACTGGTGCAGCACAAGCTCACCATTATGCGCAAAAAAGAAACCAGCACATGCGAATTTCGCGAACTGCTGAAAGAAATCGGTATGCTGATGGGCTACGAGGTTACCCGCGATTTCCCCCTGAAAGAAATCGATATCGAAACCCCCGTATGCAAGACTACTGCCAAAATGATTGCGGGTCGCAAGGTGGTGGTGGTACCTATCCTTCGCGCTGGCTTGGGCATGGTCGACGGCCTGCTCACCCTTATCCCCTCGGCTCGCGTGGGCCATATTGGAATGTATCGCGACGAAACCACCCATGAGCCCGTTTTCTATTACTATAAGATGCCTGCCGGACGCGAACGCCTGGTGATTCTTACCGACCCGATGCTTGCCACTGGAGGCAGCGCCTGCGATGCCATCCGCCGTTTGAAAGCCGACGGGTATAAAAACATCCGCATGATGTGCCTTGTAGCAGCACCCGAAGGAGTGAAACGGCTGCAAACCGAACATCCTGATGTAGATATCTACACCGCCTCGCTCGACCAGTGCCTCAACGAGAATGCCTATATAGTGCCCGGTTTGGGCGACTGTGGCGACCGTATTTTCGGTACCAAATAGCAATCACATATTTTTACGATAGGTTAGAGGCTGCATGAGCCACATCCCGACAATACAAACACATTGATTAACCAACAACGCTATACCATGAGTAATATGAATGCCACCGATGCCATCCATGATGCCCGCCAGCTAGGTAAGGGCCGTATGCTGGTGCTAGGATTCCAGCACATGTTTGCCATGTTTGGCGCCACCATCCTGGTGCCAACAATCACCGGACTCTCTGTTTCGGCAACGCTCCTTTTTGCCGGAATAGGAACCCTCCTGTTCCATTGGTTTACGAAATTCAAGGTGCCGGCATTCCTAGGGTCCAGTTTTGCTTTCCTGGGTGGATATGCCACCGTAGTAGCCATGGGCGAAGGACTGGGAATGACCCAAGCCGAGGCGCTGCCTTATGCCTGTGTGGGTGTGGCCGCGTCCGGATTGCTCTATTTCGTGTTGGCTGCCTGTATCAAGGCCTTTGGTGTCAAACGCATTATGCGACTTTTCCCTCCAGTGGTAACCGGACCTATCATCATCTCCATTGGATTGATTCTGGCTGGAACCGCCATATCTAGCATCCTCACCAATTGGTGGGTGGCTGTGGTGGCTATCATAGTGGTAGTGGTTTGCAACATCTGGGGTAAGGGAATGATAAAGATTATCCCCATTCTCCTGGGCGTTATTGCCTCTTATGTGCTGGCAGCCCTCTTTGGCCAGTTGGAACCCGCCAAAGTGGCAGCCCTCCAAGAAGCAGCATGGGTAGGCGTTCCCTTCCAGTGGGAGAACACCGGCATGCATGCCATGATGGGCGGCAATTGGAGTTTCCTTCTTACTGCTGTTATCGCCATCATGCCTATCGCCATCGCCACCATGATTGAGCATATTGGCGATGTTTGCGCCATCGGCTCAACCACTGGTCGCAATTATCTCGAAGATCCCGGTCTCCACCGCACCCTTATGGGCGATGGTGCTGCCACCATGCTGGCCTCGCTCTTTGGTGCCCCAGCCAACACCACTTATGGCGAAAATACGGGTGTGCTGAACCTCACCCGCGTGTTCGACCCCCGCGTCATCCGGATTGCTGCCGTAGTGGCAATCCTCTTCAGTTTCTCGCCCAAATTTGCCGCTTTGATTTATGCCATGCCCACTGCCACCATCGGCGGCGTGTCGCTGATACTTTATGGCATGATCTCTTCAGTAGGCATACGCAGTCTGGTGGAAAATCATGTCGACCTTACGGTTTCGCGCAACCTCATAATCACAGCGCTTACCATCACCCTGGCCATAGGCATCAGCTATGCTTGCCCCAACGGCGCCATCACAATTGGATCCATCTCCCTATCGGGATTGGCCGTAGCCGCCATCATCGGTATTTTGGCCGCAGCTATCCTGCCTTCTAACGAAAACAAATAACATAATATACTTTTATAACTATTTTATTAATGAAAAAGATTTTTGTACTCTTAATGCTTTTGCCGATGCTGGCTTTTGCGCAGCGTGGCAAACAACACCGTCAGACACAGCAACCACAGCAAAACCAACAACCCCGCAACGTCATTTTTATCGTTGGCGATGGCATGGGTGTAGCCCAAGTATATAGTTCGATTGTCTCGCAGGGCGACAACAACAGCGCTTTCCTGAGATTCCCCATCACCGGATTCTCCCGTACCTATTCCAACAATCGCTATACCACCGATTCGGGTGCTGGCGGATCGGCCCTCATGACCGGACATAAGGTCGACAACTACCATATTGCTTTCGGCCCTGCTGGCGAATATTATCCCTCATTCTTGGTTAAAGCCAAGCAAATGTTTGGCAAGGCTGCCGGATTTGTTGTCACATGCAGCGTGCTGGATGCCACCCCGGCTGCCACCTATGCACATGCGGCTAATCGCAAATCGTTCGACACCATATCGCTGCAGATGGCTCAATGTGGCTTCGAAGTGATGATTGGCGGCGACAAAAATCATTTTCTCCCGGCCAACCGTCATGATGGTTTGGCCCCCCTCGACACCCTCAAATCCCGCGGCTACGAGATGGCATACAATACCCTGGATTTAATGAAAGCCAAAGGCCGCCGCATCTGTGGTCTGCTCACCCCCGACAGTCCCGCCAAGGCCATGGACCGCGGTCGTATGCTCACCATGGGTTCCCTCAAGGCAATCGAAACCCTCAATGTCAGCGACCATGGTTTCTGCCTGATGATTGAAGGTTCCCAAATTGACTGGGCATGCCACAACAACGATAGCGCCTACCTGGTGGCCGAAATGGCCGATTTCGAGGATATGCTCAATGCCGTGCTCGATTTTGCCAAGCAGGATGGCAACACCCTCGTGGTGGTTACTGCCGACCATGAAACCAGCGGACTTTCGCTCTTGGATGGCAACATTGCCAATCGCCAGAATCGTTTCACCTGGGCTACCGGCAACCACTCGGGATTAATGGTACCAGTTTTTGCCTATGGTCCTGGTGCCGAACGTTTCTCCGGAATCCATCAGAATACCGACTTTTACGGAATCATACTCGATTTGCTGAAATAATACATTTCCGTGCAATAGGAGCCCTGGACGAAGTGTCCAGGGCTCTTGTTTGGTTATTGAAAACTACCTATAGCTATGATAAAATTTTGCGTTAAATTGGTGCAGCGTTGGCTGCCCGAACCTTTTATTTTTGCTATCATCCTTACCCTCGTGGCAGCATGTCTGGCTATGCCCATTTGCCATCAAACCCCCATCGAGGTGGTTGAAAACTGGGGTGGGGGAGTGTGGAACCTGCTGGCCTTTGCCATGCAGATGGCTTTGGTGCTCGTATGCGGATCCACATTGGCAGCTGCCCCTGCTATCAAACGTGTCATCAGCTCGCTGGCAGGCATTCCAAAAACGCCTGCTGCTGCCATTGCCCTCGTAACCGGCATATCGGCCATAGCCTGCTGGCTCAACTGGGGTTTCGGCCTTATTGTTGGCGTAATCTTTGCCAAAGAAATAGCCAAGCGACTGTCAGGTGTCGACTACCGCCTGCTGATAGCTTCGGCATATAGCGGATTTGTGGTGTGGCATGCCGGACTCTCGGGTTCCATCCCCCTCACTATGGCCACCCCTGGCGAAGCCCTTGCCAAAGCCACCAACGGAATCCTCACCGAGCCTGTGCCCGTGTCGCAGACCATCCTCGATTACCACAACCTCATCATTGTGGCTGTAGTGATTGTGGCTATCGTTATCACCAATTCGCTGATGCACCCCAAGAACGACATCATCTGTGTCGATCCCGCCCTCTTGGAAGAAGATTCAAATCAACAAATCAACAAATCAACAGATCAACAGTCTCTCACTCCGGCCCAGCGTATGGAGAATTCCCGTGTGCTCAGCTGGATTGTGGCGCTGCTGGGATTCACTTATCTGATCATTCATCTGGGATTCCGTGGCGGCTCGTTCGACTTGGGCAGCGTTATCATGCTTTTCCTCTTCTTGGGCGTAGTGCTGCATGGCACCCCTTTGGCCTATGTGCGTGCTTTTGGCAAAGCAGCCACAGGTGCCTCGGGCATCATCCTCCAATTCCCCTTCTATGCGGGCATCATGGGCATTATCACCGGTGTAGGGGCCAGCGGCATCTGCTTCGGCACCGTCATCAGCAATGCCTGCATCTCCATATCCACGCCTACCACCTATCCGCTGCTCACATTCCTTTGTGCAGCCTTGCTGAATATGTTTGTTCCCTCTGGCGGCGGCCATTGGGCCATCCAGGCACCCATTATGTTTGCTGCTGGTGCCAACCTGGGAGTCGATCCCGGCCTTACCGGCACAGCCATTGCCTGGGGCGATGCGTGGACCAACCTCATCCAGCCTTTCTGGGCCATCCCGGCCCTGGCTATTGCCAAACTCGATGCAAAGGACATCATGGGCTTCTGCCTCATCGACCTGCTCATCACCGGTATCATCATCTGCTCCGGTTTAGTCATCTGGGCATTGTAATATTAATGGAGAATAGGGGCGATAGTCCCTATTCTCTAATTACCATTCACCATTCACTAAAAAAATGATTGTCACTACTACTCCTACCGTCGAAGGTCATCAGATTGTTGAATATCACGGTGTCGTGTTCGGTTAGGTGATAACAGGTATCAATTTCGTAAAAGATTTCTTTGCCAGCATCTGCAACATCACTGGCTGCCGCTCCGGCTCATAAGAGGAAGAACTCTCCAAAGCACGTGCTAATGCTATACGAGAATTAGAGGAACACGCCATGCGTTCAGGTGCCAATGCCATCGTGGGTGTAGATATCGACTACGAGGTGCTGGATGCCGACAATGGTATGCTCATGGTTACTGCCTCGGGCACTGCCGCCACTATCCGATAGCCCATTTGTCAAGAGCTTTGTGGCCACTGTGTCCCTGCCAACATCCATCAATAAGGAAGAGGAACATGTCTTACTATATACTGATTTGCTCTACTTTCGCTCGTAGGGGGTGAAAAAAGACGAAAGAAAGTGGTGCAGGTTGAATTCAGCGCCGCTTGTGGGATTTTCCAAATGTTAATAATCCGCTGTTCTGTTCACTCAAAATGTTAAATGTACAAATAATATTATTCATGTGCATTTTTCTTCGTATCTTTGCATCCAAAATGAAACATAATCAGTTATGAAAAAAATCGTCTTCACCCTCATCCTCGCAGTTTCGGCTCTCGCTTCATGGGGCTACGATTTCAGTGCCGTAGCCCCCTCGGGCCAAACGCTGTATTACAACATTTCCGGTTCCACCGTCAGCGTCACCTATCCTGGTCCATCTCCGTATTATTGGTATGGATACTCTATGCCTGGTGACCTCGTCATCCCTTCCTCAGTAAACAATGGTGGAACCACCTACTCCGTCACCTCCATCGGCGATCACGCTTTCGATGGTTGCTATGATCTAACGGGAAACCTCACCATCCCCAATTCCGTCACCTCCATCGGCAATTCTGCTTTCGAAGGTTGCTTTCGTCTAATGGGGAGCCTCATCATCCCCAATTCTGTCACTTCCATCGGCTATGCTGCTTTCGAAGGTTGCTCTGGTCTAACGGGGAGCCTCATCATCCCCAATTCCGTCACCACAATTGGTTATCATACATTCTTTCAATGTAGTGGCCTCACCTCCGTCAGCATCCCCAATTCCGTTATCTCCATCGGCCAGTCTGCTTTCTATGGTTGCTATAGTCTAACGGGGAACCTAACCATCCCCAATTCCGCCATCTCCATCGACCGATATGCTTTCGAAGGTTGCTATGGTCTAACGGGGGACCTCACCATCCCCAATTCTGTCACCTCTATCGGCTATGCTGCTTTCTGTGGTTGCAGTGGCCTCACCTCCGTCAACATCGGCAATTCCGTCATCTCCATCGGCGACCAGGCTTTCCGTGATTGTAGTGGCCTCACCTACGTCAGCATCCCCAATTCTGTCACCTCGATCGGTCAGTGGGCTTTCTGTAATTGCAGCGGCCTCACCTCCGTCAGTATCCCCAATTCCGTCACCTCCATCGGCAGTAGTGCTTTCTCTGGGTGCAGTGGTCTCACCTCCGTCAGCATCCCCAATTCCGTCACCTACATCCCCAATTCTACTTTCTCTAATTGCAGTGGTCTCACCTCCGTTACCATCGGTACCTCAGTCACTTACATAGGCCAGGGTGCTTTCCGGGATTGCAGTGGTCTCACCTCCGTCATTATCCCCAATTCCGTCGCCAGAATCGACCACCTTGCCTTCTATGGGTGTGACAGTATTCTTGAGATAACCGCTTTGCCGACAATATCCCCTTCATTAGGAACGGATGTATTCACTTGCAGTCGCTCAACCATTGTCAACATACCTTGCGGTTGCATGATGAACTATTCGGTTGATTGGGATTATTTCACCAACTTTGTCGAAGGTATGGTGTTCTCAGTGAGCGTCGAGAGCGATGATACTGCCCAAGGATCCGTAGCTGTGCTATCTCAGCCCACCACTTGTGAAGATCCACAAGCAGTAGTAAGCGCAACACCTGCACCAGGCTACCATTTCCATCACTGGAGCGACGGCAGCACATCAAATCCGTACACGTTTACTGTAGTTTCCGACACCTTGCTGATAGCTTATTTTGCGCTTGACAGCACAGAAGGTATCGACAGCGTCCAACCCAGCGACTACAGTATTTCTACTTCGGGAAATCAAGTGGTAATCACCGGCACCTCAAATCAGCGTGTCCGCATTTTCGACTCTATGGGTCGCCTACTATCCACCTTCCGCACCTCTAATTCCTCTACAGCGTTACCTGTCCTCACCACTGGTGTCTATTTGGTACAGGTCGCCAACCACCCCGCCCAGAAGGTTGTAATCCGCTAACGTCCTATCATGTTGTAATATAATTTGTAATGGAACTGGATCTGACAAAGGGTGGGTACGTTAGGGTGATAACCTTGTACTCGATACCCATTATTATTGGCAATGTATTCCAGCAATGCTACCAGCTGGTCGACAGCATCATAGTGGGCCGCAACGTCAGCTACCAGGCCTTGGCGGGCTTGGGCGTGAGCAACGGCATCACGTTCTTCATCATCGGCTTCATTCTGGGTATCACCAGCGGCATGGGCATCTGTATGGCACAGGCTTTCGGCAAAGGCGATTATGCGCAGCTTCGTCGTTCGCTGGCCACGAGTTTGGTTATTTGTGCCGCCACGGCGCTGCTGCTTACGGGGGCTGGAGCCGCCTTGTGCGGTCCGGTGCTCCGCTGGATGGGCACCCCTGCCGACGTGTATGGCTATGCCTACGGCTATCTGATAGTCATTGTGCTAGGCATCGTGGCTACGATGGCCTACAACATGATAGCCTGTGCGTTGCGTGCCATTGGTGACAGCCGCACGCCGTTGTATTTCCTTATATTCTCATCGGTGGTGAATGTGGGATTGGACCTGCTTTTCATCGTAAGAATGGATTGGGGCGTAAAGGGTGCCGCATTGGCCACGGTTATTTCTCAGGCCCTCTCGGCTTTGCTAAGCTATGGCTACGCTATGCGCAAATACCAGTTTCTGCGCCTCGGCCGAGCCGATTTCGACTTGAAAGTGGATGAGGTGAAGGAGCATCTGCGCATCGGCATGCCCATGGCCCTGCAGTTTAGTATCGTGTCCATCGGCCTTATCCTCTTGCAGGCGGCCCTCAACGAGTTTCCTTCCACCTATATTGCCGGCTTCACCGCCGCCAACAAGATACAGAATATCGGTGCTCTGGTGGCCATGGCCTTTGGCACTGCCATAGCCAATTTTGCCGGCCAAAACTATGGTGCTGGCAATATGTTGCGGGTGCATCGGGGCGTGCGAGCCACGCTGGCCATCGTCATGGCCGTGTGTGTGGTGTCGTCGGGCGCGTTGCTGTTGTGGCCCGATGCATTCACCTCTATGTATGTTGATGCCGAAATGGCCGCCCTGCCTAATGTGGGCGAAATCTATTACTCCTCGGGACGTTATTTGTTTGTAACCGCCATCTTCTTCCCATTCCTCTATCTGATATTCGTCTACCGCAATGCGTTGCAAGGCATTGGCCGCACTTTCTGGCCGCTGATGGCCGGGCTGTTGGAGCTTGCCATTCGTTGTGCAGCATCCTTCACCCTTCCCAAGATTTGGGGCTACAACGGCATTGTGATGATTGACATGCTGGCCTGGATAGGCGCCGCAATAGTGCTTGTGGTGGCATACTATAGGAAGTATGAATTATGAGTGACGAATAACGAATAGGCTGCTGCCTGTTGACAGTCATGATTATCGCTCGCCAACAAGGTAAGATGCAGAAATACAAGAAGGACGGCAGCAGTAGTGGTAGCCGTCCTTTTTGATATTGTTGGTATGGTATGCCTACTATCGAACCAAGTCGTCAGGGGTCATGTTGAGGTTGAGGGTGGTGATGCCGGCACGCTCGAGATGAATGGAGGAATTGGGATTCATGGTCTTAACAAACGCAACCTGACTTTGGTTGGAGTTTACAGCTTCCACTTTGAATCTCAAGTCAGTCCAGTCGCCAGGGCAAGCAGCAAGATAATAATAGCCATTGCCTTCTTTAAAGCGGTAGTTTCGAAGGTCTTCCCTTTGGTTTGCTTGGAGGGCCACCTTGGTGATGTTTGATATCGTAATGTCGCCATTTCATCCCAAGATACATCACACCCTTCTATGGTGGCAGGTGTATAAACTCCTACCAAACCTATCAGGGTAACACCAGTTACCGTGTAACCATCAGGTACCGTTACAAAAGTTTTGAGCATGCCAAAAATATGTTTGAACGGGAGTTGGCCATAGTTATCGGCACGCGCAATCATAGGCATAAAGCTGTAATTATTGAAACTAGTGCCTGGATGAGCCGATTCAATATGGAATGATCCATCAGTATTGATGTATGAGTCAAGCGCAGGCCATATCCCGCCAAACATGTTTATGGCGTAAAATGGGCCTTGCTGGTCTGCGGGGAAAGGCTGTACATTTGGATTATCGTAATATTCAAGAACGGCTGTTTTTTTATCTGAAGAAATGGAGGTGGGTATATACTCTGTATAATGGCGCGTTACAAGAAACCATAATTCATACGCTTCGTAGCTGAATCCTGGAGCGTATATATATATTGTATTGGGTATGTTCTCATCCCAATGCATCTGGAGGTCGGAGTCAACGGAGACCTTGTCGTTGCCGGTGGGTTCAAACGAGGCGATCTGAGTGGTGTGATAACCCCCTTTTCACAATATCCAAAATCCGCAACTCGGGATGGCCTCTATCACGCCCGAACCATTAGAAAGCTCCCCCATACCACCATGTAATTCCCCTGTAGATTCGCTGTAGCTTCGGGGTAGCTCCGACCGCTAGTCGGACTTACCTCGGAGCTACCTCGGAGCTACTTCGGAGCAGCAGCGTAGTTGCAGCGAGTACGCGTGGCTTCATATTCGTTTTTTCCTCCTCGATATAGCTTCCGAATGTCAAAAACTATTAAATCTTTGCCATGTGTCACATTTTGTTTTCTTCTTTTATTGTCCCGTGAGAAGGGGAATGGGGGTGGATGGAAAGTGTTACCGTTGACAAAGTAACGTTTATTCATCAACTTTTCGGGAATGTGAAAATAAAATTTTACCAATTCGCTCATTTTTCGTATCTTTGCAAATTCAAAAACAGTTGAAAGAATGAACTATTTAGACGTAATTAATCATTATCCCGACTTTCCAAAACCGGGTATAGACTTTATCGATATACTGCCTTTTTTGTCGAATAAAGAGGCTTTTAATGAGATAGTTAGAGATATTGATGCACATACCCACTGCCCCAATGTGGTGACGGTGGAGGCTCGCGGTTTCTTTTTTGCCGCACCCCTGCTTACGCAGTCGAAATTGGTGCAGAATATAGTGCCGATTCGCAAAAAAGGCAAGCTCCCCTTCAGCGAGGGCGACTTGCATGATGTGGAAATAATGAAGGAATATGGTGCCGACCATGTGTATTACCGTCTTTCCGATATTGCTGCCGGCAAGCCCAATGGCGACACCTTTGAGCTGACGTTCTTTGACGATATCCTCGCCACCGGCGGCACCGCCATCGGCATTGCCGAGGCGCTGAATAGAGAAACCGTGGTGCTTGACGGCAAGGAATATAAGGTGAAGGTGAAAGAATTCCTCTTCCTGGTGGAGTTTCCCGACCTTTACGACCACGACCGCATCAACGCTATAGCCCCGGTGCATTCTTTTGCCCAGGTGGCTGGCGAATAAATTGAGTTTGAACAAAATTAATTATTAACATTATTGATATTGATTATGAAAAAATTGCTTCTGATTTTGGCAGCCGTGCTTAGCCTGGCTTTGGCATCGTGTTCGAAGGAAAAAAGTTACACGATTCGTTATACCGATAATACCACCTCTTTTGCCAACGTGACGGTATTCGAATACATGGCTGGCGGCACCCTGGTGGCAAGGCGCGAGATTAAGAATATCGACAATCTGATTTACGAAATCGAGTCCGACCCAACCACTTCGTATGTGGTCATAGGCGTGGAAGGCGTTGTTGGCAATAGGATTATCGAATGGTATTGCAGCGACTATTTCTATCTCGATGAAGACGAGGTGACCGATATCGAGGTTTCGTTCATGGACATGAACACGCAAGAAACCAATCCCGTAAACCCCGACGACCATATTTCGAGATATATCTATTAGAGAATAGATTGCAGGGCTGGGGCATGATTTCCTATTCATGATTGTTTTTACCTGAATTATATGTTGCGGTCAGGAACTAGAAAATTGGCTATTATTGGTGCCGGTCAGGCTGCTGGTATATACATGGTGGCTGCGCGATGGATGGGGGTAGAAACTCATTGCTTTGCGTCGGAGCAAGGGTCGACGACCCAGGCTTTGGCCGACTATTTTTATCCAATTGATATTTTCGATGTCGATGCCATTGCAGCCCAATGCCGCCAGATAGGGGTAGGGGGTGTGGTAAGCACATCGGATATTACCACCGAGTCGACAGCCAGGGTGGCCAATGCGCTAGGACTTAGGGGAATGACGCTGGAGGAAGGGCTCCATGTTACCGACAAATACTGGGTGCGCTCCAAGGTGGCAGCAGCTGCTGGAGTGCGGCAGCCCCGGTTTGCAAAGGTGATGTCGTTTGCCGATTTGGAAGCGGCTCATCTTTCCTTTCCCTTTATTCTCAAACCCCGACAAGGCTGTGCCAAGCGGGGGGTGATGGTGGTGAATGATGCCTCGCAGATGGATGCTGCCTACCAGTATACCATGGACGATGCACATGCCGAGGGAATGATGCTGGCCGAGGAATTTGTTCCTGAGGAAACGATTTATCTGGTGGAGTCGCTTTCGTTCCAAGGGGTGCATCACATGGTGCAGATTGCCGAAATGGTTACATCGGGTCCTCCGCATTGTGTAGAGATGGTTGCGCAAGCACCTGCTCCCATTTCCGAAATCTTGCAGGCAAAGGTGACTGATGCCATCAACAGCATACTTAACGCTATAGGACATACCGACGGTCCCTGCCATACCGAATTGATTATACATAAAGACGAAGTGTATCTGGTAGAGGTGAATCCTCGAATGGGGGGATGGCCTATCAGTTATCCTATGGTGGATATTGGTATTGGCATCAGCTACCACCAGTGCGCCATAGAGGCAGCCTTGGGGTCGTTTGATAAGACGATGCTGACTCCCCGCTACAGGGGTTCTTCGGGTATTGTTTGTGTTTTCGACAAAACCAGGCAGTACCAACCAGTTTACCGTAATTGTGAAAACTATCGTTGGTGCTGGCAAAAATGCAGCGTTACCGAGCAGCTGCAGCATGTTACCCATACGAATATGGCTGACGTGAACAGTTTTATTTACTGGTCGGTAGATGGATGCCCCGAATTGATGAAAGATACTGCTCCTAAAAATGCCATGGCCCAAAGAAGGATACTTGTTATGGGGTTGCCCGATAGGGCTCGTCTTGCAGAGTGGATAGCAGCGGGATGTAGTGTGACTGTGATTGCCCATGGGCATCCGCTGCCTTCAGAATCGGGATTGATTGCATTTGACCTAGATCCGAAGAATCCTGTACCGGTGATTATTTTGGCGCAAATAGAAAGTCCCGAACAGGTTGTTTGTACCGAGGCGCAATGGGAGCCGCTTGCAGAAATAGTATGCAGCCGTTTGTGTATCAAACTTGAGAAACAGAAATGAAAAAGTTGTTGTTTTTAAACGCTAGTCGCGATTCGATACCGGCCATCCGTCGGGCGCGTGAATTGGGCATATACGTTATCACCTGCGACAACAGATCGAGCAATCCGGGTCATCAGTATGCTGACGAAATGGCTGAGTTGAGCTATTTGGATAAGGATGCAGTCGCTGAGTATTGTCGCACGCATCAGGTTGATGGTATTGTCACCTGGTCCGACCGCCCAATCAACACTGTTGCATATGTACAGGAACAGTTAGGACTGCCGTTGATTGCTCCATACGAATCGGTTTGTATTCTTCAGGACAAAGGCCGATTCCGCCAATTTTTGGAAGATAATGGGTTTAATGTGCCTGTGCAACGTTCGTTCTCATCTTTATCAGAAGGAGTCGCTTCAGCATTGGAGTGGAATTATCCGGTATTAGTCAAGCCTGTAGATTCGGCTGGCAGCCGTGGCGTTACATGCGTAAATGATTCCGATCAGCTGGCTGATGCCATACGGGAAGCCTTGGACAATTCGCTTTCCGGGCAATATATTATTGAAACTTTCATCCAAACCGACATACCAACATCCGATTCGGACTTTTTTGCTGTAGAAGGTCAATTGCAACATTCTATATTTAATTTTAAAAGAATTGACCCTACAGCGGTGAATCCCCTCACAACCCATTTGCTTGGATGGCCCACCTGCCTAACGGAGCAACAACAGGTCGACTGCCTCAACCAACTGCAGCGTCTTATTGAGTTACTGCATGTAAATACAACAATCTTGAATGTGGAGTTCCGCATCGGAGTTGACGGCAAAGCGTATATGATGGAGTGCTCTCCTCGTCCAGGAGGATTCATGCTTTGTGCCATCCAAGATAGGGCCTATGGCACACATTTTTTTGACAATGTAATCCTATCGGCTGTAGGCCTTCCAATGGTAGAGGCCGATATATGCCAAACTAGCGACTACTGGTTGATGGCTACACCGCATGTAGAACAGACTGGCAAGTTTCAACGACTGAAAATCAGTTCTGAGATAGTAACAAATGTGGTGGATTACGATATGTGGATTGATACCAACGAAACTGTTGAAAAAAATAATCAGCCAGGACCTTATGTGGGAATTGTGATGCTACGTTTTACAGATAAAGAATTGTTCGAAAAGGTAGTGGAAAATGCTAACGATTTGATACAACCTATCGTTTATTAATGTTTTATTATAAATTATAGGCACATTTCTTTCCAAGATTATGAAAAAAGACCTTATTATTTTTGGCACAGCCAATATGACTCAACAGTTCCTTTCAGAGGTGGATCGGTTTGGTGCTGTCAATCCGGTAGTACTCACTGTTGACCGCCAGTATATTACAGCCGACCGAATGTATGATTTGCCAGTGGTGCCATACGACGAATTGGTTGACAAATATTCGCCCGAACAATACGATATGCTGATGGTTCGTGGAAATGGCAAGCCTCAGGTGTTTCAGCAACTATATGAACGCTTGCACGATGGTCCTTACAAACTGATAAACTATATTAGCCCCAGAGCCTTTACTGATAGTGATTTGGTGATGGGCGACAACAATATTGTGTATGCTGGAGCCGATTTAGGCTATGGCGGGGTGATGGGGTCGTGCAATGTAATTCGGCAGCAGGTGTATCTTGGCCACGAGTTCAACATTGGTAGTTTCAACACCTTCCGTCCGGGCTGCAAAGTTGGAGGCATGCTGCGAATGGGTAATCACAATGAGATTTCGTTAGCCTCGGCGGTGCGTGATGGCATCACGATTGGCGATGAATGTGTGGTAGGTATGGGGGCAGTGGTTGTGAAGAATGTTGATTCTTATTGCACCGTGATGGGTGTGCCGGCAAAAGTAACCTCAGTGAAGCAGCATGAATAATCTAGTAGTTACGTTTACACCAACGGGTATGCTTATGCGCAAGTCCGATACGCCGCATGTGCCTATCACACCGGCAGAAATAATCGAAGAGGTGCGCGAGGCTGTGGCCATAGGCATTTCGTCGGTGCACCTGCATGCCCGCCATCCCCAGACCGAGGACCCGGTATGGGAACGCGAGTATTTTGAAGAAATTATTGTTGGCATTCGTCAGTTTGCCCCCGATCTGGTGGTTTCGGCAACTACCAGCGGTCGAATCTATAACGAGTTCGATAAGCGTTCGGATGTGCTGAATCTGATTGGGAATGCAAAGCCCGACATGGCCAGTTTGACGTTGAGTTCCCTCAATTTCAATAAAACTGCAAGCATCAATTCTCCCGATATGATTATGCGGCTGGCATCCAAAATGGCCGAACAGGGCATCAAACCCGAATTGGAGGTTTTTGATGCCGGCATGATCAATTATGCAAAATATCTTATTGGCAAAAAGCTGTTGAGCCCCCCTTATTTCTTCAATCTCATCATGGGCAATGTGGCCTGTGCCCAGGCTGATTTGCTGCATGTAGGAGTGATGGTGAACGATTTGCCCGAAGAGTCGGTGACGGTGTTTGGCGGCATAGGCAATGCACAGTTGCGTATCAATGCGTTAGCCGTTTCGATGGGCTATGGGGTGCGGGTAGGACTGGAAGATAACATTTGGCTGGATGACCAGCGTACTATACTGGCTACCAATGCACAATACCTTAAACGTATTGGCACTATAGCCAATGCTATGGGTCGCAAGGTGTGCACATCTGCCGAATTGCGTCAATTGTTGGGCCTCAAGCCCGGTTTTGGAGAATATGGATGTTAACCGCTATGATGAATAACAAGTTTCACTTCAAGGTGGGTGTCCGTTGCGACACTTATAACCAGGCCCATCGGATTCTCGATACCCTGGGCGGGTTCAGTATGCAGCAAACTGATTTCCCGTTTGTGTGCTGTATTATGGATGATTGTTCTACCGACAACGAACAACAGGTACTCAGAGAATATATGCAAACCCAGTGCGACCTTACCTCGCAACCCGACTACGGCGTACATAATACGTCGTACGGCGAAGTGCTGTATGGCCCTCATTTGCAGAATCCCAATTGTTTCTTGGCGGTGGTGCTCCTTGCTGAGAATCACTTGCAGAAAGGCAAGCCGCGTTATCCATATTTCGACGAGTGGATGGGCGCGCCCGATTATATGTGCATGTGCGAAGGCGATGATTATTGGATAGCGCCTGACAAACTGCAGCGCCAGGCCGATTGGATGGATGCCCATCCCGGCTGCATGCTTTGTTTCTCTGATGCGCAGGTGTTAACTAATGATGGCGAACTTGATTGGCATCGGTTTGATACCGACACGCTGGTCCCTCCGGAGGCAATGATTGAGAATAAGGGCAATTATATGATTACCTGTACATTGATGATGCGTTTCAGAATAGAGCAGATGCGGCGCAATACCCCTTGCACACTTCAATGCCATGTGTGCGATTACTGTTGGCAGATACTGTCGGCTATTGAAGGCGAGGTTTATTATTTTGCCGACAAAATGGCCGCATATCGATATAAGATGGATGAGAGTTCGTGGAATTCGCAGTTTGCGAAAGACAAGAAGACGAATCGATTTAAAATGATCAAGGGGGCAGCTTCGGAAGTGAATATGCTGTTGGGGTTGGATAAGATGAGCCAAGGTCGGTACCATGATTTGTTTATCGACAGGGCAATCAATTACTCAATGCCTTTTGTCTTTTGTCCCGAATATACAACACGCCAGTGTCGCGAAGCTCGCAAAGTGTTTGCCCCGATTATCAGGTATTACGAATCACCCCAGAGGATTGAAATATTTGCCCGTGCTTATGGTTTGAGATTTGTGTTGAAATTGGTTCGCCGGGTGAAAAAACTGATAGGTGTTGAATAAAACCGCTCAAGCGAATTAGAAGAAATGGGTTCTATCGATTGCTGTTGGGTCAAACAACAAATGGATAGAACCCATTCTTAGATAATATTATCTTATCGGATGATGTCTAGTGCAATGATAACTGCAACAACCAGCGTGTAGGCCAATTTCAGCCCGGTGCCAAGGAGGAATCCCAAGAATGCGCCCCAAGCTGCACGCAGCGCTTCGCGCGATTGCTTGCCATTGAGAAGTTCGCCCACCAATGCGCCAACAAAAGGCCAGAAGATGATGCCGATGATTCCCTGTGGGCCAAAGGGGAGGCCAATGATGGATATTACCAAACCGATGTTGCAACCCCATACGCCGGCTTTACTTCCGCCATGTTTTTTGGTGCTGAGGCTTGGCACGATATAGTCCAGCACGGTGATGACGATGGCGGCTACCGCCATTCCTATCAGTAAGGGCCAACTGTTCGCTTGGTCTGCCACCGAGGTGAACTTCAATAGCAGCAAACCCGCCCAGCTGATGGGTGGACCCGGCAGCCCGGGCACAACAGAACCAATGATGCCTACTACAGCCAGTAGGATGGCCAATACAATCAATAAAGTGTTCATAATGTCTTATATTTATTGGATTTTGTTATTTGGTATGTTTTCTGCCTCAATTATTTCATCATATACCCTGCGTAGTGCTTTCTTGTCGGCGATAAGGGCCCATAACTTCTCAAGCTGACCCTTGTTGCGCGAGTAGGGAATGAGCAACTTTAGGTAACCGCCCTCGGCATATTTTTCCTCCAGGTGGCCTACGCATCGGTGCCATTGGGCTTCGTTGTCGAGAGTGGGGTAGTGGGTGAGGCCGTATTGCACCGTACGGCGCACAATCTTCATGGGCTCAATGTCGCGGTCGGCTTCTGCCACCACCATCCCGTAGAGGCTTCGGGGGGCGCTTAGGGCCGAAGCACGGTGGTCTTCGACGGCTTGAGCCATTGTTTCGATTTCGTCGGATGAGAACCATTTTTGCAGATTTGCATCTTTGCGTACCAGTTGGCCCGACACCAAATGGTGGCGTTCGCGACCTTCAGATAGTCCGGTGTCGTGGTAGGCGGCAATGGCATATACCATATTGTTATTGAGTTGGGGATAGTGCTGGGCTAGTTCCAGGCTTTGCGCCATCACATATTGTATGTGGTCCAGCCGGTGAGCTGAGTCGAAGTGGGAGTATTGTGGTAGAATTTCGTTTTCGATATAGGATTTCAAATTGGAGTCTACCATAGGATAAGTCATTTTTTGGTAAGCGTCGCGCGGAGTCCCGTCAGCCACATATATTACGCCGCATCGGCAAAAGCCTAATCCGGTCATGATGTGCTGCATGATGTGATTGTCGGCATGGGTGTCGGCCCGCACGCAGGCGGCTTGTGTCTGGCACCATTCGAAGCAGCTTTTTGCCACGCCGTGGTAACCGGGAGCGCAAGCAAGGCAGTGTACTGTTCCATAAAGGGTAGCGTCATCGAGCCAGCTGCCCTTTTCGATAATACTGTAGGTGGGGTCTGGACCAATGATAAAGGCAAAATATCCAATGGCTTTGTTGTTTTCTTCCACAATATATCCATTGCCGTTGACGATATCCAGTTCGATGGTGGCTGATGAGGGGTATCCATTTACCCATTGTGTGGTATTCCCATTGGCCCGCATAATGCTGCGAGAATGGTTGCACATGGACATGATTGTCTGTATTTCATCGGCTTGCGCCTTGCGAATGATTCTATTTGTGTTCATATTCACTTGCAAAGATACAACTTTTTTTTCGCAATTGCATTTTTTATATGGAATATGTGATGGCGTTGCTTTGAAGAATCGCTGTGCAGCGTGGATTGAATTTGAGTGGCTCTTCGCCGAGGCGTTTGGGTGAAGGGATATAAGTTTTTTCCATGATTATGTAATCCGGTTTGGGCGAAAGTTCGTACTTTTGCAAAAACAAATATTTGATAGAGATGGAAGATATACTACACTTAATCAATCAGATGTCGCCTTATCTGCTGTTGGGTTTTCTTATTGCAGGGGTGATGCATGCCTTTATTCCTTCCCGTTTCTACCAAAAACATTTCTCGAAACCATCATTCGGGTCGGTGATAAAAGCTGCTTTATTTGGCATTCCGCTGCCATTATGTTCGTGCGGGGTCATTCCTACAGCGATGTCGCTTCGCAAGGAGGGCGCTTCCAACGGTGCTGTCACTTCATTCTTGATTGCCACTCCGCAGACAGGCGTGGATTCCATCCTGGCCACGTATGGACTGTTGGGATTGCCGTTTGCCATAGTTCGCCCCGTTGCTGCACTGGTGACAGCGTTGGCCGGAGGCACGCTATCCAATTTATTCGACCGCGGTAAAGAATCTGCATTATGCCAAAGCTGCGCTCCTGAGCAGAAACATGTTTCCGTGATTGGCCGATTGAAGGAGGCACTCCGATATGCTTTCCTTGATATGATACAAAGCATTGGCAAATGGCTGATGCTGGGTTTGGTTATCGCCGGATTGATAACTGTTTTTGTGCCGCAGCATTGGTTTGCCGTATTCGAAGGCAATACCCTTGCTTCGATGCTGGTGGTGCTGGCCATATCCATACCGATGTATCTTTGTGCCACGGGTTCGATTCCAATTGCTGTGGCATTGCTGCTCAAAGGAATCACGCCGGGTGCAGCATTGGTGCTGCTGATGGCGGGACCGGCTTGCAATATGGCCAGTGTGCTGGTGGTACGTTCGGTTATGGGTACCCGGTCGTTGGTGATATACCTGGTATCTGTGGTTGCCGGTGCCATTGCTTTTGGCTGCTTGGTCGACTATTTGAATTTTAATCATATTGTTGATTTTATTGGTGCTTTGGGCCTTCAGCATAGCTGTGCATGCGGCTGTCGTCACGATGGTTGGTTCGCCTGGTTCTGTTCGGGTTTGCTGGCTTTGCTGCTGCTCAATGCTTTTGTATTATCTAGATTTTATATTAACCCAACAAAGAATGAAACTATGAAAGGAAAAACCTATCTGATAGAAGGCATGAATTGTCCCCACTGCCGTGCTGCAGCAGAAAAAGCACTGCAGGGTGTAGCTGGCGTTACCAGCGCAAGTGTGGTGTTGGAAACGAAAGAAGCATTTGTAGAGGGCGATGTGCCCGAAGATGAGTTGCGCAAAGCTATTGAGTCAGTAGGCTTTAAATTGTTGGCAAAATGATAGAACTGCATATCAAAAACATGGTTTGTCCACGTTGCGTGATGGCTGTTCGTCAACTGTTAGGCGAATTGGGAATTGCCTATTCCGAGGTTACTTTGGGCTTGGCTCAGATTACCCAAGATCTTTCGCCCGAGCAGTTCGACTCTTGTCGCAAGGGGTTGGAGTCTTTAGGATTTGAACTTATTGACGATAGCCAGAACCAATGTGTGGAACAAGTTCGCACTGCCGTTATCTCATGGGTGCGGAAAGAAGAGCCAAAAGAGAAATTATCCTTTTTTCTTCAGCACGCACTCGGCAAGGACTATAGCACGCTGAGCAAGCTATTCAGCCAAATGCGCGGCATTACTATCGAGCGCTACTGTATCTTGCAGAGAATCGAGTTTGCCAAGGAATTATTGTGCTACAGCCAATTGAATATTAGCGAAGTGGCTTACCGATTAGGATATTCGAGTCCGGCCCATTTGAGCACCCAGTTCAAACAGGAAACAGGAATGACTCCCTCTACTTTTATTCAACTTAGTGGGCAGGTTCGTTATGCACATCGAGTAGGGTTGGATGAAATTTGATGTCGAACAATAATATTCATTATTTTACGTTAATCTAGAAAATGAAAAAATACAGTTTTCTAGTCATTCCTCTTTTGTTGCTGATGGCATTGCCATTGGTAGTTGAGGCTCAAGATACTTTGCCTAAGGTCAAAACGCTCCCGACCTTCCGCTTACGTGCTCGCCATGAGCGCAGTTTCCAGAAGCTGTCTTCGGTCGAACAGAACGAAGTGATTACTGCCGATGGACTGAAAGGTTTGGCCTGTTGTAATCTGGGCGAGAGTTTCGAAAATTCGGCTTCGGTTGATGTCGGCTATTCTGATGCAGTTACCGGCAGCCGCCAGATTCAGCTGCTCGGCCTTACTGGCATATATTCCCAAATGATGCTTGAAAATATTCCCTTTTTGCGGGGAGTGGCAGCACCTTATGGGTTGGGGTTTGTTCCCGGACAATGGCTCGAGAGTATCTCAGTGAGCAAAGGGGCCGGCACAGTGAAAAACGGTTACGAGAGCATTACCGGCACCATTAATCTTGAATATGAGAAGCCTCAGCGTGGCAATCGCTTCTCGCTTAATTTGTATGAGAATAGCGATCTCAAAAGCGAAATTACTGCCAAACTCAACCATCAGTTCAATGATCACCTTTCCACGGGTTTATTGGTTTTTGGCGCGAAGAATATGCTAAGTGTCGATCATCTCGGGCATGATGGATATCGCGATTTCCCGCTCCAAACACAGGTCAATGTTGTCAACCGGTGGCTCTATCAAGCCGATAATGGGTTTAATTCCATTACGTTGTTTAATTACACTTATGAAGATCGTCTTGGAGGAGATATGCGATACCAGCGTGGCGACTTCCAAAAGCAGGATACTTTACGCTATTACGGCATTGAAGGCGACACACGTCGCTTCCATTTCTTTACCAAAAACGGCATGCCGCTCAATAGCAAGGTGGGCTTTGGGTCGCAGCTTTCGTACTCATATACCGACCAATCTTCGATTTACGGAATCAAGTCCTACAATAATCAGGAGCAGGATGTTTATGCAAATCTGTTGCTCGATATCGAAACGGGAGCCCTTACCAATCTTTCTTGCGGTATTTCGTTGCGAGGCAGCTCTATACGTGAGGAACTTGTGGGCAATCCACACGTTAGCGGATGTGTTATCGATTACGGTACATTTCTCTCCAATGATATTTCCGAAGTGGTGCCGGGTGCCTATGCCGAATATACGCTAAAGGCAGGAACCCTTTTTACGGCTACGGCTGGCCTGCGCTACGACTATAATAGTTTTCATTCGCGCCATTTGGTTACACCTCGCATTCATATGCGTTGGGAGCCTGTGCAGTCGCTGATTTTCAGGGCTTCGGCGGGTCGAGGCTTCCGCACTCCGAACGTGGTGGCCGACAACATCGGCATTTTGGCCTCCAATCGCAACATTCATTTCGCTGGCCAGGTCCCTCTTGAAGAAGCATGGAATGGAGGATTCAATATCAATAAGAATTTTTCTCTCTCCGACGAGCGGAAGGTGAAAATTACGGCTGATGTCTATCACACAGAGTTTGTTAGCCAGCTGGTGGCTGATTTGGATCAGAGCGCTACAGATGTATATTTCTACAGCCTTGATGGCCGAAGTTTTTCGACAGTGGCTCAATTGGATATGAGTTACGAACCTATCCGTAATTTTGAAATTTCCCTGGCGGGAAAACTTAGCAACGTCAAGTGCACATACCAGGGTGTATTGATGGATAAGCCATATACTTCCAAATGGCGTGCCTTGTTGGTGCTGACATATCATACTCCTTTTGAAAAATGGCGCTTTGACCTTACCACCCAACTAAACGGTCCGCAACGGCTTCCACTGAATGTGTCTCAGCATAACGGCTACACCAATACATATATTTATATGCTTGGACAGGTGACCCGCAAATTCAAGCGTTGTGAGTTGTATGGCGGAGTCGAGAATATCACTAATTATGTTCAGCAACACCCCATTGCCGGCTACGATCAGCCGTTTTCGCAAGTGTTTGATGCTTCGGTCGTATATGCCCCGCTTATGGGCCGACTATTCTACTTGGGTTTCCGCTACAATGTTAGATAGCTTATTTGGCTGGATAGGGTAGAGGATTGGGCACTGATTGCTGTTGTCAAAAAAGCAGTGCAATTCACAATATTTTCTCCCCAGCCTCGTTTATAATAACAAAATACTTACTATGATGAAAAGATTTCTCCTGTTCCTTGCCATTATGGCAACCCTTTGCGGTACTATTTCAGCGCAAAACAAGAAACTTCCTGCCGACGCTAAGACCGCGCAGATCAATATCCCCGGTTGGTGCTGCAATAGCCTCAATCCCACCATTGAGAATACCCTCGCTTATGAGCGTGGCGTTGTCAGCTGGACCCTAGATAAGGAACATAAACGTGTAAATGTTGTATATCGAAGCAAGAAGACCAATCCCGACCGCATAGAAAAGTCACTCTCCGACAATGGGGTTCGCACCGAGCATTATGCAGCTAATCCCCGCGCTATCAAGGATCTTCCTAAATGCTGCCAGCCAGCTAACCGTGGCGAACAGAGTTCCTGCGGGCATTAATGCTTTTCCTATTACTCAGTATCTGAATATTTATGCGTGGAAACGAATTAAAGCCCCATATAGGCATTTTCGGCCGTCGCAATTACGGCAAAAGTTCCCTTATTAATTTCCTTACAGGACAGTCGGTTGCTATCGTTTCTGATGTGGCCGGTACCACTACTGATCCTGTCAAGAAGTCGATGGAAATCGGCGGGGTGGGTCCCGTGGTATGGATTGATACTGCAGGTATCGACGACCAGGGCGTTGTCGGCCACATGCGCATTGATAAGAGTTTGGATATGCTTGGCCAGGCCGATTTGGCGCTGATCCTTTTCACAAATAACCGATTCGAGGCTGAGGAGGTGATGTTGGTCGAGTTCTGCAGAAAGCGCAATATTCCATTTATTCTTATCTACTCACAAGCCGATCGATTTGCACCCGATCAGGCCCTTCTTGCCCAGCTCGAACACGACTATTTCACGCAGGTTTTCGTCCTTACAGTTCATAACCCCAAGTTACGCGATCCCCTTACATCCCTTATTCGCGATGCGCTTCCTGAGACGGCTTTCACACATCGTTCTATGCTGGCCGATGTTGTCCGTCCGGCTGACACTGTGGTAATGGTTACACCCATCGATTCCTCGGCCCCTGAAGGACGCATGATATTGCCTCAGGTGCAGGTGCTGCGAGATTTGTTGGACATACATGCTATGCCATATTTTTGCCAGCCTGAAGAACTGCCAAAGTTGCTTGCCAGCTTGCAGTCTCCGCCACGTCTGGTTATCACCGATAGCCAAGCCTATGCACAGGTGTCTCCTTTGGTACCTGAGGAGGTGTTCCTGACGAGTTTCAGCGTAGTGCTGGCTCGGGCTAAAGGTCTTTTTGAAGATTATGTCAAGGGCACCCCGGCCATTTCTTCTTTACACGATGGCGATAATGTGCTGATGCTGGAAAGCTGTACGCATAATGTTACATGCGAAGATATTGGACGAGTAAAACTACCCAAATTGCTGACAAAATTTACAGGCAAACAGCTCCATTGCGAAACTGTCAGCGGATTCTCTAATCTACCACGACCAATTTCTGAATATGCATTGGTCATTCAGTGTGGAGGATGCGTTATCACAGCCAAGCAGTTGGCTTCGCGTTTGGCTCCAGCTATCGAGGCGGGCATACCTGTCAGCAACTACGGTCTGGCCATTGCCTACATGAATGGTATTTTTCATCGCGCTATGCGCATATTTCAATAGCTTGCTTGGGAGTTTCAGATATCACCACAAATCAAATCAACAAAAATATAGCGCGTGTGAATTTGTGAATTTGTGAATTTTGTGAATATCTAAAACCTCTAATTATTCATTTTGGTTGAAACATGAATTGCCATAAATGGCCCGCGAATTTCTCATAAATAATTATTTGTCAATAAATTAATCTACTGAAAATTTCCGATAATTTGCTGTCATACGCGTTTTAAAATCTCACTCCAAATTTTGGGAGGGCTCCCGGTCTGCTGTCCCCAAGTTTCGCCAGCGAAACTACTCTTTTTTGCGTTTTTCGCGGTGGATTGATTAATGATTGAGTGAAACAGCCCCCGCCCCACATTTTTCGACCCAAGCATCAATGCTGTATGCAAATGACGGCCCCCGCCCCGTGGCCTTGCGGGAGAAGGCGTTAAGAAAAAGTGCAGAAAAGCGTTAAGAAGGGATTTCTGTCTGAGCAGAGATTAGGGAATCCTTCAAAACATGAGCCCTGGAAATAAATGAGGGATTCATTACGAAACAGGGCTCCAGTGCGAGTTTAAATCACTTTAGCATTTCTGCCGCTTTTTTAGCCTTTGTACGCACAGCCTTGATTTTCATTCTAAGGACCATTTTTCTATTCCAAGACTAGGGAAGTCTTGGACAATATGCTCGAAGCCTCACTGGGGCTTCTCGTCTTCTTTCAAGAGAAAGAAATGAAATAGGGTTCTAGGGGCCACGCCCCTAATCAGATCGCTATCAATCTTTGTTTTCTTCCGGCGTCAGCCGTTTCTTACCCCGGCTCCCCCAGAGCGTCGAAGATGGCGGCCGCTTGGGCGGGGGTGAAGATCTTGCCTTTGGTGGTGAGGCCGAGGGTGCGGAGCTTCGCCATCAGGCTCGGCACGTAACTGAGCTCGCGCATAAACCAAAGGCGGGCGCCGCGGTCGCTGATGGGTCGGCCGTAGTAGAGTTGTGCCAGTTCCGATCGGCCGTAGACTCGGAGCAGGGGGGAAGAAGGTTTTTCGTTTTTCATGGTTGTTTGGTATTTGGGTTGATGACTCCTTGTTGTTTCGAGGCTGGGTATAGGTGACTTCGGCTGTTTTTGTATCATTCTTCGTCGGTAAAGCGAAGGAAGAGCGAAGCAGCAGCGAAGAATGAGCGAATATAGAACGAGCAATAAACGAACAAACATATAGTACTGTGCTAATATTTAGGGATTAACGAATGAATATTATGGTACGAAAGTTTTGCAAAGATACGAAAAAAATTCGATATGTAGATTGTCAAAAAAGTTAAATGTT
>JAGHRY010000165.1 GCA_018066145.1 Candidatus Colimorpha merdihippi | reverse complement strand
ATAAAAGTTGTGCATATCGATAGTCTTTTGTAATAACTTGATTTTCACCACAAAAATACGAAAAATTATTGACATACACAACTTTTTTTGAAAGAAATTATTAACAAATCAATTCATCCAACAGGTTATTATTGTCATGTATTTGGTGCTATAGGGTAAAAATATGGGCGATTTCTGGGTTTTCCCTCCAAGATTGTTTGTACTTTTGCACCAGAAATTAAGGAGCAAGACAAATGGCTCCAATAGTATTAAGAACACTCTAAAAACTAATTTGAATTCAATACTTTAAAAACTATCAACAATGAAAAAGCTCCTCCTTTACGCCTTGATCCTTCTTTCTGGCGCAGCTGCCATGGCGCAGCGTCCCCACGATTCTCAGCGTCCTCACGCCTCACAACGCCCTATGCCCGTCGAAAATGCCACCCTTGTGCTCACCGCTTCAATGGGCGAGCGCTTTGTGGTGTATGTCGATGGCGACCGGGTCAACCGCAACCCGCAGCAGCAGGTGGTGGTGAACAATTTGAACTACGAGTTGCATGACATTTATGTTGTGCTCACCTCGCCCGAGGACAAAATCACGATGGCAACCATCCGCATGGCGAACCGCCGCGAGGAATGCCGTGTGCGCTTCGACCGCAAACACAACAGAGTGGAACTGATTCTGCCTGAGCAGATAGCCCAGCAGATGCAGGTGCCCAACCCGATGGAGCGCCACGTGATGCACCAGCCCGAGGTGCATGTGGTGCAGCATTGTTCTGACCAAGAAGTGGACCAAATGGTGGCTGCCCTGAAAAACGAGCGATTCGACTCTACGCGAGAGAAGCTGGCTATGAACTATGTCAAGAACCACAGCTTGCTGGCCGCCCATATCCTGCGGCTGGCACAAGAGTTCGACTTTGACTCCAACAAGAAGGAATTCCTCAAAGAAGCCTATCCCTACTGCGTGGATCCCGAAAACTATGCCGTGGTGGTAAGCTGCTTCACCTTCAGTTCCGACAAAGAGGCAATCCTCGACTTCATCAGCCACCGCTAGAGAATTCAAAAACTCATAATTGATAATTCATAAATCATCACTCAGAACTCAAGAATTCATCACTCACAGATCAAGAACTCATAATTCATAAATCATCACTCATAATTCTAGTTATGTTTCTTTTGGCTGATAGCGGAAGCACCAAGACCCACTGGGCCTTTGTGTATCAGGGGCAGACTTGCGAGCTGGCCACCCAGGGGCTCAACCCCCGGTTGACCGACGAGTCAGCATTCCGCCTTGCCCTCCGGCAGGTAAGGCATGACCTTGTGCAGGACAAACAGCTGTCGGCCATTTATTTCTATGGTGCCGGCTGCGGCACCACCCAGATGCAGCAGCATGTGGGGCAGCTGCTCCGAGAGGTCTTCCCCGAAGTCGTGAGCGAGGTGGCTGGCGACTTGCTAGGGGCCTGCCGTGCCGCCTGTGGCCACGAACCCGGCGTGGTAGGCATCCTGGGCACGGGCAGCAACCTCTGCTATTACGACGGCCAGGCGATTGTCCGCCAGCGAGTCTCCACCGGCTTCATCCTTGGTGACGAGGGCTCGGGCAACCACATCGGTCGGTTGCTGCTCAAAGACTATCTCGAAGGGCGGATGCCGGAGGAATTAAGTGTCTTGTTTCATGATGCTTATCCCATGTCGGCCGATGCGTTTATTGACCGTATCTACCGCCAGCCCTATCCTAATCGTTTCCTGGCCTCTTTGGCCACCTTTGCTTTCAGCCACCAGACACACGAATACATAGCCAATGTGCTGAACACCAGTTTTAAATCCTTCTTTGGTCAGCTGAACTACTATTTCGAGGGCCATGCCTCTGTACCCCTGCATTTGGTTGGCGGCATCACCCATTCCTTTGCCCCGCAACTGCGGCAGGTGGCCGCCAAAGTAGGCCAACGTATTGATTCCATGGTATCTGACCCCATGCCAGGTCTTATCCGCTACCATCTGTCATCGTGCTGACCGCGGTAAGAGACCCCCACAAAGCCCCCTTTGCGGTGTCATCTTTGCGCATACAAGTGCGCAGCAATAGGTTATAGCAGATTCCACCCCCCTTTTCCAACCCTCAGTTCCCAAATAGGTAGCAGCAATAAAGCTGTCCCCCAGTCCTCTATTGCCATTTTCGTAGAATAAATGTGGAAGATACGTATTGCAGTACGTATCTTCCAACCCGTTGACGGAATTAATCTAGAGCATATTTGATATGACCAAGGGGTTTCCCCGAGAGATAATTGACATATTGTAATG
>JAGHRY010000242.1 GCA_018066145.1 Candidatus Colimorpha merdihippi | reverse complement strand
ATGAAGAAGTTATTCTTAACATTGAGTTTTCTGGCAGGTATGATATGCTGCACCACAATCGCCAAGGCTCAGTCCAACCCCGACACTATCGATATACCGTTGGGCTGTTTTGAATCGTGGGACTCCTACCCTGCTGACACATTGTCTTTTGGTTTTTTCAGCATTCCGGTAAATTACACTTATTCGCTCCCTCGCGGTTGGCACGTTCCGGTGTACAGCATCAACGAAACGCTGTCCTACTCCGGATTCAATATTCCAATCAATTCGAATATTCCATTGGCGAAAGTGTCGGAAGACTCCATCAATGCCCCACAAGGACATTCTGCTTTGGTGGCAGAATCATTCTTTTTTTCCGACATTTTGGATCCTATGGTGTACTCTCTAGCTTCGTCCATGCTTGATTCCAGCCTCACCCACCAGGTCATTCCTACCATAATTGCAAATGGCACAATCAATCTGAATAATATTCTGCCGCTGTTCGAAATGATTTATGGAAATACCGAAGATTTGTCGTGGATGTTGGATATGCTGGATACGATTGATATTAACGACTACCTGCAGGGCGGTTTCGCCTTGAATGGATTCGATCCGGCCAAATTAATCGGCTATTACAAGTATATTTATCCCGAAGGCGATATACGCGATAATGGTGCCGTAGTAGCGATTGGCACCCGATACGACACAGTTACCCACCGAAGAATGCTTGTAGGGGCCGGTTCGAAGAATTTGTATCAGCTGTATGACACTGTCGATTATGAACCATTTGAGATGGACTATACCTCGCTTAGTGCTTATTTCCCTGCCGACTACGACTACTATGATGCAGATTCGATGGTAGTGCTTGTTATTTCGTCGGCCAATGATAAATTACGATTAGATGGTTCGCGTTTGTTCGTCGACAGCCTTCGTTTGGTGAGCAAGCCCAGCCCATGCGGAAGAATCGAGAATTTCCGCGTGGACAGCCACAACCCCTACGCTGTGAACCTGGCTTGGAACAATACGGCCGCGCCCGACAGTTGGGAAGTAGAATACGGCCGCAAGGGCTTTGTTCAAGGCCGAGGTGTATTGAGTACTGTTTCCGACAGCACTATTACCATTACTGGGCTGACCATGAATACCGATTACGATTTCTTTGTTCGCGGCTTGTGTGGCGATACTGCTACTACCGAATGGGTTTTTCTCGAGTTCCATACTGACCAAAATCCCGAATCGTGCAGTCTTGTATCGGCAGAACAGGTTCGCATCTACCCCAATCCCGCCCAAGGCAGCGTGCAGGTTCATTTGAATGGAACTAGCAGCTCTTCTATCCGCCTATATAGTATCGAAGGACGATTGGTAGAACAAGTCTCATCGATATCTGCAGAATCAACTATCGCACTGCCTGCCAAAGGATTATTCCTTTTGGAGGTAGTAACGCCAGAAGGTTCTTTCTATCAAAAAATCACTTCATTATAGAACTTTGATTTAGACTTGTACTAATAAAAAAACTGGGCTGGATTGTGATACAATGCAGCCCAGTTTTTCTTACAATCATGGCAGGGATTGCTAATTCAGATGGCAATAAAAAAGGTCTCGAGGGATTCGAGACCTTTTTTATGTATGCCGATGATTGCGGCTATTCGTTTTCTTTACGTTTGTTATGTACTACCAGAATAAGTGAGATGGTCTCAAATAATAGGTAGGTAACGTAACATATACAAAAACCGATAATGAACGTTTTGGCACTTTGAATATGAGTAAGCGACCAGAGGAACAAGATGGCAAGATGGAGGAACAGGCTTCCCACCGTAATGCCTAGAAAGTTCTTCACAAATGTTCTTGGATCCTTGTAAAAGCTGCTTACAATGCCATAATGCATCAGTCCCGTGACGATGGCAAAATAAATCGGCAAGACGGATAGAATATTGAGAAATAACCCTCGGCTAGAAAACCACATCAAGCAGAAACTAGCCAATACCAAAGCCAATGTTATTGCCGTTAGTCCCAGATAGTACTTCTTCATATATCGTATTGTTGTTTGGATAATGTATCTTAATTCTTGAGATACAGATTATTTGTTGAAACGGATAGTCTCTTTCGAAGTATATTTCTCGCAGTAGTGGCAGCGAAGTTTGAGAGGATCCTTTTCGACAACGTCAAAACGAGTGGGGATATCCTCAAAATTGGTAATACATTTGGGATTGGCGCATTTGATGAAATTGTCGATATGCTCGGGAATCTCAGTATCAAGTTTTTCGATAACCTGATAGTCCTTAATGGTGATAACCGTAACAAAAGGAGCAACCAAAGCCACTTTGCTGACCTCTTCCTTGGTAAAGTGTTTGTTTTTGATTTTGATGATGCCTTTGCGGCCCAATTTGCCGCTCTGGAGATAGGTGCCGATGAGTACTTCGTCTTTGTATTCGTCAAGTCCAAGAGTATGAGCCACCTGGTAAACTACCTCGGTAGGGATATGGTCGATGACAGTGCCGTTTTCGATTGCGGGTACGACAAGTTCTTTCTTTGTTTCCATGATTAATATAAACTAATAAGATGTTACAATATGATTATTTAGCACCGAGGATAGCGGCAATTAATGCTTGGCGGACATAAACGCCGTTTTGAGCCTGCTGGAAATAGTAGGCATAGGGAGTTTTATCCACATCGGTAGTAATCTCGTTTACGCGGGGCAGTGGGTGCAGGATGCGCATGTTGTCCTTGCAACCTTTCAGCATAGGAGCCGTCAAGATGCAACTGTCTTTCACACGTTCGTATTCCAACAGGTCTGTAAAACGTTCGCGCTGTACTCGAGTCATGTAGATGATGTCGGCAGTTTCGATAATGTCGCGAATGTCGTGATACTGGTAGTATTTCAAACCGGCTTTTTTGATGCTTGTCTTAACAGACGAAGGCAGCTTAAGCTCTTCGGGAGAAACCAGGTGGAATGTAGCATTGAAATTGCACATAGCTTCAACCAGACTATGAACGGTACGACCATATTTCAAGTCGCCAACTAAAGCAATGTTCAGGTTGTCCAAGGTACCCTGGGTTTTGCGAATAGAATAGAGGTCGAGCATACACTGAGTGGGGTGCTGGTTAGCGCCGTCGCCAGCGTTGATTACAGGCACCGAAGCCACCTCAGAAGCGTAACGAGCAGATCCTTCTTTAGGATTGCGCATAACGATTAGGTCAGCGTAAGCAGAAACCATTTTGATGGTGTCGTGCAGCGTTTCGCCTTTTTGAACGCTGGTGGCACCAGGGTCGCTGAAACCAATGACGCGGCAACCGAGCTGGTTGCTGGCACTCTCAAAACTTAGGCGGGTGCGAGTAGAGGGCTCGAAGAAAAGAGTGGCGACAACTTTGTCGCTGAGAATGGGTTGCTTGGGGTTCTTTTCAAAACCTTCTGCAATGTCCAACACCTCGATATATTCTTCCTTACTGAAGTCGGTGATGGAGATGAGGTTGCGTCCTTTTAGTGTGCTCATATTATGTTGTTGTTTAAAATTAATAATCATTTTGTTCTGTTCAGCCCGTCAATGGCAGGCTGGAAAGTGTGGTCTAATTCGAGGGCAGACATGAAGTCTTTCTGCGCTTGTTCACGTTGTCCCGACAATTCGTAGGCACATCCACGGTTGGTCCAAGCCTCGATAAAAGAGCTGTCGCTTTGGATGGCGCGGGTCAAGTATTCGATTGCTTGAGGATAATCTCCGTAAGTAAACAATTCAATATATCCGCGATTGTGCCAAGCATTTTTGTGATTGACATCGATATCCAGAATTTGCTTGTATATTTCCTCGGCTTGGTCCATCTTATTGCCATCCTGATAGTACATGGCCAGCGCATAGAGGGCATTGGTATTTTTATTGTCGAGGCGATGTGCTGTGCTGAGATACTCAACGGCCATAGGATTGTGGTGAGCTGCATACAGGATGCCGAGCTCTTCAAAGGCAGGCCCATATTCAGGGTAAAGGTCGCATACCTTCCGCATCAGTTTGATGGAGTTAACTGTATCACCGGTTTCCTTGTATATAAAAGCTTTCATAAACAGAGCCGTTCTGTTTTGAGGGTCTTTGGCAGTTATCTTGCTCAAATTGTCCATGGCTCGGTCGTAATCTCGACTATAATATGCGATTTCACCCAATTTCAAGATAGCCTCATCGTTTTCAGGACTCAGCTCGAGGGCTTTCTGAAGGCTCTGATAGCTGTGTTCCACATCGCCGTTGGCAAAATAGGCGTCGCCAAGAAGCATATGGTACTTGATTTCCTTGCCGTTAATCGCCGTAGCACGGGTTAAATCGGCAATAGCATCATTCACCCTACCGAGCTCAAGATAAATCTTGGCTCTATCATAAAGGAGGTTATCGTCTTTGGGATGTTTGTTAATCTTGATGTCCAGCACTTTGAGAATATCTTCCTTACCCATGTCGGTAGTGGAGGGCTTTCTGTTACAACCTAGGAAGATGAACAGAATGGAGATTAGAATTACTGATAAATGTCTAGTATGTTTCATCAAAAAGGGATAACGCTAAAAATAAAATATTATTATATTTATTATAACTTTTTTTAGTACTATTTCTACAATTTTCTAGCAAGAATAAATGAAGTGATTTGATTGATGTGCTACAATATGGGTAATACAATCCAATGGTGTAGATTCGGTCAATATCCTAAGTCTGCTCGTTCGCTCTGATGTGTGAGGTTGTGGATTTCACTCAAGGTCTCTCCTAGCGATTGGGCATGTAACACTTTCATCGACACCAGTTCGCTTATTGGCAGGCTACGCCTAAGCAGACACCAGTATTCCTTTATCTTGCGCATTTTGCTTTCGTCGTGTATTTCGCGTGATAGGATAGCATCTGTTAATGCCGAGATAAATGTGAGCGAAGCTGCCAGCGTTTGAGTTTTATCATCCGCATCTATCACCCCTTTGATTTTTAATGGCAAAAGGGGATCATACAACACTCCTCGGCCAATCATATAATCCTTAATCGAGGGGAAACGCTGGACGAGTCGGGTATAGTCGCCAAGGGTACACAGGTCGCCATTATAGATGATTTTATGGCGAATTTGCGGGATGACTTGTTCAAAAGCATCCAGATCTACTTCACCGCTATACTGCTGTTTTCCAGTCCTAGGGTGGATGGTGACATTAGCTATGGGGTAATCGTTCAGTATGGGAATAAGCTGCAGGATTTCATCTTTGGACCGGTGGCCCAACCGCATCTTAACACTCAGCTGCCCCTTCATTTTAGGCACCACATAATCCAACAGAGCATTAACCTCGCCAGGATAAGGAAGGATGCCGCTGCCTCTATGCTTTGCGGCCACCTTTCTCATGGGGCATCCGATATTCCAATTGATCTCGGTATAGCCAACATCGTAAAGTCGGTTTGCCAGGTCAACGAATTCAAGGGGTTCTTTCCCAAGAATTTGAGGAACCACAGGAATGCTGTCGGCATTGAGTTCTGGAATCACGTCGTCTATCTTTTTCCAAGCATCGGCCAGATTGCCATGGGTTAATGATAAAAACGGCGAGATTGCATAATCTATCGCCTTGGGGAAACAATGTTCGTAGGTTTTACGAAACAATAGTTCCGTCAAGCCTTGCATTGGGGCCAAAATAAGCATACTGCTTTTGACTGGTTATTTTTGTTCCGACAGTTTATTTCCTACAGCCTCTCGTTTCTGAGATATGTAATCCTTCAGCGAAAGGGTAAGTTTATTGCCAATTTTGTATGCAGGGTTGAACAATTTGCTTTCTTGTTTTACATTTTGAGTAAGAATCACTTCATTCTGATCGACCATTATTACAAAATTTAGCAATATGCTCAAAATGCATAGCGCTTTGGCCATACCAAAGAAAGCTCCCAGAATTTTGTTTACGAAATTGAGTTTTACCATTTTGAAAACGCCTTCGATAGCTTTCCCTAGAAAGTAAGCACCCGCTACTACACCGGCAAAAGTAATAAAGAAGGCTACCAGCACGGCACCATCTCCTTTCAGATTTAAAGCTTCGGCCACCCATGTAGAGAAATGCACACAAGCCCAGCATCCTACCAGAATGCTTAACAGAGCTGCTATTTCAAAAATCAATCCACGACGCCAGCCTTTGAAAATGAAGTAACACAGTGGTAATGCAATGATAATGTCTAGAAAGTTCATAATTGATTATTAGGTATAATAAAACGAGAACGTCCCCAATAAGGAGACGCCCCGTCAAATACATCTTTGAAATAAGTAAGCACGAGAATATATACGCAAAAAGTAATATTTTGTTTCATTTTTATTATTATTTTTTTTTGCTGATATTTATAACGTGCGAATTTTCAAACAAATAAATTAAGAGAAATACTATTGTACCGAGCAACATTCCTACTGCGGCTCCGCAAATCACATCGCCGGGATAGTGTTTTCCAAGGTAAGGGCGTGAATAGCATACAACCATCATCCAAATAGCCACTAATACAGAAAATGATGGAAACGAAAGTGCCCAACGAGGTTTGGAAGCTGATTTCGAAATTAGATACTTTTTTGCTGCCATCCGCATCCTTAGTATCAAGAATATGGCCAGTGCTCCTACATTGGCCGCATGCGAAGACACAAAACCGTACATTCCACCGCAAGATGTTCGAAACATTCTTACATCAGGCAACGCATGGCATGGTCTCAGCCGGCAAAACACATTTTTGAAACAGCTCACCGAAATGCGGTCGGAAAGCAAAAAGCACAACGCTATACCAATCAGTACAATCCACCATTTTTCAGGTTCGTAGCGCATTGGGCCAATGAAAAAGAAGAACAGCAACACTATTGCCCAAGACCAATGCTGACTTGCACACCACAGCATCCAATCTGCAAATGCACAATGATGTTGGTTTATCCAATAAAACATGTCGGTGTCCAGCTGTATCATTGTTCGAATTGGTTGGTAGGACTATATAGTTTCTGTATCAAAAGGATTTGCTGGTGCGGATTGATTTTCCTCTGCAGTAATCTTTTGGTAAATCATATCCTTTAGTTCCTGGATATGATATCCCGTAACAGCCGAAATAAACAGGGTATCTACTCCCTTGGGAAGATGTTCTTTTAATTGCTCCATCATAGTTTCATCGATAATGTCGCTTTTGGTTACTGCCAAAATGCGTTGTTTATCCAGCAACTCGGGATTATATTTCTCCAGCTCGCCAAGGAGCACTTCATATTCATGTTTAATGTCCAGTTGTTCGCAACTGACCATAAACAACAATATCGAGTTTCGTTCAATGTGACGCAGAAATCTAATTCCCAAACCTTTGCCATCGCTGGCACCCTCAATAATGCCGGGGATATCGGCAATACAGTACGATTTGTCGTCGCGATATTTCACCATGCCTAAATTGGGCACCAAGGTGGTGAAGGGGTAGTCAGCTATTTCTGGTTTTGCCGCCGAAACAACACTCAGAAATGTCGACTTTCCGGCATTGGGGAATCCTACCAATCCTACATCGGCAAGCACTTTCAGTTCGATGATAATCCAGCGTTCCACAGCAGGTTCTCCCGGTTGCGCATATCGTGGAGTCTGATTAGTAGGTGACTTGAAGTGGTCGTTTCCCAATCCTCCGCGGCCGCCTTTGGCAATGATTACCTCCTGACCATCTTCGGTCACTTCGCCCAACATCTCGCCGGTTTCAGCATCGCGGCACACGCATCCTAAAGGCACGTCCAGAATCTGGTCGGATCCGGTACGTCCGGTACAAAGGTTATCTCCTCCATGTTCGCCGTCTTCCGCAAACACATGTTTGGTATATTTCAGATGCAATAGGGTCCAGCGTTGGCTATTTCCACGCAGGATAATATGGCCGCCGCGGCCGCCGTCGCCGCCATCAGGGCCGGCTTTTGCGTTATATTTTACTCGTAACAGATGGGCCGAACCGGCTCCACCTTTGCCCGATCGGACAAATATTTTTACGTAGTCGACAAAATTTGAAGGCATTATAATTTCTTTAGTTATTGAAAAAGTCCACTCGGTAGTACGTAGCCGACAAAAATACAAGCTGTATGCTAGAAAGTCTAGAGTCTCTATTATCCTAGATACTCTAGACCTTCTTGCATGCTTGTTATGAATTACAAAGTATCGATAGCGTTGGCAATATCCTCAGAAATGCGTTTGATATCTCCGAGTCCATTGATTTTCACTTCTTTTCCTTGCTTGCTGTAGTAGTCGGCTACAGGGAGAGTCTTGTTTTCGTATTCAACGAGGCGATTCTTGATAGTTTCTTCGTTATCGTCGCTGCGGCCACTAACTTTAGCACGTTCCAGCATACGGCGAATCAGTTCCTCACGGGGCACATCCAAGCGGATCATGCAAGTAAGGGTGCGGCCATGATTGGACAGCAGTTTGTCAAGAACCTCAGCCTGAGCAACGTTGCGGGGGAATCCATCGAAAAGGATACCCTTGGTATCGCGAGCGATGGCATTGTCAATCATTTCAATCACGATGTCGTCGCTTACCAGCTGACCAGCATCCATGATGCTCTTGATGCGCTTGCCCAACTCAGTTTGGTCGGCAATTTCCTTGCGCAGAAGGTCACCCGTAGAGATGTGGGTAAGAGCATATTTCTCAACGATAAAGTCGCTTTGGGTACCTTTACCGGCACCGGGAGCGCCAAAAATTACGATATTCTTCATCTTGTTCAATCGTTAATAGATTATTCAACAGATTCGATAGTGATATTGAAAACCAACGAGGTGTAGGGCTGGATATCCTTGCCGGCGCCACGAGCACCATAGCCGATTTCTGAAGGAATAACCAAAGTCAGTTTGGTGCCAGCGGCCTGGCCCATCAAACCTTCTTCCCAACCTTTAATCATAGGCTGTTCGCCAACGGTGTAGCTGAAAGGCTTGTATTCGCGGCCCTGCATATAGATGCCGCCTTCCTTAGCGTCGGCTTCGCGGCTGGTGTCGAACATATTGCCTTCAACGGTGCGACCGGTATAGTTAACGGTAACCATTTTGCCCTGTGCCACTTTGGGACCATTACCTTTTTCGTTTACGATGATGTAAAGGCCGCTTTGGGTGGGTTTTGCGGTGATGTTGTTGTCGGCAATGTATTTTGCCAGGGTAGCAGCTTCGTTTTCTTTGCGGGTTTCCATTTCCTTAACATAGTTGGCCTGTTCCTGAGCCAATTCGTCCTTGGTTACGATGTCCATGAGGGAAATCTCATAGTAGAAGCTTTGGCCAGCGCCCTGCTGATACTGCTTGGGCATCTGGTTAGCACCCATGAAACTAGCAATGGAGTCGGCAGGAATTTTGAAGATAGCCTTGTCACCAACGTGCATCATCAGGAGACCTTCCTGGATGTCGCCCTTAAACATAGTGCGTTCGGCCACTTGGAAGATACGGTCGGGCTTGCCTGCATTGGTGAACAAAGTGTCGTTTTCGAGACGGAGTACCAGTTCGCCAACCAGCAAATCGCCTGCCTGAGGCTGTTGACCGTCAGCCACGGTAGTCTCAAAACGGTATTCCAAACCGTTAGCAGTTTTTTTGTAATTTTGGTTGCAAGCCGTCATCAAAACGGCGCAAGTCATTGCTGCGAGAGCAATCGATAAAACTTTTTTCATTTTTGTTGTATTGTTATTTATTA
>JAGHRY010000195.1 GCA_018066145.1 Candidatus Colimorpha merdihippi | reverse complement strand
CATTTGACATCACCAAGGCAAACGTACATGATATTAATTACTTGAAGGATGTAAAATACGAATATCACGACTGCAGTATCTTCGGTGATCGTGGCTATATTAGCGCATCGATGCAGTTGGATCTTTTCGAATCGGCCAACATTCGCCTTGAAGTTCCTTATAGATTGAATCAGAAGGATTGGAAACCGACCTTTATCCCTTTTGCAAAGGCCAGAAAGCGTATAGAGACTGATTTCTCTCAGTTTGTTGGGCAGTTTATGTTGAACCGCAACTATGCCAAGCAACCAGCTGGGCTGTTCGCCAGAGTTGTCAGTAAGATCGCACCTTTCACTGCATTACAATATGTCAATTATCTCTCGGGGAAACCCCTTGGTCATATCAAATATGCTCTAGATTAATTCCACCAACGGGTAATAATACTTTTAACTATTACCCTTTTAGAGGTATAATTTCAGAATCAATTCTGCCAACGAGCATACCGATATACTTATATACACATATATTTGATATACCCATACACCCCACACCCCAATAAACCAATCAACTAAATAATGCCGATGATATCGTTGATGTCGTCAATCTTGTGGCGTTGGCAGTAGTCCTGCAGACCCTCGACAATCTTGACGGTGACGGTAGGATCGACAAAGTTGGCGGTGCCCACCTCGATAGCTTTGGCACCGGCCATGAGGAATTCGAGTGCATCGTTGGCACAGCTGATGCCGCCCAAACCCACTACGGGAATCTGCACAGCATGAGCTACTTGCCACACCATGCGCACAGCTACGGGTTTGACACAGGGGCCACTCAGGCCGCCAGTGATGGTGCTGAGGTAGGGACGCTGACGCTCGACATCAATGGCCATGCCCAACATGGTGTTGATCAGGGAGACACTGTCGGCACCGGCCTGCTCCACGGCCTTGGCAATGTCCACAATGCTGGTGACATTGGGGGTGAGCTTGACGATGAGGGTCTTGCCATAGACCTTGCGCACCTCGCTGACCACTTGGGCTGCCATCTCGGGATTGGTGCCGAAGCCCATGCCGCCCTTCTTCACATTGGGGCAGCTGATATTGAGCTCGATGCCGGGGATGTTGGGCAGCTCGTTGATCTGCTCGGCCACACTGCAGTACTCCTCGATAGAAGAGCCGCTGACGTTGACAAGTATGTTGGTATCAATAACTTTGATGCGTGGATAAACCTGCTTGCAGAAGTTCTCTACGCCCACATTCTGCAGGCCTACCGCATTGAGCATACCGGAGGGAGTCTCAGCCATGCGAGGGTAGGCGTTGCCCTGGCGACGCTCGCCGGTGGTGCCCTTCACAATGATGCCGCCTAGGCGGGTAAGGTCGATGAAATCAGCAAATTCCTCGCCATAACCAAAGGTGCCGGAGGCGGTCATCACGGGGTTTTTAAGAGTGATATTATGTATCTTAGTTTCTAACTTTGCCATAATCTTTGTTTTTAAAAGACATGAGGATGGAATCATTCCCAACACTCATAAATTCATTACTCATAACCTAGGAATCTATTCTATTCCCATCCATTTTTTGAGTTTCAGTGCATCGAAGACCGGGCCTTCCTTGCACACGCACTTGTGGCCTTCGTCGGTGTCGGTTACACAGCAGAGGCAGGCGCCAATGCCGCAGGCCATCATGTTTTCTAGCGACACCTCGCAGTCCACGCCCTTCTCCACGGCATAGCGGCCCACGGCCTTCATCATGGGGGTGGGGCCGCAGGTGCAGATGTGGTCGTAAGCGGCTGAAAACAGTGAGTGTTGCGTCACCATGCCTTTCTCGCCCAGGCTGCCGTCCTCGGTGGAGATGAGCAGTTTTCCGTAAGGCTCAAAGGCCTCGCGCACGGGGATGAGCTCCTTGGTGCGGCCACCAAGCAAAATGGTGGTTTCCACGCCCTTGGCCTTGTAGCATTTGGCCAGATAGAGCAGCGGAGCGATACCGGCACCACCACCCACGAGCAAGGGGTTACGGCCCTCGACAGAGAAGCCGTGGCCCAAAGGATAGATGAGGTTGAGGGTGTCGCCCTCCTGAAGGGTGGCCAGCTGGCGGGTGCCCTTGCCAACCACCTGGATGAGCAGCGTGAGGGTGTTCTCGGCGGGGTTGACATCATGGATAGAAATGGGGCGACGCAGCATCACCTCGCGGGTGCCCATCACCTCCACTTCAACAAACTGTCCGGCAGCAATGGAAGGCAAAGTGCCGGGGTGGCGAAGCGTAAGGGCAAAATAATGCTGTCCCAACTGCTCTCTGCGCACAATGGTAAAGTCGGTAATGTGTTTCATATATCGTATATTTAATTTCTAGATACCTAGATATCTACATGTGGCGATATCGTAGGGTATATCAAACAAAATGCAAAAATACGATTTTTTTTCGTACTTTTGCATTTTGTTTTAAAGAAAATATTACTATTATCCAAAAAAGATGGAACTGCCCTCATCAACATTGGCCCAGGCGGTAGAGGCCCTCTCTTCGCTGCCCGGCGTAGGCAAAAGGTCGGCACTGCGCTATGCGCTGCATCTTTTGCAGCAACCCACCGACGATGTGCTGCTGCTGTCAGATGCAATCCATAGGCTTACTACAGATATCCGATATTGCCGTATTTGCCATAGTATCAGCGATAGCGATTTGTGTCCCATTTGTGCCAGTCCCAAACGGGTGCAATCCATTGTGTGCGTGGTGGAAAATATCCAGGATGTGATGGCCATCGAAAATACACAGCAGTATCGCGGGCTATACCATGTGCTGGGCGGTGTGATCAGCCCTATAGATGGCATAGGCATTCGCGATTTGCATATCGACACTTTACTGTCTCGTATCCAGCAGGGTACGCCTGCCCCAATCGAAGAGGTGATTTTGGCCCTGCCTACCACCATGGAAGGCGATACCACCAATTTCTACCTCAACAAACAGTTGCAGCCTATGGGCGTGAAGGTTACTACCATCGCCCGAGGGGTGGCCATAGGCGACAATCTGGAATATGCCGATGAGATAACGCTGGGCCGTTCTATCCTCCACCGTATTCCCTTTGGCGGATAAGTCTTTTATTGCGAAATGATTATGAAAAAGTCTTTGTTGGCGCTTCTTTTAGCAATTGCAACCTCAGTTGGCGCATGCAGCCAAAATTCGATTAGGCCAGAGGTCTCTGACAGCACTTCTGCAACAGAGCAAGATGATCTCCAGCTGCGTAAAGATATTGGCGAGATGCTGTTGGTGGGATTCAGGGGTACTACTGTACAGGAGAATTCTACCATCGTAAGGGATATTCAGAACTATTATGTGGGTAATATCATTCTGTTTGAATACGATGCCCCCACAGGTACGCGTCATCGCAACATCTCATCGCCGGCACAGGTGAAGAAACTGTGTGCCGACCTTCAGCGTTTTGCTGGCGGAAAGCTGTTAATAGGTGTCGACCAAGAGGGAGGAAACGTAACCCGACTGCGGGTAAAGGACGGATTTCCCGCTACTGCTACGGCACAAAGTTCTGCCGCCAAAGGCCGCAAGGCCGTGGAGGAAAATGCAGCGATTGTTGCCAAGGAACTGGCCGAGGCAGGCATTAATCTCAATTTTGCCCCTTGTGTTGATGTCAATGTCAATCCGGACTGCCCTATTATTGGCAAGGTGGGACGCAGTTTCTCATCTGACCCCGTTGTGGTGGCGCAATGTGCCCGTATATGGGTGGATGTACAAAGCCAGCATGGCGTGGTGTCCTGCCTGAAGCATTTTCCTGGACATGGCAGCGCTAATGGCGATACCCATGCCGGTTTAGTGGATGTTACCGACACATGGCAGAAAATCGAGATCGATCCTTACCGCCAGCTGATTGGAAACAGTGGCGTACAGATGGTGATGGTGGCGCATGTGATCAATCGTCAGCTGGGCGACAATCTTCCGGCATCGCTATCTCCTTTGGTGGTAGGAAAAACACTTCGCAAGGAACTTGGTTTCAATGGAGTGATTGTTACCGACGACCTGGCCATGGGGGCCATCACGCGGCAGTATGGATTTGAAGAGGCACTCAAGATGGCTATTAATGCCGGATGCGATATGCTTTGCCTTTCCAATAATGGAGGCGGCAAGTACGACCCCAATATGGTGTCGCGGGCGGTGGAAGCCATTCTTAAATTTGTGGCTGAAGGAGAGATTTCAGCCGACGATATCCACGAAGCAGCATCCCGCATTCGCAGTTTGAAGGCAACCATTCGTTAGTGTTCGTACAGAAGTAGCTATATGGCTGATTGGTTTAAGGGAGGCCCTAACCGCTAGAAATTATCAACAGCCCCCTTGATGGCAAAGACCAATAGGAACAGGACGGCAATGAGCTGCCACCGACGTTCGCGTAGTTCTTTCTTTTGGCGGCCCATCATGATGGCGAGATAGCCGAGAAGGAATACAATGAGGAACGAGGGAATGGAGGCACGCCAAAGCGCATGCTCCATTGTTTCGCGAAATCCTAATGACAGTCCTACAAAAAGAAGGTTAACGCCTGTGGCTATGCCTAATAGGGCTACTGTGCCCCACTGGGCGATATCGTAGGAGACTCGTTCGCGGTCTTTTTTTCTGAAAGCCGGAAAAAACATTCGTATGGCTACCACTACAATAAGACCGAGGAAGACAAGACTGTCATAGTCGGGAATATCGAATCGAAGCATGTTGCCCAACAGAATGCCCAACAGCAAAATCAGTGTGTGCTCAGCAGCCAATAGCAGCGAAACACCTAGTCCGCGGGTGAGGCGGATGGGATTTTTTGTTGCGCAGTCGCGCAAGGTAATCAGGGTGGGTATACCTAAGGCAAGGGCCAATATAATATATTCGAAAATGGATACAGGTATCATGGTATCAATAATATAAATGCGAGTTGTGTCTATTTGTCAGAAGGGAGTGCGGATTGGATGCATTGGGTGATGGCTACGAAATCGGCCACCGAGAGCTGTTCGGCACGCTTGGCCAACAAGTCGGCGGGAATGGTGTCGAGGTTCATGCCCAACTGTTTGAGGGCATTGCGCAACGTTTTGCGACGCTGGTTGAAACCGATCTTTACCACACGGGTGAAGAGTGCCTCGTCGCAATCCAGAGCATCTGTACCATTGCGCCGCAGCCGGATGACTGCCGATTTTACCTTGGGAGGGGGATTGAACACATGTTCGTGCACGGTGAAGAGATACTCGATGTCGTAGAAGGCCGACAGTAATACGCTCAGTATGCCGTAGGTTTTGCTGCCAGGTTTTGCTGCAACACGTTCAGCAACTTCTTTTTGAAACATGCCTACTACCTCGGGAATATGGCTGCGGTAGTCGTAAACCTTGAAAAGTATCTGCGAGGAAATGTTGTAGGGGAAATTGCCTATGACGGCAAAAGGCTGGTTGAAGAGCGAGCTCAAATCCAATTGAAGGAAATCGCCTTCGATAACATGGAGCGAGGGGTAGTGGCTGTGTAGATATTCAACTGATTCAGTGTCGATTTCGATAGCATGGAAGTCGAGTGCCTTGTTTGCGTGCAGGTATTTTGTAAGCACACCCATGCCGGGGCCGATTTCCAGCACATGCGATGTGAGGCCGGTAAGGCTATCGGCTATTTGATGAGCAATATTTTCGTCTTTGAGGAAATGCTGTCCGAGGTGTTTTTTTGCGCGAACTTCGGTCATAATTGTTTCAATTGGTTATAACGTTTACGGGCTTGGTCGATATAAAGGCTTGTAGGGTGCTCTAAGATAAGTCGTTCGTAGCACTCTTTGGCACGTTGGGGATTGTTGAGATGCTCGTCGTTGAGTTGGGCCTGGAGCAGTAGTGCATCGTCGGCCAGGATATCTTCGGAATAAATGGTGACGAGCTGTTGCAGCAGCGAGTCGGCTTCGGCATACTGTTGTTGGCGGATGCGTATCTTGGCTTTTTGCAGTAGTACCTCGTCAAAAATGGGATGTGAGAGTGCGCTGGTTGAGATTTCGTCGAAGAGAATCCAAGCGGAGTCGAGTTGGTTGCGGTACAGGATAAGGTCGGCAGCGGCGTAGCGCTCCAGCATGTCGTAAGTGCTGTCTTCCTCCATATTATCAGAGATGAGCAACGATAGTTCCATGGCATCGTTGGCGATGAGTTTGCTGGTAGAGGCTCGCAGCACATCGAGTTGGGTTTTGGCCCAAAGGAAATCGTTGTTGAAGTAGGAAAGACGAGCATTTTTAAACTTGGCTTGGGAACCCAGAAGGTCGTTCTTATTGGCTTTTTCTACTTGCATGTAGAGTAGCGAAGCATCCCACACTTCGCCGGCAAAAAGCAGCAAGTCGCCAAGGGCCAGTTTGGTGGCATCGCGGTCGTGGTGCGAAAGCTTCGGGAGGTCGAGTATGTCGTAGAGCATGTCGGCTGCAGGCTGCAGGCTGTCGGCATAATAAGCCATGAGGTCGGCATAGTTGCGCATGAGCTGGATGGTATTGGTGTTCTTTCCAAGTTCGGCAAATGCGTCATTGTAGTCATTAAGTAACTGAATCAGGCGCTTGTTTTCGATAGGAAAGTTGCGGTTGAGCCGATCGAACTTCACTTCTAGTTCGCCTACCCGGCTAGCAAAGTAGTTGGGTCCTTCTTTGCCTTTCTTCGATACTGCGGCATAACATTCTTGGGCGATATCGTACGACTGGTTGCTGCGGGCTATATCGGCCACGCGCATAAGGGTTTCGCCTCCATTTTCAGGGAATCGGGAGTCGACAGCTTTGGCTTGAATCATGGCGAATTGGAAGTCTTTCTGCTGTAGCGAAAACCAAATCATCATCTCGAGGTAGTCTTGTCGTTCGGGGTGGTTTTGAACGCGTTGAACCAGGGCGGAGCGAAGCCCATCGACCACTTGCGGATTGGCAGTTTCGTTCAGCACCCGTTGCAGCGAGATTTGAATCTGATTCATCATATTGGGCTGCTTGTCCAAGAGGTCGAAATATTCCTGCATCATGGCAGTATAGTTGCCGGTGCGTTGGTATAGGGTGGCCAATTCAGAAACGTAAACCAAGTCGTTGCGCATCTTTTTACGGGCATATAGATACACCTGGATAGCATATTCGGGGTGGTTGGCAGACTCGTAGGCTTGTGTGAGGTCGGAAATCTGTTTCGAATCGTAGCTTACTTTTTCTACTGCCGAAAGGTATGTTTTGGCAGCTTTTTTGGTGTCGCCTCTCCGCTCTTGGATGCGGCCGAGGTCGACAAAAAGGTCTAGCTCTTTGGGATATTGTTTCAACCGACGTTCGGCCAGTCGTTCAGCATCTTTGTATTGCTCTTGTTCTAGGTAAGAGCGGAAAAGCATCTGGTAGTAGAATTTGTTGGGAGCTCGTTGGTAGAGGCTTTCGTATAGTTCTGCGGCTTGGGCAAAGTCGCCGTTTGTATAGTAGTGCGATGCCAGCTGCTCTTGAGATTGCTGTGCATGCGCCCCCAAAACCCATAGAACCATGGCCAGCACAAGTAAATGCCGGATTTGAGATATTGCAGCGTGAGAGTTCTTGCTTTGGGTCATTTCGCGAAATAATAATTATTAATAACGAAAAGACCCCAAGATTATTTTGTGAGGAAAATTTTTTAGGCAGTTGTGTTGCCAAGTCAGATGCAGATGCTTATTCTTCCACTCGTTTTTGGGTGCGGTAACCTCCCGTTGGGAGAAATAGGATATGCCGGATAGATGGCCGAAAGTGGCAGGTCGAAGATATCCTTAGACCTCTATGTTTGAGAAATATCGCCATCATGGCGGCATAAAAAAGAGGGAATGCCTTGTTCAATGGGCTCTCCCGTTCTGTTTAAGCGAATGGTTTGCACGGCAAAAGCAAAAACGAATCTTAGGTTGCAGAATGCTATCCCTCCATCCAAGGGGCACCCATCCTACGGGGATCTTACGGGGTCTGTCCGCTTCTATAGAGTGGAGCTACCCCGTAAGATCCCCGTAGGATGAGCATCGTTAGGGCAAACCTGCTTACTGTTGATTTGAAGTTAATAGAGCTTTGAGGTTGGGAATTGGGCAGCTGCCGCTTCATTAACTACATCAGCTACTAACCCCATAAGCTCCATAAAAAATCAACAACCATATCTAGAATCTAGAATGGATTTTATGATGCATTACACAAAACGGCGTTCTAGATTCTAGATTTGGGCATTTTTGAAAATCTTCAGCACGGGTTCTTTTTAGGTTAAATTCGTTGGATTACACATATTTAGTACAAAATCTGCCTAGGATGTACCGAAACTGATTTTGTGCACATCAATGGCTGAGATGGCTGGAAAATCTAGAATCTGATTCTAGATTTTCCAGCTGGATTAATTCCGCCCAAGGGTCTGCATTATATTTTCGCCCCCTTTTAAGATAGAAGATGCAATGGGGTTGGTGTGTTGATGTTTCGGTATTGTTACGGGAATATGCTGCTTGAACCCCGTAGGAAGGACGAAGGAAGGACGAAGGAGCGACGATGGAGGGGCGAATTGGGGTCATTCGAGGATTGAGAAAGATCGAAAAAAAGGGCTTATTCGACTAGCAGCATAATTTTTTGTTAAATTCCCTCGGTTGTTAAGGCCGGAGAGAATTGTGGATGATGATTACAATAGATTGGTTATAAGTGTATTGAATGTGTTGTGTTGAGGATGAGGTATGGATGCGGAACAATGTGGATTAGTGAAACATCGGTAGTCGAATCGTTCGACTCCATTAGACTGACAATCGACTGTGCATTGGAGGCAGAAGGTGCCGTTCGGCCCTAATTGTTGCTTTTTTCAGGGTGTGAAGATTGGTTTGTTACTGCATGATATTCAGTGATAAAGGGTGGTTTGTTGGTGTTATAAAGTGGTGGATGCAGGCAGACATAAGGGAGAATCTTTTGTGTGAAAGAATGCGCAGTCGAATGAGTCGAATGAAAAAGGTGGGGTATTCGACCAATCGTTTTTCAAACGGTGAGTAGAGGTAACTTCAAAAAATTGAACGTTTGATATGCAATGTGAAAAAGATTGAAGTTGCCTTTAGGATGAGGTCCCTATTGATAATGCTGTTCGATGCGTGAAAGAATCTCTAGAGCAGCGTCGAGGGTGGTTGTGTTGACTAGGGGGATGCGGAATTGCTTGAAGTCGAACAGCCCTTTGAAATAGCCGCTATAGTGTTTGCGCATTTCGAACATGGCAGTGTGTTCGCCTTTGAATTCGACTGCAGCCAGAAGGTGCTTTCGGCACACTTCAACACGTTCGGCCACTGTGATTTCCCTCACATCCTCGCCGCGAAATACCCGCTGGGTTTGTTCGAAAATCCATGGGTTTCCGATAGCGCCACGCCCGATAAGGATGCCGTCGACCCCGTATTTGTTGCGAGCATCAAGTGCCTGCTGCGGTGTGACGATATCGCCATTGCCGAAGATGGGGATATGCATGCGAGGATTGCTTTTGACCTCGCCTATGAGGGTCCAGTCGGCCGATCCTTGGTACATTTGGGTTTTGGTGCGGCCATGTATGCTGAGGGCGGCGATGCCGATATCCTGAAGCCTTTCGGCCAACTCTACGATAGGTTTGTTGTCGGAATCGTAGCCCAGGCGGGTTTTTACGGTGACCGGGATATGGGAGTGTTTGACTAGGGCTTCGGTGATATGGAGCATTTTGGGAATATCCTTGAGGATGCCGCTGCCAGCCCCTTTGCCAGCCACTTTGCGAACGGGGCAGCCCCAATTGATGTCGATAAAGTCGGGATGCTGAGCTTCTACGATTTCGATGCATTGGAGCAGTTCTTCCTCATTGGCGCCGAATATCTGGATGCCTAAGGGGTGCTGAGCCGGGGTAAAACGCATTTTGCGTTCGCTTTTCTCGGCCTCGCGGTTGAGGGCCTCGGAGGCGATGAACTCGGTGATTAGCAGGTCGGCACCAAAACTCTTGCAGAGTTCGCGGAAGGGGAGGTCGGTGATGTCGTCCATGGGAGAGAGCCCGATGACGCAATTTTTTCCAAAATCTAACGTTTCCATAGAATAAAGAGCAAAAAGAGTCTTTGAAAATATTTTGCAAAGGTACAAATAAAAATTAAAATAAATGGAAAAGAAGCAACTGGTATTAGATTATTGCGAGTATGATTCGCTGCAAGAGATGGATGCAGCCGACCGCTTGTTGATGGAACGTGCTATGCAGGCAACCGCTACGGCATACACTCCCTATTCGAATTTCCATGTTGGGGCTGCACTGAGGCTGGCCGATGGCACCGTGGTGACGGGCAGCAACCAGGAAAACATAGCCTACCCGTCTGGTCTGTGTGCCGAACGTACCGCCTTGTTTAGCGCCTCGGCCCAATATCCCGACCAAGCCGTAGAAGCGCTGGCTGTGGTGGGCCATTTCCAAGGCGAATATACCGAGGCGTCGCCCTGTGGCGCCTGCCGGCAGGCGATGTCGGAATATGAACTTCGGTATGGCAACAAACTTACCATTTTCTGCTATCTTGCTGGAGGTCGAATTCGTCGTATCGAAGGGGTAAAAAGCCTGTTACCATTCGCTTTTGAAGCCGAATTGTAGTTTTTTTCTTCGAATACAAGATACTGAGAAATAGCGATGTATGATTTTTGGCAAATATTTTTTGTCAAAAAAGTTTCGTACACAAAAATTTCTTTGTACTTTTGCACGCTTAAAAAAGCATCATTATAATAG
>JAGHRY010000090.1 GCA_018066145.1 Candidatus Colimorpha merdihippi | reverse complement strand
CCGATGAGCAATTCAAATCGCCATTGGCTCATGCATTGTTGGATCCCATGCTGGGGCGTAAGCCCCAAAACAAGCGCTACCTTTCGTGGGCACTCAAACTGGCCTTTTTTGATAAAGACCATGCCGGCATCGACAAGTATAAAAGCCTTTTGGGCAAGAAATAAAAGCAAAACAGGCACCCCGTTTCGTGAGTGCCTGTTTTGTTTAATGTGGGTTCTATAAAGGTGACTTCTAATAATTGGTTTCCAAACGATTTTTGATTATTGGCGTGCAGATTTCATATTTGAGTGAGGGCGCAATGCGGTGCATTGTAACCGAATGAAAATATGAAAGATGCCGTCTAGAATCAAAAAGCGTAAAAAAGTATTCTTAATTCAAAATATCTTTCATACGTCGAATTTTTAGAAGTCACCATATTTCAATTTCGAAAGAAAATATAGAATTCCACACTGTGAATAGGAACGTCCTTTTCCCCAAAGAGTCGTATCAAATAGTAGCTGCAATCTTGCAAGTCCATAAGACTCTTGGATGTGGTTTCTTGGAGAAGGTGTATCAGGAAGCTCTTGAAATTGAATTTAAGTCCAAAGGGATTCCGTTTGAGCGTGAAAAACGTGTTAATGTAGTATATAAAGGTTCAGTTCTGGATACTTATTATGTGGTGGATTTCGTATGCTATGAGAAGATTGTCGTTGAATTGAAAGCTTGTGAAGAGGTTTTGAGTGCTCATGTTGCGCAAGTAATCAATTACCTAAAAGTCGGGAATTTTCAATTAGGCATCTTGGCTAATTTTATGAAGAATTTATTCGGCCTAGGAGAATAGCTTTGTCATATAAAAAGTAATAATCAGCCCGCATGCCAAAATCATCCAAACAGTAGGTGTGTGAAGCAGAAGGCCATGCCGTGCTGGCCTGGTTTTGGCTCCTTTCGCAGTTAAGAAAAGAGGAACCGCGAAAAACGCAAAAAGGAAGGGCTAGTTGGTTGATTAAAAAACGAAAGAAAAGCGCTAAAAGGACTTGCAAGCAAGCCCTCATTTTCTGGGCGCACAGCAAAATCAATCGAGAGCTAGGTGCGTGAAGCAGAAGGCCATGCCGTGCCGGCCTGGCTTTGGCTCCTTGATTAATATTTTTTGTATAGATCGTTAGGGGAAAATCCCTTTCGCGGCTTTGTTGCCTTTCGCGGTTAAGAGAAAGCAGGCCGCGATTATTGCAAAAAAATGATGGGTGATTCAAAAAAAATTTGATAATTAAGAAAAAAAATGTATCTTTGCAAGTGCTATTTTGCTGAAGAGTCTTGTGCTATTCGGCTCTATTATCTTGACATATAACGAAACAGGCTATTAGAAAACAACATTGTTCAACAACATATAATAATTGGCGATATGAAAAATTTTTTAAATGGATTAGTTAACTGGTACTTTTCAAAGCGTGCCCTCCCATATTGGATAATTTTGGTTGTTGATATGGTGTCTGTTGCTTTTGCCGGCTATCTTGCCTACTATGTTCAGCATGGTGGCAGCGGGTTCATCCATCATTTTTGGCCGCTGACTTTCGGACTCTGTATTGCCGAAATAGTTTTCATTATCCTTTTCCGCATCTTCCATACCTATAGCGTCACCATGCGTCACATCGCCTATCGCGATTTCCTGCATGTATTCCTTGCTACTTTTTTAGGCACCATTCTTACTTATCTCATGTATCGCATCCAAGCTTTTATGGGATGGGATTGGGTCGATTTGCCTGGCGGTTTCTCCGGCATGGTGGCTTTTTTCTTTTGCATCCTTTCCATCATGATAGCAGTTCGCATCCTCGCCCGCTGGGTGTATGAGGGTGTGGTGCGCCAGAATGCCAAACAGCGGGTTTTCGTGTATGGCGTAAAGTCGGGTGGCATTTCTATTGCCCAAGGACTCGAACAGGAAAACCTTCACCATTTCCGCGTAGTGGGCTTTGTCAGTCCCGAAGGCGACCTCAAGTCTAAATATCTTATGGGCGTACAGGTACGAAGAGATGGCCCCAACTTGGTGAAACATATCAAGGATGCCCATGCTACGGTACTCATTGTATCGCCAGCACTCTCGGCACATTTCCGTACCCGGCAAGGATTGATTGATGAGCTTATCACCAACAACATTCGCATCATGATGTTCCCTGATGCCACCGAGTGGGATGGGAAGAGCCCTTTGCGCGAATCGGCTATGCGTGAGGTTGAAATCGAAGACCTCCTCCCTCGCGATGAGATCCAGGTCAATATGGAAAACATCGGAGCCATGCTTCGTGGCAAGTGCATCCTCATTACAGGTGCCGCAGGTTCTATTGGTAACGAAATGGTCCGTCAGATTGCTCCCTACCAGCCGAGCAAAATGGTGCTCATTGACCAAGCCGAAACCCCCATGCACGATGTCCGCCGTTGGTGTCAGCAACATGGCGATAACGGCACCCATTTCGAAACCATAGTTACCTCTATCACCAACAGCAGCCACATGGAGCGCATTTTTGCAGCTTTCAAGCCCGAGTATGTCTTCCATGCTGCTGCTTACAAGCACGTGCCTATGATGGAGGACAATCCTGCTATCGCAGTACAAAACAATATCTATGGCACACGCGTAATAGCCGACTTGGCAGTCAAATACGGCACCAAGAAATTCGTGATGATTTCTACCGACAAGGCGGTAAATCCCACCAATGTGATGGGCTGTTCCAAGCGTATTTGCGAGATTTATTGCCAAAGTCTCAATAAGTCTATCCTCGATGGCACTTGTCCCATCCCCACGGCTCAAGGCGGCAAGCCCGTCACCCAGTTTGTCACCACCCGTTTCGGCAATGTCTTGGGCTCAAATGGTTCGGTCATTCCCATCTTTCGTGAGCAGATTCGTCGTGGCGGCCCGATTACGGTCACCCATCCCGATATCAACCGCTATTTCATGCTTATACCCGAAGCCTGCAAATTGGTCCTCGAAGCCGGCACCATGGGTAATGGTGGTGAGATATTTGTGTTTGACATGGGCGAGTCTGTCAAGATTGTCGACCTTGCAAAACGAATGATTCGTCTTTCTGGGGCTCAGAACATCGAGATTAAGTTTACCGGACTTCGCGATGGGGAGAAGATTCAAGAGGAGGTACTCAACGACAGCGAGAAAAACCTTCCAACCCATCATGACAAGATTCAGAAAGCCCGAGTTAGAGAGTACCCATATACCGAAGCTCTCAAAAACGAGGAGCGTCTTTTGCAAGCTTCCTACTCCTTCGACGACATGGCCATTGTTAAGATCATGAAAGAAATTGTTCCCGAATACAAGAGTCACTCCAGCAAGTACGAAGTGCTTGATTAATATTGCGATAGGCAATCTGAGTTTCATGAATTTTTAAGGAATGGCAGGAGCAAATCTTATTAGGGGCGTTGTCCCCTATAGCCATATTTCATTTAAAAATTCAAGAAATCAGCTACATCGAGTTTTAAAACGCGAATGACTGTGAATTTCCCGAAAATTTTTCCGGAAATTAAATTATTGCAAATTAATAATTTATGATTTAATTCCTGGTAATTTTCGTTTAAATCAAAAAAATAGTTAGAGGTTGCCTAAAGTGATTTAAACTCGCACAGTAGCCCTATTCAGTTATGGGCCCCTCGTTAAATGGCGAAACTCCTGTTTTGAATGGAAGCCCTTATCTCTGCTCAAACAAAAATCCTTTCTTAACGCTTTTCTGTCACTTTTTCTTAACGCCTTCTCCTGCAATGCAGCGGGGCGGTGGCCGTCAATTGTATACATCATGATAGGATACACAAGGCAACCGTTTTGTGGCAAATGTGATGCGGCAGCCCAATCATTCATCATTTCATCGACTCATTCGTTTTTCGTCAGCGTGGTGCGGCATCCACTATTCACTAATCCCAATGAATAACATATCCTGGTATCAAGGACTGTATTTTTCTTCTATGGAATTTGAAAGTATTACAACAAGCCCCTAAAGTTGCTTGAAGCAGTTGCTACTTTTTTGTGGAAGGATAGCTCAACAATGCAAAAATCGAGAGTAATGAAAATTTGTTTTCTCTGCAGAGGTACAACAATGTTGTTTAGGCGGATGTAACGCTTTGCAATTAGCTGATAAAGTGAAAGGTGTATGTGTGTAACTGAAGCCATGGAATCCCCCGTTTACTACCGTCACTTAATGTATGTTCAATTGTTCGAAGTAGCCTAATTTATTCTATTGACAAAAAAAACATAATATTTCAAAAAAAAAATGTATCTTTGCATTGCAATTTGTATGGTCATTATTGTTAATGAAGGGTGCAAATTGTTTGTGTTACAATTGATATTTGACGATAATGCTCGTAGATATATTGTTCGAAAAATATGGTAGTCCGCGTATATGGCTGATAATTGCCCTATGTGCAGGCGCGGCACTTTTTGCTTCGCGATGGATTTATTTCAAGATACTTCGCATAGCAAAAGCCAAAAACCTTGTCGATAACCCCGATGCGCGCAAGCTCCAAAAGCAGCCTGTGCCTGTATTGGGCGGTATTGCGGCTTTTTTTGGTGTATTGGCAGCGGTGCTCTTAGGCAGTTGCTGCTGGAATTTGGGCGATATTATCCCCATTATCCTGGCAATGTCAATCATGCTTTATGTTGGTGCCATTGATGATACTGTAGGCCTCTCGCCGCTGTCGCGTATTGTGGTCGAGAGTATTACCATTATTGGACTTATATATGGCAGCAATTGTTGTGTCGACGGCCTTCAGGAGATGTGGGGCATCAGCCAGTTCAGCTGGTGGATAGCCGTCCCGTTTACAGTCTTTGCCGGTGTCGGCATCATCAATTCTATCAATATGATTGACGGTGTCAATGGTCTCTCTAGTGGCTATTGCATCGTGGCAAGTATTCTGTTTGGCATCTGTTTCCTTCGTACCGCCGACTATCCCAATGCGTTGTTGGCATTCTCGTTTGGATTTGCCTTGATTCCGTTTATTTTTCATAATATCTTTGGTTCCAAATCCCGAATGTTTATTGGCGATGCAGGCACCATGATGATGGGTATTATGACCACATGGTTCGTTATCCGTACCTTGTCAAGCAACAGCCCTGCCCAATATATCGGATTCCGCGACCGTCAAAATCTTATCGCCTTTTCCTTGGCGGTATTCAGTGTTCCGGTATTTGATACCCTCCGTGTGATGGGAATGCGCATTTATAATGGTAAGTCGCCATTCCAAGCCGATAAAACGCATCTTCACCACATGTTGCTGGCTCTCAATCTTTCGGCAGTGGTTATCTCGTTTGTAGAGGTGCTGATTATGCTCATTATCACCGGGGGATGGCTTCTTTCTTTCAAAGTCTTTCATCTCGATATCCATTGGCAGTTGTATATAGTGCTTTTCTTATGTGTTTTGTTGGTGTGGGGTCCCTTCTATCTCATACGCCGGCACCTCAATAAGAACTCCCGTACCGTCCGCTATATCAATAGCCTTAGCAACCATTGGCGTACGCGCTATGCCAAACAATGGATGCGCATTAAGCATTGGATGGATCACCCTGCCGAGGATTGTAACAATTGAGTTGTCAGCAACCGCGAAATACGTTAAAAGCGCGAAAATGTCATAATAATAGACTACTCGTTGGAAGAATTAATGCATGTGTGGTTACTAAAAACTGATTGCTACTGATTCTGTGCTGTTGATTCCCTTATTGCCACCATTTTGCATAATTATTGTGATTTTTGGAAATTTCTTGTAATTTGCTGCAAATCAATACTAACTCGGGAGTGAGTCCGTAGATAGTCCGCCCTATGTCCGTTCTGGAACGGATAATCGACGGAGTCACTCCTGAGTTACCCTTGCGTTACTATGGTACACGAGTTTGCCTAAGAATTGTTAATCAAACATTGCCTCAAGGCATTTTTTTATCTTCACTTAGTGATGATGAAGTAAAAAGTTGATATGATTTGGCATAGATTGCCGAGTTGTTTTTTCATTGTGAAGATGGAGTGTGGTGGGCTACTCGACTGATGAACGATGAAAAAAGAGCCGACAGGGTGAACCAAAGCATATTTTAGAATCAAAACGCTAGTACAAGTTTTTTTTATCATCACTAATCATAAATGATTCAAAAAAAAAGCGTATCTTTGTAATTTGATAATGGTGCATAGATTCCCTTGTGGAGTCTATGCAAGTGATTGGTATATAGTCGGATATATGACATCCGGCAACTTTTTTTATTGTATCAAATATTGCAATCTGCAATTTATTTATTATTAATATAACTATTTAGCACTTCGAAAATCGTAGTCTCCAGTTGTTGTTTGGGTGGGTTTTATAAATCAATTAATAGAACCCGACTCAAGCCGAGTTGTAAAATTACATTAACAGATTAAGAAGTTACCTATACACTAATGCAATATGTTATCTGCTAATATCGAACTTAATGGTAAAAATGTTTTAGTGACGGGCGCTGCCGGTTTTATCGGGGCCAACCTGGTGAAGCGGCTGCTGAAAGAGTATTCCGACATTCGTGTGGTGGGCATCGATAGCATTACTGATTACTACGATGTCAAAATCAAGCATCACCGTCTTGATGAGATTGCTGCCATAGCTCCCAACTGCTGGACTTTTGTAAAAGGCAGTATTGCCGACAAGCCTTTGATTCAAGAACTCTTTGCTGAACATAAGTTCGATGTCGTTGTCAATCTTGCCGCTCAAGCAGGTGTCCGATATAGTATCGTCAACCCCGACAGCTATATCGAGTCAAATATCATTGGATTCTACAATATCCTTGAGGCCTGTCGATGGAATCCGGTGGAACATCTGGTTTATGCCAGTTCCAGTTCGGTGTATGGGTGCAACGAGAAGATACCTTATTCCACCGACGACCAGGTCGACAACCCCATCAGCTTATATGCTGCCACCAAGAAAAGCAACGAACTGATGGCTCATGCCTACAGCAAGCTGTATAACATCCCTTCTACCGGATTGCGCTTCTTCACCGTATATGGGCCTGCTGGTCGCCCCGATATGGCCTATTTCGGATTTACCAATAAGCTGATCAAAGGAGACAAGATTCAAATCTTCAACTACGGCAATTGCAAACGCGACTTCACCTATATCGATGATATTGTCGAAGGCATCTTGCGCGTGATGCAGCATGCTCCCGAGAAAGAGGATGGTCCCGACGGATTGCCGGTGCCGCCATATAATGTGTATAACATTGGTAACAACAATCCTGAGAATCTGCTTGAGTTCGTCCAGATTCTGCAGGAAGAACTTGTTGCAGCCAAAGTGCTCCCCGAGGACTACGACTTCGATGCCCACAAAGAGCTTGTGCCTATGCAGGCAGGCGATGTTCCCATCACTTATGCCGATACCACCCCGCTGGAACAAGACTTCGGCTTCAAACCCAGCACCCCCCTCCGCGAAGGACTCCGCCGCTTCGCTGAGTGGTACCGGGAGTTTTATCAGAAATAGATATTGATGGTCAATTCTCCTTCTTGAGATAATATGATGGTTTGAAAAAGGTGTTTAATAGGTGCATTACTCGACGAGATTTGATTTTCGATAATTGTTAATAAATGATGAGTACAACAGAAGTAATGCTTGAATTTGTTCGAGCAGCTGTTTTTGACAGAGTACCAATTATTCCAGAAGGATATGAGATAGATTGGGATAAATTGCAAGACATAAGTTCTGAGCAAGGTGTTCTCGCATGGGTCTGGGATGGAATCTGCAAGCTTCCAAAAGAAGAACAGCCACCTAGGATTGTTCGAATAAATTTTGGAATGTCAGCGCAAGAGATATGGGATAGATCAAAAAAACAAGAGAATGTGCTGGCTGAAATGGTGGCGACTTGTCGTGCCAATGATATTAGAATGCTGCTTTTAAAGGGTTACGGACTGGCCAGACTATATCCAAAACCTGAGTCTAGACCTAGTGGTGATATTGATTTTTATTTGTTCGAGGATTACCAAAAAGGGAATGATTTATTCTCTGGCGAAAATTCAAAAAAATCGAATAAGCATTCAGAGAATGATTATCAAGGAGTCCATGTGGAAAATCATTTTTCAATGTTGGATACAGATAATAGATACAGAAAGAGAATCGAAAAGTATCTTGAAATATCTTTAAATAAGGCTTATTTGACCAGTTACGGATATTACCTATTGGAACCAACTTCAAATTTGCTATATCTTTTAGCCCATTCAATTCGTCATTTTGAACATTCACAAATTATTCCTATACGCAATATCATTGATATTTCTTTTTTTATTGAAAAAAATAAGTCCCAAATCAACCCAATAGAGTTCAAGAGACTAGCTGAAAAATTCGGAATTCAGAAAATCTTTGATTTATTTTTGGCGATATCGGAAAATTTAATGCATTTCGACTTCGCTGATTATAGAACATATAGTACTAAAAATGTAGATTTAAAAAGAATCATTCAGTACTATAT
>JAGHRY010000223.1 GCA_018066145.1 Candidatus Colimorpha merdihippi | reverse complement strand
AAATAATATATTGTTATGAACAAATTCATATCTGTAAAAGAAGCCGCCGATAAAATTCAAGACGGCATGACTGTAATGGTTGGTGGATTTCTTGGTGTAGGAAATCCTATTGCTTTAATAGATGCATTGGTTGAGAAAGGCGTAAAAGACCTTACCATCATTTGCAACGATACTGCATATCCCGAAGTAGGTGTTGGCAAGCTTATCACCAATCATCAGGTAAAGAATCTTATTGCTACCCATATTGGCACCAACAATAACACCATCGACCAGATGAATGCTGGCGAGCTTAATGTTACCCTTCAGCCTCAAGGTACTTTGGCTGAGCAGATTCGTGCTGCTGGCGCAGGATTGGGTGGCGTTCTTACTCGCACCGGTTTGGGCACTGTAGTTGAGAATGGCAAACAGAAAGTTACTGTTGACGGTGTTGAGTATCTTCTTGAGAAACCCGTTCGTGCCGATGTAGCTATCATTGGAGCCAACATCTGCGACGAAAGCGGCAATCTCGTTTATAAGGGCACCAGCCAAAACTTCTGTCCTATGATGGCTACTGCAGCCGATGTGGTTATTGTTGAGCCTCAGCAGATTGTAAAGACTGGTGAAATCGCTCCCGAAAATGTAAAAACTCCCGGTATTTTTGTAGATTATATCATCAAATAATATTCACAATAAATAATATGGCAATTACTTCTATGCTCCGCGTTCGTATGAGCGCAAAAGACGCCCATTATGGCGGTAATCTCGTAGATGGCGCACACATGGTCCATCTGTTTGGCGATGTTGCTACCGAACTTCTTATCAAGCAGGATGGCGACGAAGGTTTGTTCTGCGCATACGATATGGTTGAATTTAAAGCTCCCGTTTATGCTGGCGACTATATCGAAGCTTATGGTGAAATCACCCATGTTGGCAATACTTCGCGCAAGATGAAGTTCGAGGCTTACAAGGTTATCCGTACCCTCCCCGAAATCAGTGCTTCTGCTGCTGAAGTTATGGAAGAGCGCGTTCTCGTATGCCGTGCTACTGGCACCTGCGTTACTCCCAAGGAATGCCAGCGCTATAACAAATAAGTCTCTGCTTTTTGAGATTGGAAAGGTGGGATGCAGGGTTCTTTGCTTCTCACCTTTTTTCTTGTTCCCCAAACACCGTTATTTTGTTTAGTAACACTGTTCGTATGAAGATGTCAAAATTTGGAATTCTGCCTAGAATTCTCATTGCAATTGCCTTAGGTATAGGTTGTTCATTTTTCTTTTCGCCATGGCTGGTGAGAGTGTTTCTTACATTCAATTCGATTTTCAGCAATTTCTTGGGCATGTTTATCCCATTGCTAATTATTGGATTGGTTGCTCCAGGAATAGCCGATTTGGGGAAAGGAGCCGGCAAATTGCTGCTCATCACCGTTGTGCTGGCATATGGGTCAACGGTATTGTCGGGAGTATTCTCATATTTTTCCTGTTCGTTAGCTTATCCGCATATTTTGGGCAATGGACTTGCATCGCTCGGCAATATGGATATGAGTAATAAACTTATACCATATTTCACTATCGAAATGCCGGCTTTTATATCGGTGACAACTGCATTGGTTTTGGCTTTCATCCTAGGCCTCACTACTGCCAATATTAGCGGAAACACAATGCGTGGATTTCTTGTCGATTTTCGCGACATCATAACTTCTGTTATTTCAAAGGTTATCATCCCGTGTCTGCCGCTATACATCTTTGGCATCTTTTTGCAGATGGGTGCCGAAGGCCATGTGGGTGCTGTGTTAGGAGCGTTCCTCAAAATTGTTGGCTTCATCTTTTTGCTTCATGTTACAGAGTTGGTAACCATCTTTCTAGTGGCAGGGCCAATTGCAAAGAAGAATCCGTTTAAGGCGTTGATTACAATGCTGCCGGCTTATGTTACTGCGTTGGGTACATCGTCCTCAGCAGCCACAATACCCGTTACGCTGCAGCAGGCAGTCAAGAATGGGGTCCGCCCCGAAACGGCTGGTTTTACGGTGCCATTATGTGCCACTATTCACATGCCGTGCAGCATTCTCAAAATTGTAGCTGTGGCGTATGCCATTACCATTAGCATGGGGTTGCCGTCGGACTTCGGTACCTATATTGGATTTGTAATGATGCTGGGCATCACCATGGTGGCTGCTCCTGGCGTGCCTGGCGGTGCCATTATGGCTGCTCTTGGACTATTGAGCAGTATGCTGGGTTTCGATGCTAATATGCAAGGACTTATGATTGCTATTTATATTGCAATGGATAGTTTCGGCACAGCAGGCAACGTTACCGGCGATGGCGCTATAGCGCTCATTGTTGACCGTATACGAGGAGGAAAGGAGTAGCAGACTTTTCGTGGACTTGATAAGTTTGCTCTCCAAATACAGTTTGTCATTTTTGCACCGAAAGGCATAGTTGATATATCCCATTCGGCTAAAGCTTTTTACTAAGAAGTTTGCCTTATCTGAAGTCAGGCATTAAGATGGATTATTCCAGTACCGACTGCATTTCGGCATCGTTTCGATAAGTCATTTGTCGATATGGATTGGCATTATCTTTCTGTCGGGTGATTCGTATTTGGTCGGCAACGTATTGTCGTATAGTGGCATAACGCTGAAGATATTGATTCCATAGGTTGACATCAAGTTGGGTAGTATCGCTGAGGAAGCATAACACATGATAGGCGTGTTGGCGGCACCACAAAGGGTATTGTTGCCACCATTGTGCATAGCGGTCATGAATTTCATCCCAAGAGTTGATTCTGCCATGTTCGATGTCGCTAATCAAAGTGTCCAGTTCGGGCTGTGGCACAAGCTGTCCGCCTAGGTTGGCCCATTCGCGTTGCCGTTGTCCCTGAGCTAATGAAAAATCGGGTAGTGTGGCCGAAAGGTTATCGGCGGCCAGTTCGTTCATGGCATAATAGATGAGCATCTCTTCGTATGCGCGATAGCCCTCGGCCCATTTGAGGATAACTGTTTTGCGTTTGCCTTTCTCGAGGCCGAATCCCAGCACCTCGATATTTTTGCTTTTTTTATCGTTGCCGTTTGATGGCGATGATGCAAGGTAGGCTTGTTCAATCCAATAGCGTAGCAACATTCGAGCGTTGACAATCTCTTCTGCAGTGTCGGGGGCGAAGGGGGAGAAAACGATGTTTTGGCTGCGGTGATAGCGTTGATCGCGCTTGGCAAATTTGGTGATATTGCGATTGAGGGCATACATATTGTACATCCACCAATAGGCGGGCATTACTTCCAGCTGGTTGCGTCCTGCGTTGTTGTTTACAAGCGAAAAGGGTAGGGTGATGCTAAGCTCGGCCGGATAGTCGGCCTTGGCCAAAAGGGTGTAAGAAGCAAATGCCGAGGAGTGCTTGATGCTGGAGCATAGCCCAGGCCAGAATCCACGACCTGCCACGAGCTCATTGTCGGCTGTACGTCCATTGTGGTTTGAACCGAGGGTGCATCCGGCAGCAATGTTACTTTGTCCCATGATATTGGCGGCAATGAGAAAGGAGTTGTTGTGGTGTTGCTCGTGAGCGGGGAATATGAGGCTGTTGCCTACTTCGCATCGGGCAATGGTTGAGTTGTCTCCTACTACGGTGTCGTTGACGCGGGCTCCCATTTCCAGGTGGACGTTTTCGCCAAGGAGGAACCGAGTGGCCATGATGCCGTATTGGCAATGGCATCCATAGCCAACAACGCCATCGGTAAGAGCTGTGCAACTTTCTATAATAGTGGGTGCCTTTTCATCAGACAGTATGGCTACATTATGTATTGTTTTGCAGTTTTTGATAACGCTGCAACTACCCACTTGGCTATAGCTACCGTTAGGCGTGTTTAGTTGGTGGCGGGTGAATTCCTCTAGACGGGATATCAAATTGGCATGGTCGCGATATTTGGCCCACAAATTGGCATCGGCAATCGTCATTCCGGCATAGGGCAGAATACGCCGGCCCCCATTTTCGTTCATGGGTTCGAGCCAAGCGGCGTTTGATGGGTTGCCAGCAGTCATTTCATCGATATTGAACATGATGGTATGGCTGCCAATTGTGTATCCGGATAGCATGCGCACATTATGCACAGCACAGTGGTCTCCTATATGGCTATCTCGAATAACCGAGTTGTATATACCTTCCGGAAGGACGAGGTCGCCATTGACAAGTTCTCTAGAATCAGAAAATCCTAATGTGACATGTCCGGCAAAAATATTTCCACGATAAAGTGTGGGGTTGAAATTGTGTACAACCTGAATCATACCCCAATCGTTTGAATGGTTTCCTAGAAGTTGCAACTGGTGAACTTCGTCGGCAGTTAATGCGCGGAACGTGCTTGTATTCATATAGTATAGGCTCTTTGTAGGATTATCAATAAATTGCAAAGTACGGAAAAAAAAACGACATAGGCAATATTTTTTTGCACTATTAGCGCTTGATATCAAAAAAATGCGTATCTTTGCAGTTGTGAAAATTGACGAATCCATAGTGTTTTTTGCCAATAATGTCAGCGCCGAGAAGCGTTTGGCCAAAGGTACTGTCGCCTATTATGTAGGCGAAGTTCGCCGTTTTGCCGATTTCCTGCAGGCCGAAGGCATCGAAGAGGTGGGCGAAATGACGGCAGGCAACGTTCGCGAATGGCAGATGAGCCTGATGGATAATGGCGAGGCACCAGGTACTGTTGTCAAGCAGATTGCTGCTTTGCGCGCATGGATGAAGTTTTTGCGGCGGCAGGGAGTACTCGATCAGGACATCATGGCTAAAGTATCAATTCCAAAAATGCCCAAGCGCTTGCCGGTTTTTTTCCGTGAGACCGAAGTTGAAAAAATCTATGCCGATATTTACCCAAAGAATTATGACGGCGAATTAGACAAGCTGATTCTGCGTATGCTGTATGAAACAGGTATGCGCCGTAGCGAGTTGGCAGGGATTACGCTGGACTGTATCGATTTGTCAAGGCTCACGATAAAGGTGCTTGGGAAAAGAAATAAGGAGAGAATTATTCCAATAGAAAGCGAACTGGCGCACAATATTTCAAAATATCTTTCGTTACGTAACAAATTAGCAAGCGAGATGGAATTGCCACTATCCACCGACAAGCTGTTGGTGAATAGTAAAGGGCGAGAGGTTAGCGCCAGCATGGTATACAGTATAGTAAAAAAATACATGACTGTGCTAAGCAATGCCGACCGGATTAGCCCGCATGTGTTCAGGCATACCTTTGCCACCCACATGCTGACCGAAGGAGCCAATATCGATGCCATTAAAGAGCTTTTGGGCCATAGCGACTTGGCGGCTACCGAAATATACACCCATGTGACTCGCGAACATTTGAAAGAAACCTATAAACATGCCCATCCACGGGCAACAAATAAAAAATAAGGAGGTAATTATGAACACAACAATTAATGCCGTAAAATTCAAGGCTGACGAAAAACTTGAGAAATTTATCAATGAAAAGGTAGCCAAATTGGATCGCCTTATTGATAATGCTACTAACTGCGAGGTTATCTTGAAGGTTGACAAGCCCGAAAGCGACAACAACAAGATTGCCGAATTTACTCTTGCCCTCCCCGGTCAGAAACTGTTCATCAGCAAACAGGCCAACACTTTTGAAGAGGCTGTTGCCGAATGCATTGATGCAATGAAACCCCAGATTGACAAGTACAAAGAACGTTACAACAAATAATCAAGTCGCTTTCTTTAAGCTAATGAGGCGAGCCACCCATAAGTGGCTCGCCTTATTTTTAGAACTAGGGTCAACCATTTTTGGAATCATCAATAGCTATACAGCTTTTAAGGATGCTGTGATAAATATGGAAGGAAGAGGTAATAAAAAAGAGATTGGCTTTCAGTGGAAAACCAATCTCCTTGATTTGATTCGTGCCGACAGGCTGACTACTATTTGTCGAGCTCTTGCTGACGCAGATGCTGAACGTAGATAGCTTTCTGTCTGCGTTCCCGGTTGATAACGGAAGGCTTAGTGAATTTCTGACGCTCGCGAAGTTCTTTCACAACACCAGTTTTTTCGAATTTACGTTTGAGTTTCTTAAGGGCTCTCTCAATGTTTTCGCCTTCTTTAATAGGAACTACGATCATGTTAAATACCTCTTTCTTGTTAAGGGATTGATAAAAATGTTTTATTAAGACCTATATTCGTCTTCAAAAGTTAGAATTGCAGGTGACCCTGAGCGGCAGCATCCTGAAGAGCGGCAAGGATACCTTTCTTGTTGATGATGCGCATACCTTTGGCACTAACCTTAAGGGTGATCCACATATCCTCTTCGGGGATGTAGAACTTTTTGGTCTGCAGGTTAGGAGCGAAGGTACGTTTGGTGTGGATACGGGAGTGGGAAACGTTGTTACCACGAATTACTTTCTTACCAGTGATTTCACAAATCTTTGACATAATATATACTTTTTGTTGTTTTTTTACGTTAGTTACACATGCTTTTTTTTGCGAAAAAGCGGGTGCAAAAGTCGGACTTTTTTTTGGATTAGCAAAACTTTTGACGATTCAAAATTCGATATTTCTTTTTTTTTAACATTACATTATTCGAACAC
>JAGHRY010000250.1 GCA_018066145.1 Candidatus Colimorpha merdihippi | reverse complement strand
CAATTATATATAATTATTTCTGCATGTTTTTAAGGCGTTCGGTGAGCATGGGAACAATCTTGTGAAGGTCGCCTACGATGCCGAGGTCGGCAACGCTGAAGATGGGTGCAAACTTATCTTTGTTGATGGCGATAATAAGGTCGCTCTCTTCCATGCCGGCGAGGTGCTGGATGGCACCGCTAATGCCGCAAGCCATATAAAGGGCTGGACGTACGGTCTTACCGGTCTGTCCTACCTGGCGGCTGGCATCCATTACGCCTGCGTCAACCATTGCACGGCTGCTGGAAACTTCGCCACCGAGTTCTTTTGCAAGCGCCTCGAGTTTGTCGAAACCTTCCTTGTTGGCTACGCCGCGGCCACCGCTGACGAGCACTTTTGCCTGGCTGATGTCGGCAATAACCTTCTCTTCCTTAACGGTCTTTACAACCTTTACTCGGCTGATTTTCTTTTCGTCGAAGTTGATTGCATAATCCACAACCTCACCCTTGCGGTTAGCATCGGGAGTGAGTTTCTGCATCACACCAGGACGTACGGTCGACATCTGGGGGCGGTTGTTTTTGCAGAGAATGGTAGCCATCAGGTTGCCACCGAAAGCGGGACGGGTCATGCGGAACTCGTGAGCCTCGTCGTCACTGATTTCGAGCTTGGTAGCATCGGCGGTAAGGCCAGTAACGTTGCGAGCCGAAACACGGGGGCCGAGGTCGCGTCCGATGGTGGTAGCGCCAATGAGCATAATGCTGGGCTTGTTCTCAGCAATAATTTGGGTGATAGCCTCGGTGTAAGGTTCGGTGAGGTAGGTCTCAAGCAGGTCGTGGTCGCAAACGATAACCTTGTCGGCACCGTGGGCGATGAGGGTCTGGGCCTGGTCCTTGATGTTCTTACCGAGAAGCATGGCAACAACCTTCTCGTTGTTAGCGTCGGCCAACTCGCGGGCTTTACCTAACAGCTCAAGAGCTACATTCTGAATCTTGCCGTCACGTTGTTCGGCAAATACGTAAACGTCTTTATATTCTGCTAAATTCATGGCTATTAGATAATATGTTTTTCTTTCAGTTTATTGATGATGAGTTCCACAGCCTCTTCAGGAGTTACCTCGAAGGTTTGGCCAGCAGGTTTCAGCTGCTTGGGGAAGGACTTGAATACGGAGGTGGGGGAACCAGCCTTACCGATACGGTCCTCGGGAACATTGATGCGGTCTGCACCCCACACTTCCACTTCCTTGTCGAAAGCGGTAACGATGCCGTTAACGGTCATGTAGCGGGGCTGAACGGCGCTTGCCAGAGCGGTAACAACGCAGGGGGCCTGCATTTCGAGAATCTGGTAGCCGTCTTCCATCTGCTTGCGGATGGTGAAGGTCTTGGTTGCCTCGTCGTACTGGAGGTCTTCCATATAGGAAACCTGGGGCAGGTCGAGGTGTTCGGCAATCTGAGGGCCTACCTGTGCGGTGTCACCATCGATAGCCTGACGGCCGGTAATAACAAGGTCGAAATCCATAGTGCGCAATGCGCCGGCGATAGCGCTGGAGGTTGCCAGGGTATCGGCACCACCAAGCTTGCGGTCGGTGAGCAGGATAGCGCGGTCAACGCCCATTGCCAATGCTTCGCGGAGGATAGCCTCAGCCTGGGGGAGACCCATGGTGATAACGGTTACGTGTGCGCCGAATTTATCTTTCAGCTGGAGTGCGAACTCCAAGCCGCCCTTATCGTCGGGGTTCATGATGCTGGGAACGCCCTCACGGATAAGCGTGCCGGTTTGCGGATTGATTTTCACCTCGGTGGTGTCCGGCACTTGTTTTATGCAAACTACAATTTTCATGTTTTTTGTTTCGTTTTTCTCTAGAAAATCTAGAATGGCTAGAGTTTTCTAGAAGTTCTAGATATTATTTGAACAACTTGCCGGCGATAACCATGCGTTGTACCTCGCTGGTGCCTTCATAGATTTCGGTAATCTTGGCGTCGCGCATCATGCGCTCAACGGGATATTCGCGGGTGTAGCCATATCCGCCGTGGAACTGTACAGCCTTGGTGGTGACTTCCATAGCGGTTTCGGCGCAGAACAACTTGGCCATAGCAGCTTCAGCGCTGTAGGGAAGGCCATTGTCCTTGTTGTAATGGGCACGGCGAACGAGCAGGCGGGCAGCCTGAACTTTAGTCTCGAGGTCGGCCATCTGGAACTGGGTGTTCTGGAACTGGCTGATCGAACGACCAAACTGTTTGCGCTCTTTGGTATATTTTACAGTCTCGTCCATAGCACCCTGGGCAATACCCAGTGCCTGGCTTGCGATACCGATACGGCCGCCGTCGAGGGTCTTCATGGCCAAGCCGAAGCCCTTGCCAATCTGGCCGAGGAGGTTCTCCTTAGGAACGATGCAGTCTTCGAAAATGAGCTCGGTAGTAGCGCTGCCGCGGATACCCATCTTCTTCTCTTTCTTACCTACGCTGAAACCGGGGAAATTCTTCTCGACGATGAAGGCGCTGATGCCCTTGGTGCCGAGGCTCTTGTCGGTCATAGCAATGATGATGAAAACATCGGCATAGCTGCCGTTGGTGATGAAGATCTTGCTGCCATTGAGTTTCCAATGGTCGCCGCAGTCTTCTGCAATGGTCTGCTGGCCTGCTGCATCGGTACCGGCATTGGGTTCGGTGAGACCGAAAGCGCCAATCCATTCGCCGCTGGCAAGCTTGGGCAGGTATTTCATTTTCTGTTCCTCGGTGCCTGCTTCCATGATGGGGGCAACGCAGAGGCTGGTGTGAGCGGAAAGAATAACGCCGGTAGTAGCGCATACGCGTGAGAGTTCCTCAACAGCCATACCGTACATGATGTTGGTGCCGCCGGCACCGCCGTACTGGGTGGGAACGGGGATACCCATCAGGCCGATTTTGGCCATTTTCTTAACTGTCTCCATCGGGAAGCGTTCTTCCTCGTCGACTTCGGCAGCCAGGGGCTTAACCTCTTTCTCTGCAAATTCGCGAATCATCTGCAGGAAGAGTTGTTCTTGTTTAGTGCAACTAAAATCCATAGTGTGTATTTTTGTTTATTTGTTTCGTTTTGGTAATCGGTGACCGGGTGATTAGCAATCGGCGATTATACCAGATTGCTGTTCGCTTTTCACTCAATTCAACACTTATTTCACCGCAATAGTTTCAATCTCTACCAGTGCGCCCAGGGGAAGACCCTTAACGGCGAAAGCAGCGCGGGCGGGGCAGTCTTTGGCATAGTACTTGGCGTAAACCTCGTTCATGGGTTTGAAGTACTCCATATCGGCGAGCAGACAGGTGGATTTTACAACATCGTCAAAAGTGTAGCCGGCTTCGTCGAGGATGGCCTTGATGTTCTGCATTACCTGTTCGGTCTGGGCGGTAATGCCTTCGGGGATTTCTTTGGTTTCGGGATTCACGGGAACCTGGCCGGAGATATAAAGGGTGTTGCCTGCCTGGATGGCCTGGCTGTAAGGACCGATAGCTGCTGGAGCTTTGGGGGTATTGATTA
>JAGHRY010000022.1 GCA_018066145.1 Candidatus Colimorpha merdihippi | reverse complement strand
ATCCTATGTTATAATCGGATAGACTATTACATATAGATTCATTATTTAATAGGGCGGGATATCGCATCAGACCCTCTTAGAAATATTCTTTCACGGCAAATTCGAACTGCTGGATAAATATCTGTTTGAAGGCGTAAAGGTTGTTCTGCTCGTAGAAAACGAGCATGGCTTTCTTGTAGTCGATGGAGTCCACGGTTCTGAAACTCAACGGACAATAGCCATTGGCTATTAGCAGGGCGTTGCTGGTAATGCGGGCCGTGCGCTTGTTGCCGTCGGTAAAGGCCTGTATGTAGGACAGCAGCACCAATGCCAGCAGCGCCTTTTCAAACACATTCGTTTTCCCGTTAATCAGTTCGCATGTGTCGCGCAATGCTTCGCGTATCTGAAACTCGTTGTCCAGAGGTCGATAGTTGGTGCCGGTAACACCCACACGACGGCGACGGATGCCCCTGTCCACAGCCAGGTCTTTGGTCAGCAGTTGGTGGATATCTTCGATATGGCCTATGCTCAGTTGTTGCAGATAGTCGGGATTGTCCAGCACAAAACGAAGCGCATCCTTGTGGTTGAGCAGCATCATGGCCTCCTCTTTGGTTTTTCCGTCGGCAGTTTTGCTTTCGCGCAGCAGCCGCTCCGTTTCGAGGAGCGAATAGGTATTGCCTTCTATCTGCGACGATTTCCAGCTCAGGTCTATTCCCAGGCGTTCCATCTCCTTGCGGTATTCGTTGTCGGTCATGGCATCCACATGCCCTCGAAATTCAGACTGCAAAGCATCAAGTCGGCTCTGTTCCTCTGGCGTAAACAGTTCCACGTGGGGCAGTTGCTCGCGTATGAGGCCGAAGTTGAAGCTGGTCTGCACCTGGCGGTCGTCAATATCTTGGCTAAAATAGGTTTCGAGGTCCATCGGCATCAACAAGTGTGCCTGAGGCGACAGGCTGTAGCGAGTGGCACGACCGTTGCCTTCCACCACCAGGCAGCCCTCTGCCACCAACGAGGCTATGATGCGCTTGAGCGTGGCATCGCTGCCTTCGAAAAGGGTGCCTTGGGCTATTTCTTCGCGTGAAGAACTCGGGTGAAAATGCACAAACTGCTGTATTTCTCTTGCTTTATCCATATTGTTCTCAATTGTAATTCGGTGCAAAAATACAACTTTTTATTCGATTATCGGATCATTGTGAGCCGAAACGTATAGGAATTAGCCGATTTTTGAGCCGATCCCAACACAAGCACTCCTCACAATCACTGCCCGAAGACTTCGCTTTGCTTGAGTAGTCTTACGGTGTGTTTTTGGCCGTCGGTGGTGACGAGGGTCAGCAGGTAGGCGGCTTGGAGTCAACAGTTATGGAGAAGCCATTTCCAACAGGGCAGGACTTCGATTTGTCCGTATTCGTCGTCGATGGTTTTCTCTTCGTCATAGGTGATTATCACACGGCGCTGGCAAGGCAGGGCCTGCGGCAGCTTGGTGAGTGCCGACACCTCTCGGGCAAGGGTATCGGGGTCTGACTCCACCGAGAATGCCACCTGTATGGCCAATTGTTCGTCAGGGATGTAGAAGTCCACCTCCACATTCTGATGATAGAAGAACACCCGCTCGTTGTCGGCCCCATGCCCATATCGGCGTAGCAGGCTTACAGCCACTAGATTCTCCAGCAAGGTGGTCTCGGGGTCAATCAGCACCAGGTTCACCAGGCCGTTATCCACAAAGTAGTACTTTGAGTTGGTTTCCCTTTCGGCAAAGGCTGCGCAGATATTGCGCAACCGCAGCATCATCCACGACTCCTCGCAGTAGCCTATATAGCTGCTGATTGTTGGCACCGAGACCTTCCCGCCTACACTGGAAAGGATTTTGGCTATGCGGGAATAGGAGATTGGCTGTTTGATGCTCTCTGCCACCTTCTTGAGCATGAGTCGCAGCAGGTTGGGGTTGCTGACGCGGTTGCGGGCACAAATGTCGCCAAGGTATATCTTCTGATATACCGAACTCAAATACGAACGCCGCGCCGGATGTCCCACACCCTCGGGCAGTCCGCCCCATGCGAAATATTCGCCAAATTCGCGCATCAGCGAGGCACGTTGAGTAGTGCTCATGTTCTCCATCCCAGGAATGGACATCCCTTTGGCTCGCAGAAATTCACCGAAACTATAGGGATAGACCTCCACGGACTGGAAGCGACCACCGAGAATGGTCATGATCTCGCTCGAGAGCATTTTTGCATTGGAACCCGTGATCCACATCTGATGTTTGGCATCGGCCATGCGGCGGGCATATTTATCCCATCCTGCCACGTTCTGTACCTCGTCAAGGAAGAACATGGGGCGTTCGCTGCCGCCCATCTCTATGTGGCATTCCAGCAAGGCGTTCAGGTCCGAAGCATCGATACCCTCAAGACGTTCGTCCTCAAAACTCAGGTAGAGCATCTCGTCCCAACTGTGTCCCGACTGGAGCAGTTGCTGCATTTTTTCGAAAAGCACAAACGACTTGCCTGCCCTGCGCAACCCCACAAAAACTTTGCACCCCAAGGGGTTGTCGTTGGTGCAAGGCAGGTGGTCCAACACATCTCTATGCACAATTTTAAACGACTCCACCAATTGGCGATTGTCCAAAAGTATCTGTTTTATAACTCTTTTAGAAATCATAGATATTAAAACTTCATTTTAAATTATCGCGCAAAGATATAAAATTATTTTTAAATAATCATTTTTACTTTCCAAATAC
>JAGHRY010000075.1 GCA_018066145.1 Candidatus Colimorpha merdihippi | reverse complement strand
ATTTTTAAGGATTCAATTTTATGAAAAAGATTGGCGTTTTGTCCGACACCCACGGCGTTATTCCCAAACAGGTGTATAGTTTCTTTAAAGATTGCGACGAGCTTTGGCATGCCGGCGATATGGGGGCGGGCGTTCTCGAAGAATTGAAGGCCTGGAAGACCGTGCGCGGTGTGTATGGCAACATGGACAACTACGATCTCCGCTACGAGGTCCCTGGTAGGGCTATTTTCAGGTGCGAGGAGCTCAAGGTAATCATGACCCACATCGGCGGCTGGCCCGGCCACTACCCTGCCCAGTTGCTGTCGCTGCTCAAAACCGAGAAACCCGACATCTTCGTCTGCGGCCACAGCCACATACTCAAAGTGATGTTCGACAACGACCTGAACCTGCTGCATATCAATCCCGGGGCTGCCGGACGACAGGGGTTTCACAAGGTGGCCACGCTCGTGCGATTCACTGTCGATGGCCGCACCCCTAAAGATTTGGAGATAATGGATTTTCCCAAATTCCCTTCCAGCAGCGAATAGGCCCCAGCCTTCCTCGGCTAGTCGGCCTTACTCTTGGGAGGCAGCTGCGCCATCACCACGCCCAATAGCACCACCAGTATGCCTATCGGCTTGGCCCACGAGAATGTCTCCTGCCCGATAATCAGGGCTGCAATAAAGGAGAAAATGGGAATCGAGTTGGTGATGATGCAGGCCGACGTGGCGCCCAAATGGGCCACCCCGTTGCAATAGAACACGTATGCCAGCGTGCTGCAGGCAATACCCAGCACCAGTATCAGGCCTATCATCTTGCCCGAATAGGACAGCATGGGCAGGCTTGCATGGTCCACCGCCAGCATCACCGGTATAAAATACAGGCAGCCGAAGAAGTTCTGGTAGGCCGTTATCGTAAAGGGCTTGTACCATTTCACCAGCTTGGCCATCACCAGGGTAAAGAACACGGCCGTAAGCACGGCCCCCAGCAGCCAGGCCAGTCCTTTGGGATTGGCATCCATGCTGCTGTTTTCGCCCATAAACACCATGATGCCCAACCCCACCAGCGACAACACGATGCCCAGCAGGGTCACGCCCCGGATGCGTTCTTTAAAGGCTATCGCCATACCGAAAGGCACAAACAGCGGAATCGTTGCCACCACGATGGCCGACATGCTGCCGCTCACCAGCTGCACACCGCTCGTTTCGCAGATGCTGTAGATAAAGGGCTCCAGCAGCGCCAGCAGCAGAAACCACTTCAGGTGGCCTTTCTTTATCGGCTCCAGCTGGCGCAGGGCCAGCAGCACCGGCATGGTAACGGCCGATGCCAGTATCAGCCTAAAGGTAAGGATAATGAGCACCGTGATATGGGGCTCGGAATTAAACAGTTCTTTGGTCAGAATAAAGCTGACGCCCCACATAATGGCCGAGGCTGCCAGCAAAACATATACGATAGATTTTTTCATTTTCTTCTTTTAGGGAGGAGATGCCATAGCAGGCCCCACATCTCCTTGAATATTCTTATTGAAAATCGCCGCGGTCGGCAGGCACCTCTGTACCCAGTAGTTTCAGCCTTGCCCGCGAGTCTTCCACGGTTTCGGCCGCCTCGCTCCCTGAGGCAAGCTTGTTGTCATAGATGCTGTAATCCTTTCTGTGGGCCACCGGCGACAGGTTCGGCATAATCACGTTGGCCCCGGCCATAATGCCCAGTTCGCGTCCTTGGGGGTGGAGCGTGCCCAGTGCCGTGGTTGCAGGCAGCAAGGCGTGGGGGTGTATCAGCCGTATGATGGCTATCAGGCGCAGCGTGGCGTCAACAGTGCCGGCGGGCCGGTCGGCAAAGGGGGTTTCGGCAGTGGGGATAAAGGGGCCTATACCCACCATCTCGGGTTGCAGGGTGCGAATCAGCTGCAGGTCCTGGTATAGTGTCTCAAAAGTCTGGTAGGGCGATCCTACCATAAATCCGCAGCCCACCTGGAATCCGATTTCTTTCAAGTCGCGCAGACAGCGTTGGCGGTTGTCGAACGACATCTCTGCCGGGTGCAATTTCTCATAGTGGCGCTTGTCGGCAGTCTCATGCCGCAGCAGGTAGCGGTCGGCTCCCGCGTCATAAAGGCGCTGGTAGCTCTCGCGCGAACGCTCCCCTACCGACAGGGTGATGGCGCAGTCGGGATATTGGCTGCGAATTGCAGCCACAATATCGCACAGCCGATCATCGTTAAACCAGGCATCCTCGCCCCCTTGCATCACAAAGGTGCGGAAACCCAGCCCGTAGCCCTGCTGGCAGCATTCCAGTATCTGCTCCTTGTCCAGCCGATAGCGCGCTATGCCCTGCCTACTGCGCCGGATGCCGCAGTACAGGCAGTCATTCTTGCAATGGTTCGATATCTCTATCAGCCCGCGCATGAAAATCTTGTTTCCGTATATGCGCTGGGCTTCGTCGTGGGCCCGGCCAAAGAGATACTGCAGCGCCTCATGATCTTCCGAGGTCAATAGCGCCGCCAGTTCTTCCAAAGCCACATTTCTTGTTTGTGCAATATGGTCTACTATCTGTTTCATAATGGGAAATTATACACGCCCTCGCGTATCTGCCCCTGGTAGTACGACAGGGTACGCAGCAGCGTGCCTTTGGGCAGGCGGAGCGGGGCGCTATACACGGCCGATTCCAATGTGGGCTCCGAGCCGTCGGTGGTGTAATAAACAAAGGTGTTGGCCACTTCAGTGGCAAGGGTCACAATGCGGTAGTCCTGATCCTCGGCAATGGCAACTATCGGGCGGAACGAGCCTGGGCATACGTTGAATCCGGCTGCCGAAAGCCATTGCTTGTGTGCCTCTATCTTATTCTGGAAACGGCTCCAGTCCTTCCGGTCGGCCTGGGTCCAGAATGCCTCGGCCAGCGCACACATGCGCGGCAACAGGAAATATTCTGCCTGGGCATAATTCTGTATATAGTCGGTCCACAGCAGGCATTCTCCCCCCAAAATCAGGGTATCGGCATTTGCCGGCAGGCCGTGGGGTATGGGGTCGTAGAGGTAAGCTTTCGAGAGGGGCAGCAGCATAGGAAATCCGGCAGGATGATAGGCCGAATCGGCCTGGTAGGCTTCCAGTCCGCAGCACTCGCTCCGCGCCGCCACCACCTGGTTGCCACGCAAAGCTGCGCGTATGATGTTATTATCGCCTCGGGCAGACATCACCACGGCATCGACACCCAAACTGTGGCAGTCGAGCATTTCGTCCCATCCTATGATGCGCTTGCCTTTGCTGTTCACAAACGACTCCAGCTGCGATACAAACCAATCCTGCAGCTTGGCCGACTGGCTGGCGCCAATCTGGTGCATGCGCTTGCTGCAATTGGGGCACGACTCCCAGTTGTCGCGGCAGATATCTTCGCATCCAATGTGAATGTATTCGCCCGGAAACATCTGCGCCACCTCATCCAGCACGTCCAGCACGAATGTCATCACCTCCTCTTTACCCACGCATAGCACCGCCTTGTGGGGCCAGTAGGGGCCCAAGGCTATTGTATAAGGATAGTCGTCGCAAGCCAGATTGGGGTAGGCTGCCAGGGCGGCGCAACAATGGCTCGGGAATTCTATCTCGGGTATCACCTCAATGTTTCGCTGGGCTGCATATTGCACGATTTCAGCCACATCGTCTTTGGTATAATATCCGCCGTAGGTAGGCTCTTCCCCCTGGCGAGCCGGCCCGGCCTCGCCCCACGGTGCATTGGTGCGGTCCACGCGCCAGGCGCCAAAGTCGCACAGCTGGGGATATTTCTCTATCTCCAGCCGCCAGCCCTGGTCGTCGGTCAGGTGCCAGTGGAACTTGTTCAGCTTATACGAAGCCATCAAATCCAGATGCCGCTTGATTTGCTTGACGGTGAAAAAATGGCGTGCCACATCCAGGCAGCTGCCGCGCCACGCGAAACGGGGATAGTCCAGTATGGTGCACTCTGGCAGCAGAATCCTGTTGTAATGGGTGCTGTGGATGTCGGCAGGAAGCATCTGCACGAAGGTCTGGAAGGCATAAAACAGGCCCGTTTCGGTATTGGCCGAAATGCGAATCTCGTCTGGCGACACCTGCAGCAGGTATCCCTCGTTTCCCAAAGCAGGATTGAGGGTGTCGTTCAACGTGATGGTGATCCCGTTCTTATGCGAATGGCCTGCCAGCGACGGGCGCAAATGGAGGTGCCGGAGCGACGAGGTGATATATTTTGCCGTGGAAGTATTCTGGCCAAGATTTTCGAAATAGAGCTTGGTGCGGGAAGTAAAACTAAAAGTGCGTCCCTTCTGCACCATATAGGCGGGTTCGGGTATAACGCTATACTCAGTCACCTGCCCTGCTTTGCCGCAAGCCGCCATCAGCCCGGCAAAAACAATGGCAAGTATAGTATACCAACGTTTTATAATAATCTTATTAATCATTTAC
>JAGHRY010000069.1 GCA_018066145.1 Candidatus Colimorpha merdihippi | reverse complement strand
TAGCTACACTATTAACGTCACTATTGTCATACGAGGTGCGGTCGGTATTATACTGGTTTGAGGCGGCACTTATCTGTTTGCTTATATTGGCAGCCTTGGCAGGTTGTATCATTTGCATCTGGTATTTTATCGAATTCATTTTAGATGGAGAAAAGAAAGGCGCTCTTTTTCTCGGTACTTTGGCTTTGGTCCTTGGATTTTTTTGTGTTTTGTTTATATCCGAATTCCCCAAAGCGCCTAAAAATCCTAACACAATCAATCCTCAAGCAGTAGAGGCACTAAAAAATCTAAAAAATCATCACAGCACCTCGTATGATGATGACTATGAGTCCTCGTCGAGTTCTTCTAGTTCATCAGGCTCATCCTCGGGCGGTAGTATTTGGAGCCAACCTCAGCCCCAGTACAACAACCAGCAGAACTACTCCGGGTCGTCGTACGAAAACCAATCACAGGAACACCACAAAAGTTGGCATAACGAAGAGTACGAAACCAGTTGTGATTTCTGTTATGGATCTGGGAAGTGCCAGACTTGTAATGGCGACGGATGGGTTGTTGTAATGGGTATAGGAGAGAATCATTATTGTGTCAATTGTCATAATCATGACGGGCGTTGTACTCATTGCAACGGCACAGGAAGGGTGACCAAAATTAACCGAAGCTATTATTAATATGAAATTTAAGAATTCAATTTTGTTATTGACACTGCCTTTATTTTCGGCTTGTTATCAGACTAAAATGATAAAAAAACAGAACCAATCTAAAAAAATATGCTTATTCCTTATAGCAACCCTTCTTACACTATGCTCATGCACGGGAAATGGAGAGAGAGAATTTGAAAAAGCAATAGAATTTGACCAGCAACACAATTATACAAAAGCAATATATTGGTATAAAAAAGCAGCAAACAAAGGTCATGCAGAGGCACAATACCAGATGGGTAACCACTATGACATGGGAGTGGGAGTAATCGAAAACAGAGAGAAAGCAGCATATTGGTTTGAGCAGGCAGCAAATCAAGGAATTGTAGATGCACAATATAAGTTGGGTAGGTACTATTGGATGGGTGTTGGAGTGCCAAAAGACAAAGAGCAAGCAATCGATTGGTATAGAAGGGCTGCAATACTACGTCTTATTGATGCACAAATTGAATTGGCTAGGTGCTATGAGTTTGGAGAAGGAGTACCTAAAGACTATGAGCAAGCAACATATTGGTATGAGAGAGCAGCTGAACAAGGTAATGAACATGCTCAATGTAAGTTAGCCGAGTGGTATGGGGAAGGTGAAGTCGTGGCCGAAGACCATGAGAAAGCAGCCTATTGGTGGGAGAAAGCTGCTGAACAAGGTAATGGACGGGCACAATCTATGTTGGGTTGGCATTATAAGTCTGGTACGGGAGTACCCCAAGACTATAATCGTGCAAGATATTGGTATGAGAAAGCCGCAGCACAAGGTATGCGTAGTGCTATTTATTCTTTAAAACTTTTAAAGAACGAGCCCTCGTCGAGTTCTTCTGCATCATCAGGTTCGTCATCGGGCAGTAGTGTTTGGAGCCAACCTCAGCCCCAGTCATGGGGCGGCGGATACAACCAACTTCAATACGACTATCAACAGAGTTATTCTGGTTCATCGTATGAAAGTAGCAACTCAAGCAGTAGCCATAGCAGCAGGTCGAATCTTCCTGTAAAACGCGAAAGGAAATGCTTCAAGTGTCAGTATGGGACATACGTCTGTCCGTGTAGAGGTGCTTTATCTTTTGGTATGGACAAGCCTTTGCATAGATGCCCCAATTGTGGTGATTTGCATGAGCAAGACTCCTATCATACATGCGAATGTAGAGCATGTGGAGGGACAGGTTATACATTGGAATATTAACTGGATTACCGAGCAGATTATCATGCGTATTGCATTTAAGATTAAAATTAGGAATTCATGTTGGCTCTACTGCTCTTTTCGTTGGACAACTGTTTGGATTGAAACAAATGATGGGCTTCCTCCCTAAAAAAGGCCGACTATCTAAGTAATAGTCGGCCTTCTCCATTCAATAGTTCAGACCAAAGGCCCAGAGGGGGACGATGTTGGCGTGGCCAAACTCTATGTCGTCTTTGGCGATGATGCCGTTGGGGAGGTCGGCAATCTGACGCTGGCCTTTGTTTCGGCCTCCCTCCTCAAATGTGTATTGACCGATTGCGAGTCGGACTGCTTGGACGATACTACGTCGTTGTTGACTCGCATCTGGTTGTAGAAGAATGTTTCACGCAGATTCCCGATATTAGGAACACCTTCCGCCAAAGCCATCATGAGGTTAGGGTTATCAACATAAATCTTCTCCATTTTGCCAAGGCCTCGCATCCCACCAGTGTCGTCGCGCAACAATCCTATCATTCCCGCCTTTTCAAGATATAGAAGGTAATCGGCTATGTTGTTTTTGCTGACACCCACCTCGCCAGCCAGACTTTCATAACTGGGCTTGTAAGGCGCAAGTTGCGCGATGATGGTAAGCATGTGCTTGATTTTGCGGGCAGTAGAAACCCTCATGTCGGCATAAAGCGGAATATCATTCTCTACGGTGAGCATCACTATCTGCTGCATTCGCATAGCAAAACCTTCTTCGTTGGAGAATGGATAATATCCTCTGCTGAGGTAGTCGCGAAAAAGTGGCAAAGGATGATCGACTCCAGGAATTGATGCCTCATTGGCTAAAATCTGGTTCAAGGAGTACGCGGGAACTTCAATCTGATGAAACAATCCTAAATATTCCCTAAACGACATTCCTTGCATGGTATAAACCAATGCACGGCGACTAAGATCGGCCTCGCCTTTCAAGATATCCAACACTGATGAACCCGTGAAGAAAACTTTCAGACCGGGATGAAGGTCGTAGATTTCTTTCAACTCTCGAGACCATTCCGGATATTTGTGTATTTCGTCAATATACAGATTTGTCCCGCCGTTCTTTTCAAATTCATCCGCCAACTCCACCAAAGTATGGGTAGTAAAAAAAGTACTATCCGCAGTGACATAAAGGTGCATACCTTCTTGTTTGTGTTCCAAAATATACTGCAAAACCATGGTAGTTTTGCCCACACCCCGAGGCCCAACCAAGCCAGTAAGGCGGTTGTTCCACGGCAGAACAGAATACATATATCGCTTATAATCAGATGATATATGCTTCATCAGTCGTTCCATATTGGCGAATAATTCATCAGCTATCATATCAGCAATTTTTTTGCAAAGATACGAAAAATCCCTCATTGAGGGAGAAAAAGTGCAAAATTTATCCCTCATTGAGGGACGTTTTTAGCTATTTTCATCCCTCATTGAGGGATAAATGACATAATTCTGTTAATGTTATTAACTTTTCGTTACGACGCTAACCTAATGCTAGATGAGATTTAGAAAGCTGAAACTATAAAAATCTTCAATGAAATGAAGAAATTCATACAAAAATCTTCAGCGAACCAAGAAAAAATTGTATCTTTGCAGTGCAGTTTAAACTACGAATACAATATAGGCGGGTTCTATAAACTCATTTTTTGACCTAAAGATGGCATAGTGCTATGGCCAGCGACCGAAGAGGAGCTTGCTATGGCCAGCGACCGAAGTGGAGCTTGCTATGGCCAGCGACCGAAGAGGAGCTAACCCTTTGTTCCTGCTTTTAGGTAATTTAACTTCTTTTACAGCCTCATTTATCGAATAGGTTTCGAGGAGTGATTTCGGTTGCAAAGTTACACATTTTTCTTCATTTACGACAATAATTAATCAAAAAATAACTATTGTTTGTGGGG
>JAGHRY010000302.1 GCA_018066145.1 Candidatus Colimorpha merdihippi | reverse complement strand
GGGTGTAGTCCCGCCGCTGCATGTAGGCGCTCAACGCCTCCTTCAGCGGCCTTTCCTCGTTGTTTTCGGGGAGTTTTTTGTTCATTTCAACGCGCGCAGACTACCACACTTTCCCACAATTGGCCACCCAGATGACATGCGCGCGGTGCGCCACGCGGTGACGGACGGGGCTTGTATTCCCCGCGCCGCACAGCGCGCGAACTTCCAAATCGTAAAGGACGTGCAGCTCTCTGGCAATTGCCGGAGCATCAATCTCTCCAGCATGTACCCCAAGTTGAAGGATTTGGGCGAGAGCTTCGACTGGCTGGGCATTGCCCAGGGCAGCAGCGACCACGCTCCCACCATTGACGAGAACCTGGAGGTAGTGGTGCAGACCCTCCCGAACCAGCGAGCTCGCGGCTACGTGGGCTGGGGCGGCACCTTCGTCACCGTTCCCAATCACGGTGAATACGTCGGCCCGGTGATCTACTTCCACATGTACGAGGTCCCCGAACCCAGCACCAGCACGCTTTCCCTGCTGGCGTTGGCGGCTCTCGCCACCCGCCGCCGGAGGACACAGTGAGAGGTAAAACAGGACAATCGCAGGGCGGAGCAAAAAATGTTAGATTTTTTTGCAAGGAATTAGTCGATAGGCTGTTGCATGCGATATTACTGTATTACATAATAAAAAAGTTCTTGCGCGAAGTTTAAGTTAGTGTTAGAAAGGCGGGTGCTTCACGTTTATAGCCGCCCAACAGTTGGGCAGCGGCGTGGAGGAAGAACAACGACAAGAAAAAGAAATAATGAAATTCTATAAACTAATTGGGGAGCAAACCACAGAACGAGAGGTGCAAAAGTCCGCAAATCATATAATAGAATCATGTTTTGCGGGAAAGGAAGAAAAAATAGCAACTGCCATGATGAGAGGAGATGGTTATCTAGACGGTAGTTTGTTAGAAGAGATCCTATTCCCTGTTGTGGGAAATAAAACCTTTATTTCGCATGACCATAACGAAGATCATAAAGCTATTTGGCTGGCGGAAAAACTTGGATGGGATAAATGCTTTATCGACAAAAAATTATGGGCATCAGCAGATAAAATATTGGTAAATGTTCAAAGAATAGCAATCAGAACAAATGAAAACGGTACTTTCCCGTTAGAGGAATTAAATGCCTTGGCTTCTCACTTCTATAGTATGCTCAGCAATGCTATTCAAATGACCATAGCGCACAGTAGAGCGTTTCTATATATCCCTCCCTCGCATAGTAAAGAATTCAATGGCGCTGTATATCAGCGCTCGCCGTGGATAAATTTTGAATTGCTGCAAGCTAAATCCTTGTACGAGATGCTTAATCCCGGCATTTTAAAAGAGAGTGCAGCACAGCAGATGAATTTTTCGAGCCAAATTAAACTATTGTATCAAGTCGATGACACCTTTATGCAGAATGTCAATTTGGAACAGCTTAAAACTTCGTTACACATGTTATGATAAAGAGAATATTCAATTATGCAAACGGATGGATTACTTCCATATTCGGTATTGCTACTACAATATTGGCGTTTTTTGAAGCGTGCGGATGCGTAAGATGCCGCGTTTTTGCAATTTGCGTGTCGTTGTCAGCAATAGTCATCATCGCATCACTATTGTATTATTGTTGCAGAAGGCAATACAAATGCAGGCATAATGGTATAAATATAAAAGTTGTATACGGTGACTTGTTCGCACAAAAAGGGCTGAAGGTCATTCCTGTAAATGAATATTTTGATACGCTTGTGGATGTTGATTGCGTTTCTGAAAACTCGCTTCACGGGGCATTCCTAAAAAAACACAATTCCAGCATTGGTTCAATTCAAAAAGCCATAGAAGAAGATAGCCATTTAAAAGAAGCTATAGTGTCTCAAGAGCACCAGCGTATTAAAGGTAACACTATGAAATACAAGCTGGGTTCGAGCGTGGTCTTTGAGGATTATCTTTTGTATTCATTTACTCATTTTGATCGCCTGAATCATGCTCATATTTCTTTGGCAGAATATTATGAGAATATGGTGAGACTGTGGGAAGAAATCAATGACCGTTACAATGCTTGTACACAAGTTAGTGTCCCTCTGTTTGGAGCGGGCATTACTCGCTTTGATGGAGGAAATTGCCTGTCAAAGCAACATATGCTGCAAATTATGTTGCTAACGCTTAAACAATCGCGATGTTCTTTCTGTTCGGGCTTCACTTTGCAAATCGTTTTGCATGAAAGCGTAAAAAATGATATTAACTTAAACGAGCTAGATTGATTATGAGTAGAACTGGAGTATATGTGGCTTTCAATGGATGTGGTACAACTGATCCCACCGAAAGTGATATCAAATACTATAACTTGTTGAAGGCGTGGAATGAGAATAAAGCAATAGATTTCTCATTTCCTGATAGTCATGCAAAAACGTATGCAGTACGTGACAGTAGTTCGATTGACACATTGCATGACCGTTTGAGAGAGCGGTTGCGCAAATCGAAAATTATGCTGCTCATCATAACTCAAAACACGACGAAAACTCCAAGCGTGTTAGATTGGGAAATCCGTGAGGCTGTTTATACATACAAACTTCCAATTGTGGTTGCTTATACTTTTCATGAAGGTTATTTACCCAATCCATCGCTTTATCGCAACAAGTGGCCTGCTGCGTTGAAAGATGTTATAAATACCAAATCTGTTAAATCTATCCATATCCCTTTTCAGAGAAAGCCAATTATTGATGCAATTAGTAAACATGGCGTGAATAATCCTTTTACTTGGGAAATTACTGTATATCGTAAGGAATATTATGACAATATCTCCACATGATTTTCGGTTTGCATCAGATATATCTGTTAGCATATCAGGGCATTTGCATTGAGCTACGCCGAGCACGATTCCTGTGGCCCCCCCCGTGGCATGAAGTGCGCTAGGTGAGGCGCGCACCTTGGATGAATAAGTTCGACTGGATTTGATTCTCGGTACTTTGCCGTAGGCTACTTTGTGAAAATCGCTGCGGCATGGATCTTGGTAAAAAGGTGGCCCGGAATGAGTTTCCTCACGCGGGCCGAAATATGTGGATTTGTTCGCTACGGCAACGCAGCGACCTCGAAAGGCGTTCCACGTGTGCGAGGACATAGTCACACCGCCACCACTCTTTGTCAAGCCATTTTTTTCGGGAGTATCGCGGGAGTAAAGTGAGGCCGGACCGCGGCGATAGGCGCGCGTATTTGTGATGTCCTAATTTTAATCCTCGTCCTAATCCTAATTGCCGCCTTTGCCCAGTTATGGGTGAAGGCGGTGGTTAGTCTTTCTTTAGCCGAAGCATTGTGTATGCCAAGACCAGGTTCGTAGCGCCAATTATAGCGAACGCTATAATGTGCGGGGAAAGGATGTCCTGGAAGGAGTAGGCTTTGAGGAAGATGCCGCGGGTGGCGGTGAAGAGGTAGTAGAGGGGGTCGACGGTGGCGATGTATTGGAGGAGGGAGGGCATGTTTTCCACGGGGGAGACGAAGCCGGAGACGAGGAGTGCGGGGATGATGAAGCAGAACATGCCGATTTAGGCTTGCTGCTGGGTGGAACAGCAGGACGAGATGGCGCAGTCGATTCCGGCCAGGGCCATGGAGTACATGCCGACGACGACGAACAATGCGGGGTTGGAGCCGTGGAGGGGCACGCCGAAGCCCAGGCGCGCAATGAGCAGGATGATGACGGCTTGCCCCAGGACGATGAGCACGGCGGGCACGGTCTTGCCGATGAGCAGCTCGAAGCGGCTCATGGGGGT